>NZ_CP123385.1:300000-597500 GCF_040409955.1 Salipiger sp. H15
CCGGCGCCGTCGTAGCCGTCGTTCATGCCGTCGCCGTTGGCGTCGTAGGTGCCACCGGGCGTCTCGTGTGTGGCGGGATCGCTCAGCAACCGGATCAGCGTGCCGCCATCCGTGTCGAGCACGGTGAAGGCGCTGGCGTCGATGAAATTGCCGCTGGCGCTGTCGCCGGGGGTGAAGGCCGTGCTGGTCGAGGCGGTGTTGCCGTCGTCGTCGAAGACCTGCAGCGTGGCCGAGACCTGCTCGGTCCCGCCGCTGAGATCGACGCTGAAGCGGTTCTGCGCATCGAGGCTCACCGCCTGCGCCGGGCCGCCGTCGAAGCTGATCGTCAGGCTCTGGATGTCCGGGTCGAGCCCGATCACCTGGAAGAGCACGTTGGCCGGATCGGCGGCGCTGACCACCAGCAGCGCGAGATTGCCGCCCTCGTCGGCGGTGGTGTCCTCGATCGCCCCGCCCGGCGCCGCGTCGAGCCGGATGATCTGGCTGACGCCGTTGGCGCGGTTGAGCGTGAGCATGTAGAGCCGCCCGTCGGCGCCCTCGATCACGTCGAGCGGGTCGACGTAGTTGATCTCGTTGCCGTCGAGGTCGGTGAGGATGAAATCCGCCGCCGGGGTGCCGTCCTCGTTGAGCAGCACCGCCCGCAGGTTGTCGCCCGAGGAGTACTGGGTGAAGATCACCGCGTGCTGCAGCGAGGTGCCGAAGACGCCGCTCATGTACTCGATGGCGCCGTTGGGCGAACGGTTGTTGCCGAGGTTGTAGGCGCCTTCGAGGTCGTAGTCGGGATCGGGATCCGTGCCGACCGGGTAGTTGCCGACCTGGTTCGGATCGGTGCCGCTGGTCGGGTTGGCGCCGTTGAGGATGTACTTGTCGCGCAGCGGGTTCGGGTGGCCGTAATAGCCGCCCTCGACCATGCGGAAGAGGTAGTCGGCCTGCAGCCCGACGTTGGTGATCGCCTCGTTCTCGGGCGTCGAGGGATCGTCGGGCACGTTGCCGCCCGCCGCAGAGCCGTTGGTCGGCACGTAGAGATAGCCGTTGCTGTGCCAGACGAGGTCATAGCCGTTGCGGTTGCCCTCGGCGAAGATGCTGAGCACCGCATCCTCGGCGAAGGGGTCGTAGTAGCGTACGATCAGCTCGGACGAGGCATCCTCGCCGGTGCGCACCTCGGCCACGCCGTTCTCGTCGAAATGCAGGTAGTTGCCGACATAGATGCCGTCGGTGATCGCGATGCCGCCGTTCTTGAGGTCATTGTCCGTGTCGGCGTAGCGCCGGTTCTGCCCGTCCGCCGGCAGCGGCTCGGTCGAGACGTCGAAGCCGCCTTCCGGGGCCTCGCGCGAGCGGTCGATCTCGAGGATGGCGGCGTTGAGCAGCCGCTCGGGGCGGTTGCCCCAGGCCGAGTCCGGCGCGCCCATGGCCGAGTTCGAGCCCTGCGTGAGGTAGAGCAGGTATTGCGGCGCGTCGCCGCCCTCGACGAAGTCGGGGTTGAGCCGGAACTCGAGGCTGTTGGTCACGTGGTCGCCGTTCGAGCGCGGCAGGCCGGTGATGTAGGTCTCGATGGTCGCGTCCTCGAGCGAGCCGCCGTCGCCGAGCGTCACCTTCGAGATGCGGCCCGAGAAGTCCGGCACCGCGTTCGACCGGCCGTTGAGCGGGATCGGGTAGTTGTCCGAGATCCAGATGGTGTTCTCGTCCTCGGGGTCGAAGGCGATGCCGATGATCCCGCGGGTGCCCTCGCCCGGCACGACGAAGTCGCCGCCGGGGAACCAGACCTCCTTGCTGGCCTGATCCAGCGAGCCGTCGGCATTCACCGCCCAGCGGGTGATCGAGCCGGTGATCGAGGTGACATAGAGGAACTGCTTGTCGGGCGACATCTCGATCGAGGTGTAGCTCTCGCCCTGCATCGGGTTCGAATTGACCTCGACCGTGTCGCTGAAGGCCACCTCGCGCGCCTCGACCAGCGGCGCGGCGCCGGTGGTGAAGGTGGTGGTGAACTTCTGGAACTCACGGGTCAGCGCCGCGCTGTCGTCGTTGTCGCCGCGGTCGCGGAAGCCGTCGATGACCACGGTGTAGCTGGTGTAGGGCTTGAGGTCGGTCACCGGGGCGATGGTGACGGAGTCGAAACCGCCGGTGGTGTTGGCGTTGTAGGCCACCTCCTGCCCGGTCAGCGTCTCGTAGATGCGGATCGAGCCGTCCTCTAGGCTTTCGAGCAGCACGCCGCCGCGCCCGTCCACCACGCTCACGCCCAGCACAATGTCGGAGGTCGGGTCGATGTCGGTGGGCAGATCGCCGCCGTGGATGCCGAGGTCCACCTCACCGCCGGTCGAGACCGCGCGCGGGTTGATGAAGAAGGCATAGTCGTCCGGCGCCTCGTTGCCGTCCTCCGGGGTGAGGTCGGGCAGCGCGCGGATCTCGAGATACTGCATCTCGGTGATCGTCCCGCCCTGCGCCGAGAGCGTCAGGTGCCCGTCCTGCACATGCGCCAGCGTGGTCAGCAGCTCGGTCTTGAAGGCCGAGGTGCTGGTCCATTCCGTCGCCAGCGCCCCCTCGATGAAGAGCCGGTTGTGGCTGTCGTTGGCGCCGCCGGTATCGCCGACCGAGACCGTCACCTCGTACCAGCCGTTGTCGAGCTCGATCTCCCAGGCGGTGCGGCCCGGGAAGGTGCCCTCGAGGTCGAAATGCGCGTAGCCGGTCAGGCGCGGGTCCATGGCGTTGAAGTTCACGCTGAGCTTGTCGGCCGGAAGCGTGCCGTCGTCGGGCAGCGTGCCGGTGCCGGTGCGCACGTTGACCGCGATCGCCGGGTAGGCCGAGCCGGTGGGCGTGTTGGTGGTGCCGTCGGCATCGAGCGCCGAGGCCTCGGTGACGAAGCCGTAGGTCAGCCCGTTCGACTGCAGCCCATAGTCGGTGAAGTTGCCGACGAGGTAGTCGGGATCGACCGGCGTGCTGCCGTCCTGGAAGTTGATGCGGATGGTCTCGCGCACGCCCGGCTCGGAGGGCGTCGGCGGCGGCGTCACGTCGTTGAAGATCGTCACGCTGTCGATGTTGGGCCCGTTCGCGACGGTGTTGGCCAGCGTCACGGTGTTGGCGCCCGCCGCCAGAGTCACCTCGACCTCGACGTCGAGCCAGACGTCCCAGTCGGGGGTCATGCCGAAGGGCACGATCACCGTCTGGCCGTTGACCTGCATCTCCATCGGGCGGTCGGGGGTGGTGGGCGAGCCGTTGGCGTAGCGGAAGCTCATCGTGTAGGTGCCCGCCTCGGGGACGCTCACGTCGAACTGCACCGCGTCTCCGATGTCGCCACCCATGTCGAGATAGCCGGTGCCGGTGTAGTTCGACCAGATGCCCTCGGGCCGGTCGGCGGTGACGCCCTCGGGGTTCGAGGCGTCGCGGACCTGGGTCGAGAGCGGGTCGCCCTCGCCCGTGCCGGTGTCGTCGAGGATGAGGATCGAGCCGTCGCGGTTCTCGAGCTGGATCGTGGTCGAGAAGGCCTCGGGCGCGTCGCCGATGGCGATCAACGCCGAGGTCTCGGCGGTGTTCCCGGTCCCGTCGGTCACCCGGAAGACCAGCGCCAGCGAGGTCTCGGCGGCAAAGGCCGAGAGGTCGAGCGTGACAGTGCCGCCCGAGGGCACGATCGGCGCGAAGCTGGCGCCGCCGTCGGTCGAGACCTCTAAGAGCACGATGTCGGGATCGACGCCGGCGAGCGCGAACTCGACCGCGCCGAGCGCGGCGGGGTCGATGGTCGACGCCTCGGGCGCGGCGGCGAGGTCATTGCCCTCGTCGGCGGTGGTGTCGGGCTCGGGGATCGGGCCGGTTCCGGCCTCGGTGATCTCGATCCGGTCGACGTTGGGGCCCGAGGTGGCCCCCGCCGGGATCGCCAGCGCAAGCGTGTTGTCGCCCGCGACCAGCGTCACGGTGGTGGTCTGGAAGAGCCAGTGGTCGAAGCCCTCCTCGGCGCCGGAGCCGTCGGGATCGGTGGTGACGAAGGGCAGCGACACCGCCCCGCCGCCATTCACCGACAGGTCGAGCGGGCGCGCGCCGTTCGAGGCGTAGCGCACGTTCAGGTCATAGCTGCCGCCGGCGGCGACGGTCACGGTGAAGGTGACCGCATCGCCGGGCGTGTCGCCGAAGTCGAGGTAGCCGGTGCCGCTGAAGTCCGGCCGCAACCCGTTGACGAGGTTGACGTTGCTCTCGGGGTTGTCGGCATCGCGGATCTGCGTGTCGTTGGTGTTCGCGTCCACATCGAGGATGGTGAGCTGCGCGAGGGTCTCGTCCTCGGCCTCGATGACGATGGGCTCGAAGGTTGCGCCGGGATCGGTGACGGCGATGACGAAGGTCTGGCTGGACTGCTGGCCGGTCTCGTCGAAGGCGGTGACCACCACCTCGACCGTGGGCTCGGTGGCGAAGTCGAGGCTCTGGTTGGCCAGCAGGGTCAGCTGGTCGTCGCCGTCGATCTGGAAGCGCGGATCATCGACGCTGAACGAGACCGCCGTGCCCTCGGGATCGACCGCCGAGACCGTGCCGATGATCGCGCCCGCGACGCCTGAGCCGACGCTCAGCGAGGTGATCTGCGGCAGCGAGGGCGCCTCGTCGACGTCGAGCGTGGTGATGGTGAGCGTCGTGGTGGTGGACTCGTTCGCGGCATCGGTGGCGGTGACCGCCACCTGCACGCTCGGCGTGGTCTCGAAATCGAGCGACTCCCCGTCCTTGAGCTTCAGCGCGCCGCCGACGACCTCGAAGTCCGAGGCCGGATCGACGCTGAAGGTGATCGCGGCGCTGTCGCCGTCCGGATCGACCGCCGAGAGCGTGCCGATCACTGCACCCGCGGCGTTCTCGGCCACCGCGCTCGCGCTCAGCGCGATGGAATTGGGCTGCGTCGCCTCGATCACGTCGGTGACGGTGACCGAGATGTCCTGCGAGGTGACGAGCACGCCGTCGCTGGTGCTCAGCGTGACCTCGTAGACGTTGTCGCCGTCAAGGTCCGCCGGGGCCTCGAAATCGGGGGCGCTGGCAAAGCTGAGCGTGCCGGTGGCCTCGTCGAACACGAAGGCCGCGGCATCGTCGCCGGTCAGCTCGTAGCTGAGCGCGTCGCCCTCGCCATCCGCGGCGGTGAGGCCGGTCGCGACCTCGGTGGCGTTCTCGGCCATCGTCACGTCGCCCGCCGTCCCGTCGAATTCGGGCGCGGAGTTGACCGGCGGGAAGACCGCCGCCTCGCCCGTGCTGGTGATCGCGATGGCGTCGATGTTGGGTCCGTTGCTGAAGCCCGCGGGGATCGCCAGAGTCAGGCTGTTCTCGCCCGCCTCGAGCGCGATCTGCACCGGCGCGCGCACGGCCCAGTTGGCAAAGCCGCTGCGCTCGGGGAAGCCGAGGACGCCGCCCACCGCATCAGTGCCGTTGACCAGCACCGCCAGCGGCCGGTCTGTCGCGGCCGCGTCCACCGAGGCGTAGCGGATATGCAGGTCGTAGAGCCCGGCCTCGGCCACGGTCACGGTCCAGGTGATGGTTTCGTCGCCATCCGCCCCGTCGCCGCCGAAGTCGGTGTAGCCGAAGCCGCTGTAGCCCACACGCAGGCTGTAGGCGTCGATCGGGCCGTCGCTGCCGGTCTCGGCGGTCGTGACGTCGTTCTGCACGCGATGGAAGGTTGCCGCGCCCTCGGGGATCACCCCGCTCTCGCTTTGCAGCACGATCGGCGCGATGCTCGGCGAGGGCAGTTCCGGCTCGACGTCGGTGACGGTGATCGAGAGATCCTGCGTCACGCTGCGCACACCGTCCGAGACCTCGACCGTCACCTCGAAGACGCCGTCGAGATCGGCATCACTTGCGAGCTCGAAGTCCGCCGGGGCGTTCAGCGTCAGGAGACCCGAGGTGCTGATCGAGACCTTGTCCGCGTCGGGGCCGGAAAGCTGGTAGCTCAACACGTCGGGCGCAAGATCGGCAAGCTCGCGGTCATCCGCCAGCACCTGCCCGATCTCGGTCGAATTCTCGGCGATCTCGAAGCCCGCGGCGCTCAGGATCTCGGGCGCGGCGAAGCTGACCGCCGTGCCCGGCAGCGCGACGGCGACCGCGTCGATGTTGGGCGCGACCGAGGCCGCGTCCTGGATCAGCACCACCTGGTGCGTGCCATCGCCCACGGTGACGGTGAAGCTCTGCGTGCCCCAGGTGCTCCACCCGCCGGTGCGGCTGTCGGCCAGCGTGCCGGCGCCGGCACCGTCGACCTCGACCGAGAGCGGGCGCAGCGCCGTGGAGCCGTTGGCATAGCGCAGGGTGATCTCGTAGGTGCCGGCGGGCGCGTCGAAGGAGAAGGCGATCTTGGGCCCGGCGCTGCCGTTGATGTCAATGTAGCCGCTGCCGCTGTAGTCGTGGCGCAGGCCGAACTCGTCGAACTCGTTGCCCTCGCTCTCGGGGCCGGTGTTGTCCCCCGCCCCCGAGAAGACCGCGCCGTCCTCGGGGTTGGAAAGCTCGGTGCGCTTGAGCGACGTGCCGCCCGCGTCGACGATCTCGAGCGCCTCGACGCCGAGATAGACCGGCGCGAAGGGCGCGATGACCGTGACGGTGACCGCCTGCTCGGTGGTGCCGCCCTCGGGATCGGTGGCGGAGACGAGGAGCGCGTAGCTCGGCTGGGTGGCGGATTCGGCCGGGGAGAGCAGGCGCAGCGCGCCGGTCGCGGGGTCGATCTCGAAGGCGGCCGCGTCGGCACCGCCGGTGATCGCGTAGGTCATCGCCTCGCGCGCGGGCGCGTCGGCCGAAGTGTCGTTGGCGATGTCGCTGGCCAGCACCGAGCCGACCGCGGTCTCGTTCTCGACGACCGTCAGGCTTGCCTCGCTCTCGAAGGTCGGCAGCGAGAAGTTCGGCACCACGCCGACGTCGTGGATGGCGATGGCGTCGATGTTCGGCGCCCCGGCGGCGCTGTCCTGGTTGACGACGAGCGCGTGCTCGCCGCCGCTGGCGAGGGTGATGGTGACCGTGCGGGTCTCCCAGCCGTAGAAGGCGCCGGTGTCGGTGTCTTCGATCACGTAGCTCACCCCGTCGACGGTGAGCGAGATCGGCCGGGGATCGTTGCCGCCGTTCGACAGGCGCAGGGTGATCTCGTAGGTGCCGGCCTCGGCGGTGAAGCTGGTCGAGGCCTGGGCGCCGGTGTCGCTGCCGTTGATGTCGAGATAGCCCCAGTCATCCAGGTCGCCGCTGCCGGTATAGCCGGGGCGCAGCCCGTAGGCGTCGTAGCTCGGCGCGCCGGTGTTGGCGGCGCCGGTGACCTCGACGTTGCTGCTGCGCGTGCGGATGAGGTTCGCGGGGGTCGCCTCGCCGACCACGTCGAGCACGAAATCCTCGCCTTGGATGAAAATGGTTTCGATCGGCATCTAACTCTCCCACGACAAGACACGGGCCGCCCGGGGCCCGGAAATGAACTTCGCGCCGAGGCGCACAAATGAATTCGCCCTGCGGCGCAATTACCAGGCGGGCGTGAGATATCGGCCGGTCAGGGACCGGGAATACGGGAATTGACCAATACGCCGGAAGCCGGCGCACAGGACAAAGCGGAGGCGTCTCCAGGGGTCGGAGGCTGCCAGTGATCAGGATGTTTCTGAGAGGGGCCGCGCCAATTCTTGGCCGCCGATTTGTAAGAAAGAAGCTGGGTTGAATGAAAAACTATGAAAATCGTACACTACAAAGCGCGGCGAGGCCGAGGGCCCCGTGCCCAAAAAACAGGCAAGGCGCACCTCAAATTCTTAACACTCGATGCCAATCTGGCAATACCTTTTTCACCTTCCGCGTCCACGTCCCGCTTCCGCGGCTGTCGGGAGGAAGGTGCCAGAAGGTCCGTTCGGGGATAATCCGGGCGATCATATCTCATATATCTTTTTATAGTCTAATGTATTGACGCATGAAGTTCATCCTATTCCCCGATCCGGGGCCTTCCCCGGGCACATGGCGAGCGCGAGACGGCAATTTCCCGGGCCAGGACGAAGTGACCCAGTTGGTTAAAATACCTGGCGCCACGTCGGAGCGAACTCTCCTTTGGGTAGAGTGCGAACATTTGAAAACTACCATTTCACGTAAAAAGGACTTTTACGCCACTTGACCTGCGACTTTAGTCGCGGCGAGGTTGCGTCAATTGGCGCCGAATGTCAGCGAGGCGACATTTCCAAGGACAATTCTTAAATTCCGGAATTGATATTTGTTCACGCCCTCAGTCGTATTTCAGTCCGGCGGATCGCCCCTCGGAATACACCTATATCCGCAATACCGCGGTTGCGTCCGGGCAGGGACGGAACGGCGGGCATCACGGGGGTTCTCGCGGCGGCGCGGAGAACACAGCCGCCAGCCGAGCGCCTCGGATGCAAATCAACCCGTGCCTTTCCCCGCCCGGTCGCGCTAGACCGGTCGGAGGCACACCGAGCAGGAGAAAAAGATGCGCAAGACCATCTGGGCCGCGATTTCGCTGGCGACACTGGCCGCATGTGGCGGCGAACCCGGGGCGGTTGCCCTCGGCCACCGGTACGAGGTGCAGGGCGTCGAGGAAGGCGACTTCCTCAAGCTGCGCGGCGGCCCCGGCACCGGCTTCGACACCTATGTCGGCCTGCCCAACGGCACCGTCGTGCGCGTGAGGGAATGCACCCAGACCGGCGGCACGCGCTGGTGCCGGGTCGCGCTGGACCGCGCGCCGGACCTCACGGGCTACGTGTCCTGGGCCTACCTGAGGGAGCTCTAGGAGCCCCCTTCCGACAATGCAAAACGGGCCGCCCTTCCGGGGCGGCCCGCCGATCTGTCCGGCCTGCGGTCCGGGCCTCAGGAGGCCAGCGGCTCGGCCTCGATCCCCAGCTCGGCCAGCGCCTCGTAGACCGAGATGCCGTTGTTCAGCGCGTGCTTGGCGACCCGCGCCGCGCTCTCGTAGCCGATCTGCGGCACCAGCGAGGTGGCGACGGCGAGGCTGTTCTCGAGCAGGTTCCGGCAGCGCGCCTCGTCCGCCTCGATGCCCACCACGCAGCGGTCGGTCAGGCAGGCCATGGCGCGCTTGAGGATGCGGATCGATTGCAGGATATTGAGGATCGCCACCGGCTCCATGGCGTTGAGCTGGAGCTGCCCCGCCTCGGCCGCCATGGTCACGGTGAGGTCGTTGCCGATCACCTGGTAGGCCACCTGGTTGACCACCTCGGGGATCACCGGGTTGACCTTGCCCGGCATGATCGACGAGCCGGCCTGCACCGCCGGCAGGCGGATCTCGCCGATGCCCGAGCGCGGGCCCGAGCTCAGCAGCCTCAGGTCGTTGCAGATCTTCGAGAGCTTCACCGCGACGCGCTTGAGGATGCCCGAGAAGGCCACGAAGGCGCCGAGGTCGGACGACGCCTCGACGAGGTTGCGTGCCTGGCGCAGCGGCAGGCCCGAGACCCGGCGCAGCTCTTCCACCGCCACCGGGGCGTAGCCGAGCGGCGCGTTGACGCCTGTGCCGATCGCCGTGCCGCCGAGGTTCACCTCCATCAGCAGGTCCGACACGTCGCGCAGCCGCTCGATGTCCTCCTCGATGGTGTTGGCGAAGGAGCGGAACTCCTGCCCCAACGTCATCGGCACCGCGTCCTGCAGCTGCGTGCGGCCGAGCTTGGGGATGGCATCGAACTCCACCGCCTTGGCCTCGAAGGCGTCGCAGAGGCGCTGGTGCTCGACCGAGAGCCCCTCGAGCCGCTGCAGGATCGCGAGGCGCAGTGCGGTCGGGTAGGCGTCGTTGGTCGACTGCGAGCGGTTCACGTCGTCGTTCGGGTGCAGGTGGGCGTAGCTGCCCGGCGGGTGGCCCAAGTGGCGCAGCCCGAGGTTGGCGATCACCTCGTTGGCGTTCATGTTGGTCGAGGTCCCCGCACCGCCCTGCACCATGTCGACGATGAAGGCCTCGTGGTGCTCGCCCGCCAGCAGCGCGTCGCAGGCGAGGTCGATGGCATGGGCCTTCTCGGCGCTCAGCACGCCCATGCGCAGGTTGGCGGCGGCGGCGGCCTTCTTGACCATCGCGAGCCCGCGCACCAGTTCGGGGAACTCCGAGACCGGCACGTCCGAGATCCGGAAGTTGTCGTAGGCGCGCATGGTGTGAATGCCATAGAGCGCATCGTCGGGCACATCGTACTGGCCCAGTGAATCGAATTCAGTCCGCATCGTCGGTCCTCCCGGTGACTTCGCGGCGGCATTTACCGCGCCAGGTTCAGCTGGCAACGTGCAATCTTGCCGGTAGCGCCGAAGCTGACGCTGGTTGACGCGACCTGTGGCAAGATCGGCGTCAGGGGCACTCCCCGGCGCATCTGGCCCGCGACCGGCATCTGGGCGAGACAGGCCGCAACCCGACGCGCCGCAAAGAGGAAAGGACTCACGTGCGACTTCTGCTGATCCATACCGGCGGCACCATCGGCATGGCCGCGACGCCGCAGGGCTTCGCGCCGCAAGCCGGTGTGCTCGAGGACGCGCTGCAACGGCTCGGGGCCGAGGGGCGCTGTCCGGCAGGGGTCACGCTGCGCCCGCTCGAGCGGCTGATCGACAGCGCCGAGGCGACGCCCGAGGACTGGAACCGCCTGACCCGCCTGCTGGCCGAGGCGCAGGGCGCGTTCGACGGCATCGTCGTGACGCATGGCACCGACACGCTGGCTTTCTCCGCCGCCGCGCTGTGCCTGTCGCTGCGCGGGCTGGCGATGCCGGTGGTCCTGACCGGCTCGATGCTGCCGCTGACGGTCGAGGGCAGCGACGGCTGGGACAACCTCGCGGACGCGCTGCGGGCCGCGCAGACGGCGACGCCGGGGGTCTGGGTGCAGTTCGCCGGCAAGCTCCTTCACGGCGCGCGGGTCCGCAAGGCGCATTCGAGCTTCGCCGATGCCTTCGCCGGGGCCGAGGACGCGACGCCGCCGCTCACCCCGGCGGACAGCTTCGCGCCCGCCCTGCTGAGCCCGCAGCGGGTGGCGATCCACTCGGTCGCGCCGGGCGGCTGCATCGAACTGCTGGACTTCGCCGCGCAGCACTGCGACGGCATCGTGCTGCGCTGCTACGGCTCGGGCACCGCGCCCGACACGCCGCAGATGCGCGCTGCGCTGCGCCGCGCCGCCGAGCGGCAGGTGCCGGTGGTCGCGGTCAGCCAGTCGCCCGAGGGCGGCGTCAGCCTCGGTACCTATGCCGCGGGCGGTGTGCTGCGCGAGGGCGGCGTCATCGACGGCCGCGACATGACCCCCGAGATGGCCTATGCCAAGCTGCACCATGCGCTGTCGGCGCATGCGGAGTTCGAGGCGCGCCGCGCCTTCCTCGCGACCCCGGTCTGCGGCGAAATGCACACGGGCTGATCCTCAGGCCAGCGGCGCCTCGATCAGCGGGCCGGGATGCCGCGCCCAGGAGCCGAGCATCTCGCGCACTTCCTCGGGGATGTCGGGGCTGTCGGGTGCATAGAGCGCGCTGCGCCGCATGTTCCGGCGCAGGTCGATGTTCTCGCCCAAGTACTCGAAGACGATCTGCGTCGCCGCGGGCGGCCGCGGCGCCCGCGCCGCCACGCCCGAGACCACGCCGGTCAGGTAGCGGATGCGGTTGTTGTAGCTCGGGTAGAGGATGATCTGCATCACCTCGTTGCGGGTCAGCGTCTCCATCACCGTCATGAAGATGCGGTCGCCCAGCACGAAGCAGGCGCCCTGGTACTTGCAGGTGAACTTCGAGCGCCCCGGCTTGCCGACGTTCTCGATGGTCTTCACGTTCATCCCGAAGGGCGTCTCGTAGATCCGCCCGACCGAGAGCAGGATCTGCCCCGGGTGCGACATCGAGTTGTAATAGACGAGGTAGTAGCCGGTGTAGGCCATCAGCGCGCGCTGCGAGTCGAGCCGGATGTCATTGGCCATGGCGGCGACCACGTTGCGCTCGACCGTCGCGCCGATGCTGCCGGGGCGCAGCCGCACCAGTTCGGCGAACTGCGCGTGCGGCAGCAGGAGCTCGCTCTCGTCCACCCCGAAGAAGTCGCACATGCGCTGCATCAGCCGCAGCGAGGGATAGGTCTCTCCCGACAGGTAGCGGTTGAACTGCGAGCGGTTCACGCCGAGCTGCCTGCAGACCTCGGCGATGGATCTGTGGTAACTACACAGAAGCCTCAGATTTCGGGGCAAATCGCGCGACATGCGCTCATCCTTCGCTAGTTGATGCTTTTCAGTACCAAGCAGCGCCAGGGGGGTGCAAGCTAGTGAAATGGTATTTCGACCTCGCCTGCCTAGTGTGCGCGCACTTCGCGCCAAAATGATCGCAGAACTGGAGGACACATGGAATTTCTGGAAATGATCTTCGGCAAGATCGGAGATCTCACATGGGGCTGGTCGCTGATCCCGATCCTGGTGATCTTCGGCTGCTTCGTTACCCTGGCAACCGGTTTCGTCCAGTTCCGCTTCTTCGGGCGGATGTTCCGCGTGCTGAGCCGCTCGAACAACTCGGCCGACCCGAGCCGCATCTCGGCCCGCGAGGCGCTGCTGGTCTCGGTCGGCGGCCGCGTCGGCGGCGGCAACATCGCGGGTGTCGCGGTGGCCATCACCCTCGGCGGACCGGGCGCCGTCTTCTGGATGTGGGCGGTGGCGCTGGTCGGCATGGCCACCAGCCTCGTCGAATGCTCGATCGCCCAGCTCTACAAGCGCCGGGTTGACGAGAAGACCTTCCGCGGCGGCCCTGCCCTGTCGATCATCCACGGCCTCGGCTTCGAGTTCCGCTGGCTCGCCGTGGTCTACGCGATCTGCCTGATCGCCGCCTTCGGCCTCGGCTTCAACGCCTTCCAGGGCAACACCGTGGCGGGTGCGCTGCAGGACAGCCTCGGCATCGATCGCCTGTGGACCGGCATCGCGCTGTCGCTGGCGGCGGGCGCGATCATCTTCGGCGGCATCCACCGCATCGCCAAGGCCTCGGACGTGATCGTGCCGATCATGGCGGTCGGCTACCTGGCGCTGGCGCTGCTGGTCATCGTGCTCAACATCACCGAGATCCCGGGCGTCATCTCCTCGATCGTCAGCAACGCCTTCGGCTTCGAGCAGGCGGTCGGCGGCGGCATGGGCGCGGCACTCGCACAAGGCCTGCGGCGCGGTCTCTTCTCGAACGAGGCCGGCCTTGGCTCGGCGCCCAACGTGGCGGCAACCGCCGAGGTGCGTCACCCGATCAGCCAGGGCATCACCCAGTCCTTCTCGGTGTTCATCGACACGATCCTGATCTGCTCCTGCACCGCCTTCATCATCCTGCTCGGCGATGTCTACGTGCCGGGCGCCGAGGGCATCGACGGCGTGGCGCTGACCCAGCAGTCGCTGGTCTCGCACCTTGGGACCTGGTCGCAGTACTACCTGACCGGGGCGATCCTGCTCTTCGCCTTCTCGTCGATCATCTACAACTACTACCTCGGCGAGAACGCCCTGACGGTGCTGTCGAAGAACCCGGTGTCGCTGGTGATCTTCCGCCTCGCGATCATGGCGATCGTCTTCGTCGGCGCGGTGGCGCCCGGAGCGACGGCGGTGTTCTTCTTCTCCGACCCGATGATGGGCGTGCTGGCGCTGGTCAACCTCCTGGTGATCATGATGCTCTTCCCGACCGCCCTGCGGCTGCTGCGCGACTTCAAGACGCAGCTTGCGGCGGGTGTCGACCGTCCGGTGCTGAACCCGGACGACTACGCCGACCTCGACATCGACCGGGACGCCTGGCGCAACCCGATCGAGTGATCCGGAGACATCCGAACGAAGGGGGCCGCCACCGCGCGGCCCCTTTTTCATGTCCCGCCCCACGCGCCCCCTTGCCGAATCCGGCGGCGCTGCGCATGGGCTTTGCATGACAACGACGCAAGCGCCCCTCGCGGCCCCCGTGGCCAGCCCCCATCTCGACCGCCCGCTGCTCGGCGCCCTGCTGATGCTGGGGTTCTGCGCCACGGCGCCGCTGATCGACGTGGGCTCGAAACTCGCCACCCGCAGCCTGCCGGTGGCCGAGATCACCGTCGCGCGCTTCGTCGTGCAGGGGGTGCTCATGGTCGCGCTGGCGCTGGTGCTGCGCATCCGCCTGCGCCTCACCCCGCGCGAGCTCTTCCTGACCGTGATCCGCGCCGCGCTGTCGCTGGTCGCCACCATCGCCTTCGTCGGGGCCATGGTCTACCTGCCGATCGCCGACGCGCTGGCCATCGCGCAGATCGAGCCCTTCGTGCTGATGTTCCTCGGCTGGGCGCTGCTGGGCGAGAGCGTCGGGCCGCGGCGCATCCTCGCCTCGATCGTCGGCTTCGCCGGGGCGCTGCTGGTGGTGCAGCCGGGCTTCTCGACCTACGGGTTCCCGGCGGTGCTGCCGCTGGTCACCGCCGTCGCCTTCGCCGGCTACATGCTGGTCACGCGCAAGCTGCGCGGCCTGCCGCCGGTGGCGCAGCAGGCGACCACCGCCATCGCCGCCGTGGTCATCGGCCTGCCCTTCCTGTGGCTGCTGCCCGAGAGCCTCGGCGGCGGCGCGGTGCTGCCCGAGGGTCCGGCCTGGGCCTATCTCGGCGGCATGGGCATGGCCGCGACCCTGTCGCACATCTTCCTGACCTACGCGCTGCGCCTCGCGCCCTCGGCGCTGATCGCACCGCTCGGCTACGTCGAGCTTGCCTCGGCGACGCTGCTCGGCTGGCTGGTCTTCGGCGACTTCCCGGCGCCGCTGGTCTGGGCGGGCATCGCGCTGATCGTCGGATCGGGGCTCTACCTCATCCACCGCGAGCGGCTGGCGCACCGGCGGCCGCAGGACCCGATGACGGGCCACCCGCATCCGCCTGCCTGATCCGCGGCTCGCGCTTGCAGCCCTTGAGAGAGACGCCGCGGGAATGGCTTTCGGCCGCTGGAAGCGCGCCGATGGAATCGGCCCCCGGCATCTCCGGGCCTGCCGCGCGCCGATCGGAAGCGCCACAGGCATGGGGACGGCACGGAGATCGGCGGAAACCTGCCGCCTCCCTCCCGCGGCCTGCCCAAGTCTTGCACCCTTGCGGAATGCGGCACCCAAGGGCTGTACCGCGCCCTCCCCACGGCACCCCGCGCCGGATTTTCGCGCGCAACGTGCCGGGTCGCATAAAATCCCGCCGCAACATTTGGTTGCATGAATGGGAGGCTCTATGTAACCTCTGATTCATATTAATCTGGAGTTATTGAAATGAAGTTGAGCACAGTTGCCGTTTATTCCTTTGCGCTTATCCTTTCCTCCGGCGCGGCTTTCGCAAACGTGACGCAGGTGAAGTGTGACAAGTTCATCGTCGCGGTCGAGGATGCAATCGCCGCCGCGGCGGAAGAGAAGGCCGGGTCCAAGACCGCTGCCGACGAGAAGATCTGCGAGGCAGCAACCCAGATCAGCATCTCGGGCGACGATCCCGAAGTGCACGAGATCATCATCCTTCCGTACAACATCTCGACCACGGTCGTGATGATCCCGGTGGACTGACGGACCACGCCACACCGCCGACAGGGCCCGGGACCGGCTGACCTGCAAGGTCCCATGGTCCCGCGGCGATGTCGCTTCAAACTCCTGGACCACCTCCGTCGCTCGCCCGGCGGGGGTGGTTCTCTTTCCAGACCTGCGCAGGGCGCGACGGGACCGCGCTAGTCCTGCCGGAGCGCCTCGAGCGGCGACTTCCGTGCCGCCATCATCGCGGGATAGATGCCGAAGAGCAGGCCCACGAGGGTCGCGAAGAGAAGCGCCAGCACCAGTGGCTCGGTGCTCGGCAGCGCCCGCAGCCCGAACCTGCTGTCGGCGAGCCAGGCCGCCAGCAGGCCGCAGCCCGCCCCCGCCGCGCCGCCCGCGACCGACAGGGTCACCGCCTCTGCGAGGAACTGCGCCAGGATCGCCCGCGGCTCGGCACCGAGCGCCATGCGGATGCCGATCTCGCGCGTGCGCTCGGTGACCGAGACCAGCATGATGTTCATGATGCCGATCCCCCCCACCACAAGCGAGATCGAGGCGATGGCGGCGAGCAGCCGGGTCATCGCCGCCGAGGCCTCCTGCTGCAGGCTCAGCATCTCGGCGAGGTTGGTGAGGCGGAAGTCGTCGGGCTGGCCCGGAGGCAGCGCGTGGCGCAGGCGCAGGATGTCGCGGATCTCGGCGATGCCTTCCTCGATGCGGCGGCTGTCGGCGATCTTGACCGTGACCATGCCGACCGAGCGGGCGGTGACCCCCTGCCGGCCGATGATCTGCTCGCGCGCGGTGGTGAGCGGCAGAAGGACGACGTCATCCTCGTCCGAGCCGTCCATCGACCTGCCCTTGGCCTCCAGCACGCCGATCACCTCCATCTGCACCTCGTTGACGCGCAGCACGGCGCCGACCGGATCCTGACCCGGAAAGAGGTTCTCGGCGACCGTCGCGCCGATCATCGCGACCCGGGACGAGGTGAGCAGGTCCTCCTCGACGATGCTGCGCCCCGAGGCGAGGCGCCAGTTGCGCACCGCGAAGAAGTCGTCGGTCACCCCCTGCAGCGTCGAGGAGACACCCCCCGCGGGCGAGGCGAGGCGGACGACGCTGGCCACGGTGGGCGCCACGGCGACGATGCCATAGCCTTCGTCGGCGAGGATCCTCGCGTCCTCGTCGGTCAGCAGGCCGCGCACCGGCCCGGCCGCGGGACGCGCCGACGCGGGTGCACCGGGCATGACCAGCACGAGGTTGGTGCCGGTCCGCTCGATCTCGTCGTGGATGCTGGCCTGCGTGCCGGCGCCGATCGCCATCAGCAGCACCACCGACGCCACCCCGATGATGACGCCGAGCGTGGTGAGCCCGGCCCGCAGGCGGTTCGCGCCAAGCGAGCGCAGCGCCTCGGCGATGACGTCGGGCGCCCTCATGCGACCGCCGCCCCCGCAGGCCGGGCGCGGCTGTCCGCGAGGATCGTGCCGTCCCTCACCTCGATGCAGCGGCCCATCCGCCCGGCCACCGCCGCGTCATGGGTGACGATCACCAGCGCCGTGCCGCGCCGGTTCACCTCCTGCAGCAGCGCGAGGATGTCCTGCCCCGTGGCGCTGTCGAGCGCGCCGGTCGGCTCGTCCGCGAGGATCAGCTCCGGCCGGTTCACCAGCGCCCGCGCGATCGCGACGCGCTGCTGCTGGCCGCCGGACAGCTGCGCCGGAAGGTGATGCATGCGCCCGCCGAGGCCGACGAGGTCGAGCATCTCGCGCGCCTCGGCGCGGCGCTCGCGGCGGGGCCGGCGGGCATAGGCCAGCGGCAGCTCGACGTTTTCCAGCGCGGTGAGGCGCGGCAGCAGGTTGAAGCTCTGGAAGACGAAGCCGAGGATGCGCCCGCGCAGCCGCGCGAGCTCCGACAGGGTCAGCCGCGAGACGTCCTGCCCCGCGACGAGGCAGCGACCGGCGGTCGGCGGCTCGAGGCAGCCCATGATCCCGAGCAGCGTCGACTTGCCCGAGCCCGAGGGGCCGACGATCGCCACCGACTCCCCTGCCCCGATGGCAAGGCTCACCCCGCGCAACGCCTCGACCGCGCCGCCTCCAGAGCTGTAGCTGCGGCCGATGCCCGACAGCTCGACGATGCTCATTGCAGGAACCCGAACAGGCTGGCCGACGCGGGCGCGGGCGGCGTGCGGCGCATGTCGACGAGCCCGGTCACCACCTCGACGCCCGGCGCGATGCCCGGCCCGCTGATCTCGGTGAAGCCGCCGTCGCTGGTCCCGATCGACACCTCGGTCGGGACCACCGCACCGCCCGTCAGCACGTAGACCTTCGGGCTGCCCTGCCGGGTGTCTCCCGGCGGGCGGAAGCGCAGCGCGGCCGAGGGAACCGCGAGCGTCGGCGCGGTCTGCTGGACGATGATGGTCGAGGTCGCGGTCATGCCCGGCAGCAGCAGCAGGTCCGGGTTCGGCGCGCTGGCGACGACCGTGTAGGCCACCACGTTCTGCACCGAGTGCGGCTGGACGCGGATCTGCAGCACCTCGCCCCGGAACAGCCGGCCCGGGTAGGCGTCGACGCTGAATTCGAAGGCCTGGCCGACGCGGATACGGCCGATGTCCGCCTCGCCGACCGTCGCCATGACCTGCATCCGCCGCAAATCCTGCGCGATGGTGAAGAGGACCGGTGCCTGCAGGCTGGCGGCCACGGTCTGCCCGGGCTCGACGCTGCGCACCGTGACGCTGCCGTCGACCGGCGCACGGATCACCGTGCGCTCGAGCTCCGCCGTCGCCTGCAGCAGCGCCGCCTCGCGCTGGCGGACCCCGGCGCGGATGTTCTCGAGCTGGGCCTCGGCGGCGCGCAGCCCGGCCTGTCCCTGGAGGATCGCGGCCTCGCGCGCCTTCCGTGCGGCCTCGGCATTGCGCAGCTGCGCCTCGGCGCTGGCAAGGGCGGTGCGCGCCTTCTGCTGCTCGGCAACGCTCGACAGGCTGCTCAGCACGGTCTTGCGCCCGACATCCGCCTCGGCGTCGTCGCGCAGCACCCTGGCCTGGTCCTCGGCCGCCGTGGCGGCGTCGCGCTCGTGCCCGCGCGCCAGGAGATCGGCACGCAGCCCGGCGATGCTTTCTTCCTGCGCCGTCACGCTGGCCTTCGCCACGTCCAGCTCGGCCTGCGCCATGCTGACAGCGATCTCGAAGCTCAGCGGGTCGATCTGCGCCAGCGCGTCGCCCTTGGCGACCCGCGCGTTGAAATCCACATAGATCGTCTTGATCTGCCCCGACACCTGCGAGCTGACCGAGACCAGCGCGACGGGTTCGACGGAGCCGGTCGCGGGCACCCTCTCGACGAGGACGCGGGACGTGACCGGCGCAAGCCGATAGGTCTCGGTGAGCGGCGCGAGCTCGGAAGCCCCGCCCTCGGCACCGCCGGGATGCGCGAGCCGATCAGCGCCGACGAGCTGCCAGAGCCCGAGGCACAACAAGACGATCAGGAAAACGGTACGTTTCCGCATAGACATGACCCCGATATGCCACCCGCCGGAGAAAGTCCGGCGGGCAGCGGTGATGTTGGGTCAGCTGCAGGGCTCGAGGTTCGGCCCGCAGACCTTGACCTGGCTCGTCTTCTCCTCGGAAGACGATCCCGGATCGATCATCGTCATCTCGCCCAGGATCGTGGTCGAGTGATCGAGGTTGATTTTCCCCTGGGGGTTCAGTGCCGTGCAGGTGATGTTCACCTGCTCGTAGGTCGGCTCGATGGTCGTGACGGTATAGGTGTCGAGGAACTGGTTCCGGCCAGCGGTTCGAAGCTCGTCATAGGTCGAGGTCGAGGTATCGCCGCCGATGGTCACCGTGTCGTAGGAGACGGCCCAGCTCCACTTGCTGTTCGGCAGTTCGCCGCATGTGGCCGAACCTTCGACCACGGCGGCCTGGGCGCACGAAATCCCCAGGAAAACAAAACAGGCGGAAGTACGCAGAATATTCATAATTGTTACCCACACAAAAGAGACGTAAATGAGCCTCTCCCTAATTCCGTGCACCAACCGGTATTTTCGTCAAGATAAAGTTAATCAATTTGCACCAAGACGTTAAAAATACATCCCGCGCGTGTCGGCGTCCCGGTGGGATTTCAACTATGGGGAGAATGCGCGCGTTTTCCGGGACATCTGCAAGGCCACTTGTTCCGTTGCGTTTGACGGGGAACGAGGTCGGGAGTTTTATCGGGAATGAATTCCAGGGGATTGCAGCGTGGAATGCCCTGACACATCTCTAGATTGCGGATTTCAGAAAAAGTATCTCGTTTGCGATCATTGCACTTCAAGTTTCCGGTTCTGGCGCACCCCGAAATAAAGCTGGCGTATTGATTTCCATGAGACTTTACTGGAAACCGCCGCACGGAACTCGCCATGAGGGATATGGCCAGACGCCATCCGTAGCCGCTTCATCGCGGACGGCATCAACCCGGCGCATGTTTTTCTAGCTGAAGAAGGGCGCCCTGCCGATCCCCGCCGTTCGGCAGACCCCGACATTCGTACCATCCTCCGCCTGCTCGACGAAGGTGGCCCGCGCCCGCGGTCCTCGAGGCCTTCATGTGTCCCCACGCCTCTGCCGCCGAGGGGTGCCGTCCGGAAACCCCGGGCCGCGACGCGGGCGCTTGCGGGGATCACGTCGCGCGCGCCCTGCTCCTGCGCCTTTCCCATGGGCTCCGGATCGGGTAGGCCCTCCACGAACCTTGCAGCAGGAGCCGCACATGCTTCCCTGGGAACTTCTGGCGAGTGCCCCCGCCCCCGAGGGCGACACGCTCCGTCTCTTCCGGCGCGGCGAGGAATACTCGATCCGCCTCAGCGACGGGAACGAGCTGATGAACAGCCGGCTCGGAGGCTCCGAGGAGGCGCTGGCGACGCTCGCCTTCGAAAGGCTGGGCGGACGGCCCGCGCCGCGGGTGCTGATCGGCGGGCTCGGCATGGGCTTCACGCTGCGCGCCGCGCAGGCGGTCGCACCGCGGGAGGCGCGGCTGGTCGTCTCCGAGATCGTCGCCGAGCTGATCGACTGGGCGCGCGGCCCCATGGCGCCGGTCTTCGGCGACTGCCTTGCGGATCCGCGGGTGGAGATCCGCCGCGGCGACGTCGTCGCCGAGATCCGCGGCGCGACCGGGGCCTATGACGCCATCCTTCTCGACGTCGACAACGGGCCCGACGGGCTGACCCGTCCGGGCAATGACACGCTCTACGGCGAGCGCGGCCTGCAGGCGGCGCGGCGGGCGCTGACGCCGGGCGGGATCCTCGCGGTCTGGTCGGCGCATCCGGACCAGGCCTTCACCCGCCGCCTCACGCAGAACGGCTTCGAGGCACACGCCCATTCCGTCCGCGCCGGCCGCACCAAGCGCGGCTCGCGCCACACGGTCTGGATCGCGCGCCGCACCGGCGGGTGAGCGCGGCGCGATAAGGCGCGGGTCACGCGGCCCCAAGGCAGGTCGCGGAGAAACGCCGCGGCCCGCCCTGAGCTCATAGTGCGGCACCAGACCCTCGCCCTGCCGCGAGCCGCCGTTCAGGCAGGACGTGGTGACCGATCCCTCGGCCCTCCATGCCGGTGCGCCGCCCGCAGTCATGCCCGAGCGCCATGCGCACGAACCGGCCTGCCGGAGCGCCAGGGTTCACACATTCATCCCTCGGCATAGGAAAATGTGGTAGCATCCTACCTGTATTTTGGTTGGTGCTTCCTTTGAGCGTCTGTCTTGGGGAGGAGACATCCGATGCTGCATTTGTTCAATCATAGATACACCTTAACATTTCACACGGCCCTCGCGCTGATCGTCTGCGGTGGCGCGGTCTGCCCGCCCTTCGCCCGCGCGCAGGAATACTCGACCGAGCAGAAGGACACCGAGGCGGTGCTCGCGCCCGAGGACTTCTCGCCCTACGCCGGGAGGAACTTTCCGCAGATCCCGCTCTGGGGGGACTCGCACCTGCACACGATGGTCTCGGTCGATGCCGGCACCATGACGCGCCTGTCGCAGGAGGATGCCTACCGCTTCGCCCGCGGCGAGGAGGTGACCACCACCCACGGGCTGCGGGCCAAGCTCTCGCGGCCGCTCGACTGGCTGGTGATCTCGGACCATGCCGAGATGTACGGGCTGATGCCGCAGCTTCTGTCCGGCGACGCGCAGGTGCTCTCCACCGAGCAGGGGCGGCTCTGGTACGAGGCGCTGACCGCCGGAGACCCGAAGAAGGCCTTCGACACCGCGATGGAGATCGTCGCCTCGCTCTCGGATGAAAAGCCGCCGATCGACAACCCCAAGGCGATCAAGCACGCCTGGGAGGCCTACACGGCGCTCGCCGACCGCTACAACGAACCGGGCGTGTTCTCGGCCATCATCGGCTACGAGTACACCACCGAGGGCGCCAACAACCTGCACCGCAACGTGCTCTTCCGCGACGACGCGCTGCGGGCGAACCAGACGCGCCCCTTCTCGCAATACGACAGCAAGAACCCCGAGGACCTCTGGGCGTCGCTGGCGGATTTCGAGGCGCGGACCGGCGGCGAGGTGCTCGCCATCCCGCACAACGGCAACCTGTCGAACGGGCGGATGTTCTCGCTCAATGCCTATGACGGCTCGCCCCTCACCGAGGAGATCGCGCAGATGCGGGCGCGGTTCGAGCCGCTCTACGAGGCGACGCAGATCAAGGGCGACGGCGAGGCGCATCCCTTCCTCAGCCCCGATGACGAGTTCGCCGATTTCGACACCTGGGACGCGGCGAACCTCAACGGCACCGAGGTCAAGACCCCCGACATGCTGGCCGGGGAATACGCGCGCGAGGCGCTGAAGCGCGGCCTCGCCATCGAGCGCAAGCTCGGCGTCAACCCGTTCAAGTTCGGCATGGTCGGCGCCACGGACTCGCACACCGGGCTGTCGACGGCGCAGGAGGACAACTTCTTCGGCAAGCACTCGGGCGTCGAGCCCGAGCCGCACCGCTGGGAGCACGTGGTGATCGAGGCGCCGGACCCGGCGCTCACCATCTACGGCTGGAAGCAGGCCGCCGGCGGGCTCGGCGCGGTCTGGGCCACCGAGAACACGCGGGCGGCGATCTTCGACGCGATGATGCGCAAGGAGACCTATGCCACGACCGGCTCGCGGATGACCGTGCGCTTCTTCGGCGGCTACGACTTCACCGAGGCCGACACGCTCACCCGCCTGCCAGCCGACGCGGGCTATGCCAGGGGCGTGCCGATGGGCGGCGATCTCGGCACGGCCCCCGAGGGCGGCGCGCCGAGCTTCCTCGTCGCGGCGATGAAGGACCCGCTCTCGGGCAACCTCGACCGTATCCAGATCGTGAAGGGCTGGATCGACGCCGAGGATGAGACCCACGAGAAGGTCTACAACGTCGTCTGGTCGGGGGACCGGGTGCCGGACGAAGCCGGCAAGCTGCCCGACGTCGGCAACACCGTCGATGTGGCAAGCGCCAGCTGGACGAACTCCATCGGGGCGCCCGAGCTGATCGGCGTCTGGAAGGATCCCGAGTTCGACGCGACGCAACCCGCCTTCTACTACGCCCGCGTCATCGAGATACCGACCCCGCGCTGGACCGCCTACGAGGCCAAGCGGTTCAATGTGAAGATGTCCGACGACGTGCCGATGACCACCACCGAGCGCGCCTATACCTCGCCGATCTGGTACAGCCCGATGTGAACGCTTGCGTCGGCGCCTCCTGAGTACGGGCGGCCCCTCGGTCGCCCGGCTTCCTTTTCGCCTTCGCCCGCCTGCCCCCGGCCCCCTTGCCGGCGCTGGACCCGGGGTGAAACTCTGCTACGACTTCGGGGAGGAATTCGACCGAAGGGTGCGGTAATGATCGAGATTTTTGGCCGGCGGAACTCTTCCAGCGTGCAGCTGGTCATGTGGGCGATCTGCGAACTTGGCCTCGATCACAGACGGCATGACTATGGCCACGGGCACGCCTCCACGCAGACCACCGACTATCTGAAGATGAACCCGATGGGCCGCGTCCCGGTCCTTCTCGACGGCGATGTCTGCATGTTCGAAAGCGCCGCGATCCTGCGCTACCTCGCCGCAAGATACGGCTCCGGAGACTTCTGGCCCTCCGACCCCGCGCGCCGCGCGCGGCTGGACAGCTGGGCGGAATGGGCAAAGGGAACCTTCACCGAGGCCGTGCTCGAGGTCTTCGTCTACGACGTGCGGCTGCCCCCGGAAACGCGCGATCCCCAACTGCTTCAGCGGGCGACCGAACGGCTCGTCCCGCTTGCCCGGATGCTCGACGATCGGCTCGCCGAGGGTCCATGGCTGGACGGCGAGCGCTTCACCTTCGCGGATATCGCCTGCGGCCACATCCTGCACCGGTTCTACACCCTCGACTGGCCAAGGCCGCAACTGGAGAACCTGCGCCGTTACTACGAGCGCCTGCAGACGAGACCCGCCTACCGCGAAAACGCCATGGTGTCCTACGAGGCGCTTCGCGGCTCCTATTGAGGGGGCGCGGGGACCGAGCTGCACCCGGAGGGCGTTCGGCTCGGCCTTGTGTCAGCGCGACACGACAGCGCCGTCATTCGCGGCCTGTGCGAAGCTCCTGCCCGGCCAGATAGAACTGAAGAGACCAATGCCCTTGCCGGAACCCATTTCTTCGTAGACCCTCTCGAAGGGAACCGGCGCGCCCGCGTTTCCTGCTCTGTCGGTTACCGGGGTTCTCATCCTGCCGCGTTGTGCCTATTCCTGTAGCCCGGGCAGTCATCCTGGGAACCGCCGCAGTGCAAAAGAAGAAGATCGGACCTCCGACCGGCCGCGGGCGAAGAACGCGGCCGAGACGCGCGAGCGCATCCTGCGCTCGGCGATCGACCATTTCGCACGGGGCGGGTTCAGCGGCGCGAAGACCGAGGCGATCTCGCGCGATGCGGATGTCGGCAACCGGATGATCTACCACTATTTCGGCGACAAGAAGGGGCTCTATGTCGCCGCGCTCGACCATGTTCTGGGCGGGCTGCGGTCCGAGGAACTCAAGCTCGACCTGAGCGTCGCGCCGCCGCTCGACGGGCTGCTGACGATGTTCGATTTCACCTCGGGCCAATTCGAACGGCACCCGGAGCTGGTCCGGATGCTGTCGGCGGAGAACCTCATGGGGGCCACCTTCCTTCGCCGCTCCGAGGCGACGCCGCTCGTCGCCTCGCCAGTCGTCGGGCAGATCCGCGACCTCTTGCGCCGGGGCGAGGGGGAGGGCAGCGTGCGCTCCGGGCTCGACCCGCTGCATGTCTACGTGATGATGGTCGCGCTCAGCTACTTCCACCTGTCGAACGCGCCGACGCTCTCGGCGATCTGGAATCAGGACCTGACCGACAGCGCGTGGCGGGCGGAGCACCGCCAGCTTTCGCGCGACATGCTGCGGACCTTCCTGCGTCCGGAGGCGGCGCCGAGCTGATCCGAAGCCCTCCCTTGGGCAAGAATGTGGGTAAATTTTGATCGGGTCCCCACGGTTTTTCCGGGGCGCCCGACTGACGGTATCTGCGCACAAATTCACAAAATACAATTTAAGAACAAGCACATGAATCGGGCACCGCCCTCGCGAGCCGCGAGCCGCGTGCCCGCCTCCATGCGACCGTGAAGATTCCTGATGCCGGACAGAAAGGCACGTCCCCATTTTAGTAACAGAAGAATTACTAAATCTTGCATCGGGGAAGGTCCATGAAACTGCGCATCTTCACGGCCGTCGCTCTCGTGACGGGCACCTCCGCCTTCGCCGAACCCGACATGAACAAGGTCGGGTTCATCTACGTCGGCCCCGCCGCCGACTAAGGCTACAACATGTCGATGGACCTTGGCCGGACCGAGATCTAGAAAGCCATTCCGGGCATGGAGACCCAGGTCTTCGAAGCCATCCCCGAGACCGCCGAGGTCAGCCGGGTGATGGAGCGGATGATCCGCTCGGACACCGGCATAAACTTCGCCACCAGCTATGGCTATCTCGACTACGCCATCTAGCTCGGCGAGAAATACCCGGAGGTGAAGTTCCTGCATGCCGGGGGCCTGAAGACCCCGGACAACGTCGGCACCTACCGGGCCGACAGCGATGACGGCATGTATCTTGCCGGGATGGTCGCGGGGCGAATGACCAGCTCGAACAAGCTGGGCTTCATCGGCGCCTTCCAGATCCCGCAACTCTTCCGCTCGATCAACGCCTTCACGATGGACGCGCAATCTGTGAACCCCGAGGTGACCATGACCGTGGTCTGGACCGGTGGATGGTGGGAGCCGCAGAAGGAGGCCGACGCGGTCAGCGCCTTTGCAGATCAGGGTATCGACGTCGTGGCCCAGCAGGTCGACAGCCCGATCACCATCGCCGAGACCGCGCAGAAGACCGGCACCATGGTTGTCGGCACGGACGTCGACATCTCGGACCGGGCGGGGGATGTCTGGCTGACCGGCGTGTCCTTGAACTGGGGGCCGATGATGGCCGAGCAGGTCAAGGCCATCCAGGACGGCAGCTGGACCCCGGGCCACGTGCGTGGCGATCTCAAGAGCGGCCATGCGGTGCTCGACCCCTTCGGGCCCAAGGTACCGCAGGAGGTGATCGACGAGGTGCTGGCCGCCAAGGAGAAGATCCTGTCGGGCGAGCTGGACATCTGGTCCGGCCCCATCGTGAGCCAGTCCGGCGAGACCATCGTGCCCGAGGGCGAGGTGATGAAGATGGAGGCCATCGAGTCCATGGGCTTCATGGTCGAGGGCGTCACGGGGTCGGCAAGCTGATGACCGTGCAGAAGACACCGACCGCCGCGGCCCATCCCATGGGCGCGGCCCCCTCGACGAGCTGGCAGGTCACGCCGGACCATGTCGCCATGACACGTCCCGCCCGGCCCGTCCGGCCGGTGACGCTGGCCGCCGAGCCGCAGGCCATCACCGTCTATGCCGCGAAGACCGCGCTGCTGATCGTCGACATCCAGAACGACTTCTGCACCGAGGGCGGGTGGATGCACTCGCGCGGCATCGACATCACCCCGAACCGGGCGCCGATCGGTCCGCTCAAGAGGCTGATCGAGGCCTTCCGCGCCGAGGACATGCCGGTGGTCTGGGTGAACTGGGGGGTCCGGAAGGACCTGCTCAACATCCATCCCTCGCTGCGCCACGCGCACCACCCCACCGGGCTCGAGACCGACCTCGGCCAGCCGGTGCCGGGCACCCGGTCCGCGATCATCGCCAAGGGCCTCTGGGGCGCCGAGGTGGTTGACGAGATCAACCCCGGAGCCGGCGACTGCCAGATCACCAAGCACAGGTTCAGCGCCTTCTGGGACTGCGAGGCCGATGCCGTGCTGCGCAATCTCGGGATCACCACGCTTCTGATCGGCGGGGTGAACATGGACCAATGCGTGATGACGACGCTCGAGGACGCCTCGTTCCTCGGCTACGACACGATCCTGATCGAGGACGCGACCGCGACGACCTCGCCGCAATACTGCGTGCAGGCCGTGCTCTACAATGTGAAGCTGCTCTTCGGCTTCGTCACCGGATCGCAGGCCGTCCTCGACGGGCTGGCAGCCGCAAGATGACGACGCTGACGATGACTCCCGACGATCGCCTTGCCCTGCTGCCGGTCCCGATTGCCAATTTCCAGCCCTTCCGGCGGCATGGCGACCTTGTCTATCTCGCGGGGCAGACCTGCGAATGGAACGGGCGGATGGTCTACGCTGGCAAGGTCGGCCGCGATTTCGGCCTCGAGACCGGCGAGAGGGCCGCGCGGATTTGTGCCCTCAACCTGATCGCCGCCCTGCGCCTGTCGCTCGGCGGATCGCTGAACGGCGTTGTCGCCTGTCTCCGGCTCGGCGGCTTCGTGAACGCCGACCCCGAGTTCCCGCTGGTGCCCAGGGTGGTGAACGGCGTCTCGGACCTGATGGCCGAGGTCTTCGGCCCCGAGATCGGCCCCCACGCCCGGACGGCCATCGGCGTGGCCACCCTTCCCCAGAACGCGGCGGTCGAGGTCGATGCAATATTCGCCGTTGGATAACCTCAGCGCCGCCCCGGCGGGCGCGGCCCCTTTGGTCTCGTTCCGGGGCGTGGTGAAACGCTTCGGCGCGATCACCGCCTGCGACGACGTCAGCTTCGACGTCGCCGCCGGAGAGGTCGTGGCACTGCTCGGCGAGAACGGCGCGGGCAAGTCGACGCCCTCTCCCGTCCGGCGGAGGCGATGGCGGCCGGCATCGGCATGGTGTTCCAGACCTTTTCGCTGCTGCCGGCGCTGTCGGTGCGGGACAACCTTGCCATGGCCTGGCCCGGCACGCCCTGGTACCTCGGCAAGCGCGGGCGGAACGCCCAGGGCGCCCTCTCGCGCCTCGCGCAGCTCGCCCCCGCCATCGACCCCGATGCCCGGCTCGGCACCCTCTCCACCGGCGAGCAGCAGCTCGTGGAGCTCGCCAAGGTCCTGAACCTGAACGCGCGGCTGGTGATCCTCGACGAGCCCACCTCGGTCCTGACGCCGGCCGAGGCGGAGCGGCTCTACGGCCTGATCCTCGGCCTCGCGGCGGAGGGCGTCGCCGTGGTGCTCATCACGCACAAGCTGGCCGACGTCGAGGCCTGCGCCGATCGCGTGGTCATCCTGCGCCGGGGGCGGATCTCCGGAGAGGGCCAAGTCGCGGCACTCTCGCGGGCCGAGATCGTGACGATGATGATGGGCACATCCGACGCCGGAGCCGACCCGCGCGGCCCGCCGGCCCGTCCGCCCCTGCCCGCCCGTCCTCGCCCGCAGCTGCTGCTGCGCGGGGTGACCACCGGCACGGCGCCAGCCGATGCCAAGGACGTCACCCTCACCGTGCACCGCGGCGAGATCGTGGAAATAGCAGGGGTGACCGGGAACGGCCAGACGGCGCTCGCCGGGGCCGTGGCCGGGATACGCGACCTGAGCGAGGGCGACGTGCTGCTCGACGGCACGACGATCAGTCGCCGCCGCCACGATCCACGCCGTCCGCTGCGCATTGGCTACGTGCCCGAGAACCCGCGCGAGAACGGCATCGTCGCGGGCCTGAGCCTTGCCTCCAACCTCGCCCTTCGCGGGATCGCCGCCCCCCTTGGCCGCGGTGCGGAACGGACAGGCGGCGAGGTGGCCGAACGGCTGGCCGCCTACGATGTCCGCCCGCCCGAACCGCCGGTACGCTCTCCGGCGGCAATGTCCAGAAACTGGTGATCGCCCGCGAAACCGGGGAGCCCCGCGAGGCCCTGCTGATGGTCTTCCCGACCATGGGCCTCGACATCACCGCGACGGCCTTCGTCTACCGCCGGATGGTCGAGGCGGCCGCGGCGGGCACGGCGGTGCTCTGGATATCCGAGGAACTCGACGACCTGCTGGCGCTCGCGCACCGCGTCGCCGTCATCTGCGACGCGCGCATCATGGCCGAGTTGCCGGTCACGCCCGACCTGACCCGCGCCGAGGTCGGCGCCCTGATGACGGGTGGCCGGACATGAGCAGCATCACCCCCCGGGGCCCCAGACCCTTCGGCCTGGCCTTGCTGACCACCTGTCTCGTCTTCCTGCTCGCCGCCGCCACCTTCTTCACCGCCATAGGCCAGCCACCCCTGCGGGTGATGACCGACCTCGTCCTCTTCGCCACCGGCGATGGTTTCAGCCGCGAGGAATCCCTGCTCAAGGCGTCGCCGATCCTGCTCTGCGCGCTCGCGGCGGCGATCCCCGGCCGGCTGGGGCTGATCTCGGTCGGGGCGGAGGGGCAGCTGCACCTCGGCGCGATCTCCGGGACAGCGCTCGTGCTGGCGATGCCGGACGCCCCGGCGGTCCTTCTCCTGCCGGCGACCCTGCTCGCCGCGGCGCTCGGCGGCGCCGCCTGGGGAGCCTTCCCCGGATGGCTGCGCGGACGGCTCGCGGTGAACGAGACGATCACGACGCAGGTCATGAACTACATCCGCGTGCTCATGGTGAACGCGCTCGTCTTCGGACCGTGGCGCGACCCCGGCAACCTCGGCTGGCCGGCGACCGCCCGCTTTCCCGAGGCGGTCCGGCTGCCCGTCCTGCCGGGCACCCGGCTGCATCTCGGCCTGCTGCTCGGCGTCGCGCTCGCCCTCGCCTGCGCCCTGGCCTTCTCCCGCGGCATCCGTGCCGAGCGCGTCCGGGTCCTCGCGATGAACCGCAAGGTCGGAGAGACCTTCAGCCTCAGCGTCCCGCGCCACGCCGCCATGCTGATGGCGCTCGGCGGCGCGGCGGTCGGGCTCGGCGGCATCAGCGAGGCGATCGCCATCCAGGGCCGCCTGCAGCCCGGCCTTTCGCTTGGCTACGGGCTGACCGGGTTCCTCGTGGCCTGGCTCTGCGGCCACAGGTTCCTGCCGATCCTGCTGGTGTCGATCCTCGTCGGCGGGCTGCTGGCGGCGGGGGACTCCCTGCAGCTCTACGCCAAGATCCCCGCCTCCTCGGCGCTGATCCTGCAAGGGCTGCTCTTCGTGACCGTTCTCGCCATTCCCGGCCTGATGCAACGGAGGGCGTCCTGATGGAGCTCGCGACCCTCTGCTTCGTCTGGGGCTCTGCCGCGCTCGCCAACGCGACGCCGCTGATCCTCGTCACGCGGGGCGAGACGCTGGGCCAGCGCACCGGCATCATCAACCTCGGCTGCGAGGGCGCGATGTTCGGCGGGGCCTGCGCCGGGTTCGGTGCCGCGATGTCCACCGGCAACCCGTGGATCAGCATGGCCGCGGGCGCCGCGAGCGGGCTGCTCCTCGCCAGCCTGCACGCCGCGCTGGTCCTCGGCGCGCGCCAAACAGCTGGCCGCAGGCATCGCGGTCTGGACGCTCGCGCTCGGCCTCGCCTCCTACATCGGGCGCGGCTTCGTCGGCGGCAAGGTCGAGGCGCTGCCCTCCTTCGCGGGAACATGGCTGGCCGGGCTGCCGGTGATCGGCAAGGGGCTGGACCAGCTGAGCGTCGCGACCCCGGTCGCGGTGTTGCTGGTCGTGGCGGCAAACTGGTGGCTGGAGCGCACCCGCACCGGCCTGTCATGGCGCGTGGCCGGAGAATCCGCCCTCATCGCCGTGGAGGACGCATGTCGCCGACCCTGTCGCGGCTGTCCGCGCTGCTCGTCGGCGGATGCCTCGCCGGGCTCGGCGGCGCCGTGCTGTCGGTCGACTACACCCAGACCTGGGCGAACGAGATCACCAAGGGGCGCGGCCTTGTCGCCGTGGGACTGGTGATCGTGGCGCGCTGGAACCCCCGCCTCGTCCTGCCGGTCTGCCTGCTCTTCGGCCTTGCCGAGACCGCCGCCCTGCGGCTCCCGGCGATGGGGGTGGAGCTGTCGTCCTGCATCCTCTCCGCGCTGCCCCACGCCGCCGTGCTGGTCGCGCTGGTCGCCAACCAGCTCACCTTAAATCCGGGCACGGTCATGCCAGCCGACCTGAAGCCGGTGTTCGAGTGACGGGCCCTGCGAGGCCGGGTCTCGCGGCGTGCCTTCCTCGGCGCGGGCGGTAGGTGTGCTGAGTCCCGTGAGGGGTTTGGGTTGAATGCGGTGCATAGTGGGCCTTCGATGTGATGGGATGAAGGTCTCCGGCGCGCGGGCCCGATGTCCAAATGCGCGGGTTGGCCAGCCTTTGCAGACGCCATGGACCCGCCAGTTCTCTTCGAACACACGTCCGATTTCGGGCCGCAAGGCGGCATCGCGACGGGCACGGCCCGACAGGCGCGCCGGATCAGCCCGCTTCGCCAAGGGATCGTCGCAGGGGAAGGGGCGATCGGCAGCACCGTGCAAATCGGCTCGACCCCGTGCGCCTCACGATGCGCCTCGTTGAATTCCACCACGACCGGCCGTCGAGCTCTGCCATCGCAAAACCCACCGAGGCGTTACGATTAATCGCGTTCGCCTCGCGCAGGTCGCGGTTCTCCCGCTCGAGCGACTTCATCCTCTCGGCCATGTCGCTGGAGATGCCTGCGCGTCTGACACTGTCGACCTCGGCTTTCTTGACCCAGTCGTTCAACGTGTTCGCGGAAAACCGAATTTCGCGGCGATGGACCTGATCGCCTGCCACCAAAAACCGTGGCGACCCGCGCCGCCCAGAACCATCCGCACGGCGCGCTCGCGGACTTCAGGGGAAAACTTGTTCGTGGTCTTGCCGATGATGCTTCATCCTGTTCAGGAGTTGGAGCCTCCGGCCAAACCCGAGGCGGTTCAGGATGAAGAGGTCCGTCAGCGCGTCAAGGACATCGGTGGAGTTCAGCCGCTTGCCGACACGGATCATCAGCGGCTCCCGCGTAGGAAACTGAGCGTCCAGTACGCCCGACCGTCGCTGGTCCGGTCCTGCACGAAGTCGTAGGACCAGTCGTGGTTGGGATGCTCGGGTTTCAGCCGCACGCAGGAGCCATCGCCCAGCCAGAGCCGGCCGCGTTTCTTTTGCTTGTGCGGGACCTTGAGCCCTTCGCGCCGCCGTTCGCCGCGGGCCTCGAACCGATGGCGGACCACGGCTCACCGCGCCACGCGCTTGTGGTTCACCTGCCAGCCAGCCCGGCGCAGCAGCACGGCGACCCGGCAGTAGCCGTAGCGGCCATACTCCCGGGCCAGCTCGATGACGTCGGCGGTCAGCTGCGCCTCATCGTCCCGGCCCAGTGACGGCGTGCGCTGAGTGGAGCGGTGCTGACCGAGCACCCGGCAGGCGCGGCGTTCGGAGATGCCGAGTGTCTGGCGCACATGCTCCACGCATTCGCGGCGGCGCGAAGGGCTTAGGGGCTCCGCCCGTTCAGGGCTCAAACGGTCCCCCGGACCGTTTCCGGGACGCCCTTCACTCCCCGTGCAGCCTCGGCCAGGATCAGCTTCTCGAGGTCCTTCAGCCGAGACAACTGAGCCCGGTTCATCCCGCCATACTGCTTCCGCCACCGGTAGAACATATGCTGCGATATCCCGATCTGCCGCACCGCATCGGCCATCGACAGGCCTTGGCCGTGCAACACCTCGACCAGGCGCAGTTTGGTGAAATGTCTTCCGGCTTCTCTCGCTTTCCAGCCATTCAGTAGTCCTCCTGTTCGCCGAAATCCTACCGGACTTCGCGCTTCGTCGATGGACCACTTCAAAGGGGCTGGCTCGATAGAGGGCGGTCACCGTTCCGCGCTCGGCAATGCCGATCGAAGAGGGCGCGCGGGTTTCCAGTCTTGGCACCATGTCGGTGACTTTTCCGACCTGTGGCGGATACCTTCTCCGGCACATGCAGGACGGCATCGGTGTCCCCGATTTCGGGAGCCCACGGCATGGTGCCCGCCGTGACCGAGACAGAACCGATGTCACGAAAAGCAGAAGGGCCTCGATATCATCGAGGCCCTTCTGGGAAGGATGGTGGGTGATGAGGGATTTGAACCCCCGACATCTTCGATGTGAACGAAGCGCTCTACCACTGAGCTAATCACCCGGTAGGCGGGCTTTTACTCATATGGGCTGGGGGGAGCAAGAGGGTTCGGATGAAAAAATTCACAAATTTTACGCCCTGCCGCCACGGCATCCGGGCGGCTTTGGTGGCGGGTCCGGATGGGGGCTCCGCCCCCGTCCGCTGCGCGGACTCCCCCGGGATATTTGGACCATGTGGAAGACCCGAAGGGTGCCCCGGATGCGAAAAAGCGGGCCCCGTGGGACCCGCTTTCTCAGTCTGACCATGCAGTGCCGTCAGTGCGCCGTGGCGCCCGTGGCCTGCTCGTCCTTGGCGCGCAGGGCGGCGGCGGCCTCCTCGGTCTCCTCGTCCCACTCGATGGGCTCGGGCTTGCCGATCAGCGCCATCTCCAGCACCTCGGAGACGTGCTTGACCGGGATGATCTCGAGCCCCTGCTTCACGTTGTCCGGCAGTTCGGCGAGGTCCTTCTCGTTCTCCTCGGGGATGAACACCGTCTTGATGCCGCCCCGCAGCGCCGCGAGAAGCTTCTCCTTGAGCCCGCCGATGGCGGAGGCATTGCCGCGCAGCGTGACCTCGCCGGTCATGGCGATGTCCTTGCGCACCGGCAGGCCGGTCAGCACCGAGACGATCGCCGTCACCATCGCGAGACCGGCCGAGGGGCCGTCCTTGGGCGTGGCGCCATCGGGCACGTGGACGTGGATGTCCCACTTGTCGAAGCGCGTCGGCTTGACCCCGATCTGCGGCGAGATCGAGCGCACGTAGCTCGAGGCCGCCTCGATCGACTCCTTCATCACCTCGCCGAGCTTGCCGGTGGTCTTCATCCGGCCCTTGCCCGGCAGGCGCAGCGCCTCGATCTGCAGCAGGTCACCGCCCACCGAGGTGTAGGCGAGGCCGGTGACGACACCCACCTGGTTCTCTTCCTCGGCAAGCCCGTAGCGGAACTTCCGCACGCCGAGGAAGTCGTCGAGGTTCGCCGAGGTCACCTCGACATGCTTGGTCTCGCCCTTGACGATCTTGGTCACGGCCTTCCGCGCCAGCTTGGCCACCTCGCGCTCGAGGTTCCGCACACCGGCCTCGCGCGTGTAGTAGCGCAGGATGTCGGTGAGCGCCTCGTCGGTGACCGAGAACTCGCCCTTCTTGAGCCCGTGCGCCTTGATCTGCTTGTCGAGCAGGTGACGCTTGGCGATCTCGAGCTTCTCGTCCTCGGTGTAGCCCGAGAGCGGGATGATCTCCATCCGGTCGAGCAGCGGCCCCGGCATGTTGTACGAGTTCGAGGTCGTCACGAACATGACGTTCGACAGGTCGTACTCCACCTCGAGGTAGTGGTCGACGAAGGTGCCGTTCTGTTCGGGGTCGAGCACCTCGAGCATTGCAGAGGCCGGGTCGCCACGGAAGTCCTGGCCCATCTTGTCGATCTCGTCGAGCAGGATGAGCGGGTTCGTGGTCTTCGCCTTCTTCAGCGCCTGGATGATCTTGCCCGGCATCGAGCCGATGTAGGTCCGGCGGTGGCCGCGGATCTCGGACTCGTCCCGCACGCCGCCCAGCGAGATGCGGATGAACTCGCGCCCGGTGGCCTTGGCCATCGACTTGCCCAGCGAGGTCTTGCCGACGCCCGGCGGGCCGACGAGGCAGAGGATCGGGCCCTTCAGCTTCTGGCTGCGCGCCTGCACCGCGAGATACTCGACGATGCGTTCCTTGACCTTGTCGAGGCTGTAGTGGTCGTGATCGAGGATCTGCTGCGCAAGGCCGAGATCCTTCTTCACGCGGCTCTTCACGCCCCACGGGATCGAGAGCATCCAGTCGAGGTAGTTGCGCACCACGGTGGCCTCTGCGGACATCGGGCTCATATTGCGCAGCTTCTTGAGCTCGGCCTCGGCCTTTTCCTTCGCCTCTTTCGAAAGCTTGGTGGCCTCGATCTTCTCGGCAAGCTCGTTGATCTCGTTCTGGCCGTCCTCGCCGTCGCCGAGTTCCTTCTGAATGGCCTTCATCTGCTCATTCAGGTAGTACTCGCGCTGGGTCTTCTCCATCTGCGACTTGACGCGGGTCTTGATCTTCTTCTCGACCTGCAGGACCGAGAGCTCGCCCTGCATCAGGCCATAGACCTTCTCGAGCCGCTCGGAGATCGGCAGCGTTTCGAGAAGCTCCTGCTTCTGCTCGACCTCGATGCCGAGGTGGCCGGCGACGAGGTCGGCGAGCTTGGCCGGGTCGGTGGTTTCCGAAACGGCGGAGAGCGCCTCCTCGGGGATGTTCTTCTTGACCTTGGCGTAGCGCTCGAACTCTTCGGCCACGGTGCGCACCAGCGCGGTGATCGCGGCGGGATCACCCGGCATCTCGGAGAGATACTCGGCCTTGGCCTCGAAGAAGCGGGCGTTGTCGACATATTCGGTGATACGCACGCGCGCCTGGCCTTCGACCAGCACCTTCACGGTGCCGTCGGGCAGCTTCAGCAGCTGCAGCACGTTGGCGAGCACGCCGGTCTTGTAGATGCCGTCGGAATCGGGGTCGTCGACGGCAGGATCGATCTGGGCGGCAAGCAGGATCTGCTTGTCGTCCGCCATCACCTCTTCCAGCGCGTGCACCGATTTCTCGCGCCCTACGAAGAGCGGCACGATCATGTGCGGGAAAACGACGATGTCCCGCAGCGGCAGCACCGGATAGGATGTGTTGAGAGGCTGTTGCATACGCATTCCTTGCTACTGGCAGGACGGCCCGGCCCCGGATATCGGCGACCTCTGCCGTCCCCTGTCGAGGTATTCAGGTGGGGCGTTGGCGTTAACTTTTCAAGCACGCCGGGCCCGGTTCCCACCAATGTGACGCTCCGCTGCGCCGGGCGCAAGCGGGCAATTGGCGGAAGGCAGGAGATTGCGGGGGGCGCGGCATCAAAACCTTGCAACAGCCTTAACGGCAGCACGATGAACCTTCGCTGCCGCGCTCCCCGCCGCCGTGTCAGGCGGCTTCGGTCAGCGTCGGGTAGTCGGTATAGCCTTCCGCCCCGCCGCCGTAGAAGGTGCCCTGATCGCCGGCGTTCAGCGGCGCGGCGGTCTCGAGACGGGCCACGAGGTCGGGGTTCGAGATGAACGGACGGCCGAAGGCGACGAGGTCGGCCTTGCCCGAGGCCACGGCCTCGATCGCCATCTCGCGGTCATAGCCGTTGTTGCCCATCCAGACGCCCTCGTAGAGCGCGCGCAGCGCGTCGAGGCTCTCGCCCTCCTGCAGCGCGCGCGGCCCGCCGGTGGTGCCCTCGACGATGTGCAGGTAGGCCAGATTGTAGCCGTTCAACTTCCTGGTGACGTATTCGAAGAGCGGCTGCGGGTCGGCGTCGCTGATGCCGTTCGCGGGCGAGAAGGGCGACAGGCGCAGGCCGGTGCGATCCGCGCCGATCTCGTCCGTCACCGCGTCGAGCACCTCGAAGAGGAAGCGCGCGCGGTTCTCGATCGAGCCGCCGTAGCGGTCCTCGCGGTGGTTGGCGCCGGTCTTGAGGAACTGGTCGATCAGGTAGCCGTTGGCGCCGTGCACCTCGACCCCGTCAAAGCCTGCCTCGATCGCGGCGCGCGCGGCGTGGCGGTAGTCGGCGACGATGCCGGCAATCTCATCGGTCTCCAGCGCGCGGGGCGTGGAGGTCTCCTCGAAACCGTTCAGCGTGAAGGTCTTGCCGCCCGCCGGGATCGCCGACGGGGCGACCGGGGCCTGGCCGCCGGGCTGCAGCGAGGTGTGGCTGATCCGGCCGACGTGCCAGAGCTGGATGACGATCCTGCCGCCCTCGGCGTGGACCGCGCCCGTGACCTTCTTCCAGGCCTCGACCTGGCCCTGCGAGTAAATGCCCGGCGTCTGGATGTAGCCCTTGCCCTGCGGCGAGATCTGCGAGGCCTCGGTGACGATGAGCCCGGCGCCGGCGCGCTGGCGGTAGTACTCGACGTGCAGGTCATTCACCTCGGCGGTGACGTTGTCCGCGCGGTTGCGGGTGAGCGGGGCCATCACGACGCGGTTGGCCATCTCGATGGCGCCAGCGGTGAAGGGGGTGAAAAGGGCCTCGGTCATGGGGTCTCTCCCTTGCTTGGGATGTGGAGGGTCCGGGGTCTGCCCGGCATCGGAGTGCAGAGATAAGGGCCCGCCGCGCTGCGGCAAGCGCGCAGAGCGCTGTGCGGGAATGCACGGAGGGAATGTCTGCGTGCACAGGAGCGGAAAGGCAGAAGTGGCGCCGCGTTTCCACGGCGCCACCCAGGCATCTGAGAAATCTGTGCAAATCGCCCCGGTCAGAGCGGCGGGATGTCGCCCTCGGCGCGCTGCGCGTGGAACTCCGCCTCGAAGGCGGCAAACGTCCCGGCGGCGATCGCGTCGCGCATCCCCTGCATCAGCTCCTGGTAGTAGTGCAGGTTGTGCCAGGTCAGCAGCATGCCCGAGATCATCTCTCCGGCGCGGTAGACGTGGTGCAGGTAGGCGCGCGAATAGCTGCGGCAGGCCGGGCAGGTGCAGGCCTCGTCGAGCGGGCGCGGATCGTCCTGGTGCCGGGCGTTCTTGATGTTGACCATGCCGTGCCGGGTCCAGGCCTGGCCGGTGCGGCCCGAGCGCGAGGGCAGAACGCAGTCCATCATGTCGATGCCGCGCTTGACCGCGCCAACGATGTCGTCGGGCTTGCCGACGCCCATCAGGTAGCGCGGCTTGTCCTCGGGCAGCTGGCCCGGGGCGAAGTCGAGCACCTTGAACATGGCCTCCTGCCCCTCGCCCACCGCGAGCCCGCCCACCGCGTAGCCGTCGAAGCCGATCGAGGTCAGCGCCTCGGCGCTCTCGCCGCGCAGGTCTTCCTCGAGCCCGCCCTGCTGGATGCCGAAGAGCATGTGCCCCGGCCGGTCGCCGAAGGCATCGCGCGAGCGCTGCGCCCACCGCATCGACAGGCGCATGCTCTGCTCGATCCGCGGACGGTCGGCGGGCAGCGCCGGGCATTCGTCGAAGCACATCACGATGTCCGAGCCGAGCAGGCGCTGGATCTCCATCGAGCTTTCCGGCGAGAGCATGTGCTTGGAGCCGTCGACGTGGCTCTTGAAGGTGACCCCCTCCTCGGTGAGCTTGCGCAGCCCCGACAGGCTCATCACCTGGAACCCGCCCGAGTCCGTGAGGATCGGCCGCTCCCAGTTCATGAACTTGTGCAGCCCGCCAAGCCGTGCCACCCGCTCCGCGCCGGGGCGCAGCATCAGGTGGTAGGTGTTGCCGAGCAGGATGTCGGCGCCGGTCGCGCGCACCGATTCCGGCAGCATCGCCTTGACGGTGGCCGCGGTGCCGACGGGCATGAAGGCGGGGGTGCGGATCTCGCCGCGCGGGGTGGAGATCACCCCGGTGCGCGCCGCTCCGTCCCGCCCGTGAAGGGTAAAGGAGGTCTGGCTCATGCCGCTCCTCTGCCCCAAAGCGCGGGATTTGCCAAGAGGCCAGCCGGTCGCTGCGCGGCGCGGCGCCGGGACCGCGTTGCGCCGCGCGGTTTGCCTTGCCCTGCCCCGGCGCGCAGCTAAGCTTGGCGCTGACGCGGGGACATGCGGGCCGACCGGAGCGGAGGGGCGCCTTGAGGAACCTGGATTTCAGCTCCTGGGAAGGGCTGCTCAGCACGCTGCTGGGGCTCGTGCTTTTCACGATGCTCGCCGTCGGCATGCGGGTCTTCATGATGCTGACGCTGCAGCAGCGCCAGCAACGGATGAACCGCCAGATCAACGAGCGGCTTAAGACGCTGATCGCCGCCTACAAGGTGCTTGGCGGCTCCTTCACCGGGCAGCTCGAAGTCGATCCCAGCCACATGCGCGAGATCCGCGAGCGCAGCGCCGAGGCCGAGGCGGGTATGCCGGGTTCCGGCTCCGACCGCCCCCGCCGCATCCGCGACGCGGTCGAGGCGGCGCTTTCCGACATCCTGCTGCTGGGCACGGACGAGCAGGTGCGGCTCGCGGCGCAGGCGGCGAACCAGATGGCCGCGGGTCAGCCGATCCGGACCGGCGAGCTCGTCGTCTCGCTGCGCGATTACATCCGCAAGGCGCTCGACCTTTCCGAGATCCCCGGGGACGTGACCATCCCGCTGCAGGGGCCGACCCGGCCGGGTTCCGGCTCGGGCAAGTCCGGCAGCCGCGAGAGCGGCTCGGGCGGCAAGTCCGGCGGCGGTGGTGGTGGTGGTGGCGGCATGGGGATGGGCATGGGGCTCGGCATGGGCGGCGCGGGGCGCCACGCCGACGACGAGGGTTCCTGACCCGCCCTCCTGCCTCCGCCTGACCTCAGGCCTCCTCCGCCACGAGGTGGCCACCGCCGACATCGCGCAGCGCGAGCCGCGCCGGCGCATCCCCCAGCGCGCGGATCGGCGAGGGCATCTCGCCGGCGGGACGCACATGCGCCCGGCCCCGGCGTGCCGGATCGGGGATCGGCACCGCGTCGAGCAGGCGCTGCGTGTAGGGGTGGCGCGGATCGCCGAAGACCTGATCGCGCGTGCCCATCTCGACCACCTGCCCGAGGTACATGACCGCCAGCCGGTCGACCACGTTCTCGACCACCGCCATGTCGTGGCTGATGAACAGGTACGAGACGCCCATCTCCTCCTGCAGCTCCTCGAGCAGCGCCAGCACCCGCGCCTGCACCGACACGTCGAGCGCCGAGACGCTCTCGTCGCAGATGATCAGCTTCGGCTTCAGCGCCAGCGCCCGGGCAACGCAGATGCGCTGCCGCTGGCCGCCGGAGAACTCATGCGGGTAGCGGCTCATCTGCTCGGGCGTGAGGCCGACGCGCTGGAAGAGGTCGGCGGCGCGGGCGCGGCGCCCCTCGGCGCTGCCGACGCCGTGGATCAGCAGCGGCTCGGCCACCGCCTCGCCGACGGTCATGCGCGGATCGAGCGCCGCCATCGGGTCCTGGAAGACCATCTGCACGTCGCGGCAGATCTCCTTGCGGCCCTGCGCGGTCAGCTCCGAGAGCTTCCTTCCCGCGACCTCGATCAGGCCGTGATGCGGCACGAGCCCCGCAAGTGCCTTGGCGATGGTGGACTTGCCACAGCCGGACTCGCCGACAAGGCCGAAGGTCTCGCCGGGGCGGATGTCGAAGCTCACCCCCTCGACCGCGTGCACGCGGTGGGTCGGGCGGCCGAAGAAGTTCGCGCCGATGTCGAACCGCACCTGCGCATCGAGCAGCCGGGCGACGGGCACCGGCGCCTCGGGCGGCAGCGGCGCGGCGCGCTCGGCCCCTGCCCCGAGCCGCGGCACGGCGGCCAGCAGGTCGCGGGTGTAGGGCTCCCGCGGGGCCTCGAAGATCTGCGCCACCGGGCCGGATTCGACCACGCGGCCTGCCTTCATGACGACGACGCGGTCGGCGGTCTCGGCCACCACTCCCATGTCATGGGTGATGAGGATGATGGCGGTGCCGGTCTCGGCCTGCAAATCGCGCAGGAGGTCCAGCACCTCGCGCTGCACCGTGACGTCGAGCGCGGTGGTGGGCTCGTCGGCAATCAGCAGCGCCGGGCGCATGGCGAGCGCCATGGCGATCATCACCCGCTGCCGCATGCCGCCGGAAAGCTCGTGAGGGTATTGCCCCATGCGCCGCTCGGGTTCCGAGATGCGCACCCGCCGCAGCGCCTCGACGGCGGCGGCGCGGGCCTCGCGCAGGGGCAGCGCCTCGTGCGCGCGGATCGCCTCGACGAGCTGCGTGCCGATGCGGTGCACCGGGTTGAGCGAGGTCATCGGCTCCTGGAAGATCATCGCCACCCGCGCTCCGCGCAGCCCGCGCATCTCGGCCTCGGGCAGCGACGGCAGGTCGGTGCCCTGCAGCAGCGCCTGCCCGGCGGTGACCGAGACGTTGTTCGGCAAGAGCCCCATCAGTGCCAGCGAGGTGATCGACTTGCCCGAGCCGCTCTCGCCGGCGATGGCCAGCGTCTCGCCCGCGGCAAGATCGAAGCTCAGCCCCTCGACCAGCGGGCGCACGACGCCGCGGTCGCGCACCGAGACCGTCAGGCCGCGCACCGACAGGAGCGGCGTGGCGGCCGCCCCCGGGACGGGAGCAGCCATGGTTTGCGCCAGCATCATTCGAAGACCGCGCGCGGGAAGTAGAAGGACACCACCCAGTTCGGCGCGTCCACGATCTCGGAGATGCGCAGGTCGCCGCAGGTCGAGACCAGCATGTAGGCCTCGACCGCCGACATGCCGTGCTGCGCGCAGAGCAGGTCGACCATCCCGGCCACCGCGTCGCGCGCCCCGCTCATCAGGTCGGGCCCGACGCCCGTGGTCACCTCGTAGCCCTTGGCGTCGAGGTGATTGGTCACCGGGCCCGGCGTGGTGAAGCGCGGCATCTTGAGGTTCGCGCCCTTCACGAGGTCGAGCGTCAGCGTCACGTCCATCGGGCTTTCGATGGCGGTGCCGCAGACCTCGCCGTCGCCCTGCGCCGCGTGGGTGTCGCCCACGGAGAAGAGCGCCCCCGCCACCTCGACCGGCAGGTAGAGCACCGTGCCCGTCGAGATGTCGCGGATGTCGAGGTTGCCGCCGGTGCGCCGCGGCGGCACGATGGAGTGCAGGCCGGGCTCGGCCAGCGCGACGCCGATGGTGCCGGTGAAGGGCTTCAGCGGCACCTTGCCGGTGCTGCCCCAGAGCGCCGGGGCCATGGTATCGGCGTCGTACTTCCACATGGTCAGCGCCGGGTCGGTGAACTGGTCGGCGAGCAGGCCGAAGCCCGGGATGTTCGCCGTCCAGCCCCAGCCCGAGCCCTCCTGCACCCGCGGGGCAAAGCCCTCGAGGGTGATCTTCAGCGCGTCACCGGGCTCGGCCCCGTCGATGTAGATCGGGCCCGAGACCGGGTTGATCTTCGAGAAGTCGAGCGCGGCCACGTCGGCCACGGTGCTCGACGGGCCAAGCTGGCCCGCCGAAGAATCCATGCAGTTGAACAGGATCGTGCTGCCCGGCGCGACCGTCAGGGCCGGGGCAACGGAGTTGTCCCAGCCGAAATGGTGCTGCGCGCCGTGGATCGTGTAGTCGCAATGCTTGCACATGGGATCACTCGGTCACGTAGACGTAGTCGTAGTTCACCGGGATCGACACCGGATCGACGTAGAGCGCGTCATCGCCGCCCATGCGCTCGGACTTCATGGTGTAGCGCTGCTCGTTGAACACCGGCACCCAGGGCGCCTCTTCCATGACCTTCATGTAGACGTCGGACCACATCTTCAGCCGCTCGGGTGCCGAGGGATCGGTGAAGCTGTCGGCCTCGGTGGCCATGGCGTCGATGCTCTCGTCGCAGAACTTCGACCAGTTCCAGCCGCCCTCGCCCGCGCCGGCGCAGCCGAGGATCGGGCCGTAGAAGTTCGAGGGATCGGGGAAGTCGGCGATCCAGGCCATGCCGCCGGACCAGATCATCGGGGCCTCGCCCGCGCCGCCGGCCTCGATCACGTTGGCCTGCGCGAGCGAGCGGATCTCGACATCGACGCCGATCGCCTTGAGATCCTGCTGGATCGCCTGCGCGATGCGCGGGTTGGGATCGGTGTTCATCACGTAGAGCTCGGTCGAGAAGCCATCCCCCAGACCCGCCTCGGCGAGCTTGGCCTTGGCGCCCTCGACGTCGTAAGGGTAGCCCACGTATCCCTCGGTGTAGCCCGGCATCGACGGCGGCAGCGGCTGGGTCGCCGGCACGGCGCGGCCGTTGATGATCTGGGTGATGCGCTCCTTGTTGATCGCCATGTTGATGGCCTCGCGCACTTCGAGCTTGTCGAGCGGCTCCATGCCGACGTTGAGGGTGATGTAGCCGGTGTGAAGCTGGCCGCCCTCGACGACGCGCGCGGCCTGCGCCGGATCGCCCATGACCTCCTGGAACTTCGCCGGGGGGATGCCGTCGCCGGGCACGTCCACCTCGCCCTGCTGCAGGCGCAGCAGCGCCACGATCGGCTCCTGTCCGACCTCGAAGGTCACGCCGTCAAGGTAGGGCACGCCGTCACGCCAGTAGTCGGCGTTCTTCTCGAAGACGAGCCGCTGGCCGATGGTCCACTCGCCGAGCTTGAAGGCACCGGTGCCGACCGGGTGCTTGCCGAAGTCGGCGCCGAATTCCTCGACCGCCTCCGACGGCACGACCGAGGCGAAGTTCAGCGCCATCACGTGCAGGAAGGTGGCATCGGGGCGCGAGAGGGTGATCTTCACCGTCAGCGGATCGACCACCTCGACACCCGAAAGCGTGTCGGCCGCGCCCGAGGAAATCTCGTCGAAGCCCGCGATCGAGGCGAAGAAGCCCGCGCCGGGCGACTGGGTCTCGGGGGTGGTGACGCGGTCGAGCGAATATTTCACGTCCTCGGCGGTCATCTCGCGGCCGTTGTGGAACTTCACGCCCTCGCGCAGCTTGAAGGTGAAGACGGTGCCGTCCTCGCTCACCTCGTAGCTCTCGGCAAGGCCGGGGCGCAGCGTGGTGGTGCCGGGCACGTAGTCCATCAGCCCGTCGAAGAGCGACTTGATCATCGACCAGTTCTGCCAGTCGTAGCCGATCGCCGGGTCGAGCGTGGCGACGTCGTCCTTGTAGGTGACGGTGATCGTCCCGCCCGCCTTGGCGTTGGGATCGGGCGTGTAGTCCTGCGCGAGCGCAGGGATCGCCGAGGCGAGCAGGATCGCGGTGGAGGTCAGCAGTGCTTTCATCTTGTCGTTCTCCCTGTTGGTTTTCTTGACCGTTGTCCGTGAGTGGTGGCGCGGGTCGTTTTGCTGAGTGGTGGTCGGGTCGTGAGTGGTGGTCGTCTGGCCCCGGAAAATGCCGGGACTTGGGGTAATGGGGTCAGCGCAGGCGGATGCGCGGGTCGATGAAGGGCGTGATCAGGTCGGCCAGCAGATTGCCGAGCACGATGGCGGTGGCCGAGACCATGGTGACGCCCATGATGATCGGGATGTCGACGCGCTGGATCGCCTGCCAGGCAAGCTGGCCGATGCCGGGCCAGCCGAAGACGCTCTCGACCACGACGATGCCCCCCATGAAGATGCCGATGTCGATGCCGATCATCGCGATGATCGGCAGGATGGCGTTGGGCAGCGCGTGGCGCAGCAGCACCCGGCTGCGGGTCAGGCCCTTGGCGCGGGCGGTGCGGATGTAGTCCTGCCGCAGCACCTCGACCATCGACGAGCGCATCATCCGGCTGTACCAGCCCGAGCCCATTATCCCGAGCGTGACGGCGGGCAGCACGAGATGGGCAAAGGTGCCGTACCCGCCGATCGGGAACCATCCCAGCTGCACCGCGAAGAGATAGAGCAGCAGCAGCCCCACCACGAACTGCGGCGCCGAGACCGCGACGAAGCTGGTCACCATGAGCCCCTGGTCGAGCGGGCGGCCGCGGAACACGGCGGCGACGATGCCGAGCGTGAGCCCGATCAGCAGCTCGCAGAAGATGCCCCCCGCCATCAGCAGCAGCGAGGCCGGCAGCCGCGCCGAGATCAGCGAGGCGACCTCGGTCTTCTGCAGGTAGCTGCGGCCCATGTCGCCTTGCAGCAGGCCGGTCAGGTAGCGCCAGTATTGCACCATCAGCGGTTGGTCGAGCCCGAGCTGGTGACGGATGTTCTCCACCGTCTGCGCCGTGGCCGAGCGCCCGGCGATTTGCCGCACCGGGTCGGCGGGCAGCACGTAGAGCAGCAGGAAGGTGATGAAGCTCACCCCCAGCAGGATCAGCGCGGACTGGATCAGGCGGCGTGCGAGGTAACCCGGCATCAGTCGTTCCCCCTCTGGGTCGGGTCGAGCACGTCGCGCAGTGCGTCGCCGACGAGGTTGAAGGCCAGCGCCAGCAGCAGGATCGCGGCACCGGGGATGAAGACCAGCCAGGGCGCGGCCTGGAAGTAGGTCTGGTTCTCGAAGATGATGTTGCCCCAGCTCGGGGTCGGCGGCTGCACGCCCACGCCGAGGAAGCTCAGCGTCGCCTCGAGCAGCACGGTGACCGAGATGCCGAGCGTGCCCCAGACGATCAGCGTCGGCACGAGATGCGGCAGGATGTGGCGAAAGAGGATGCGGGTCTGCGAGGCGCCGAGGGTCTTCTCGGCGGCGATGAACTCGCGCTCGGCAAGGCTTGTGGTCTCGGTATAGACGACGCGGGCGGTCTGCACCCAGTTGACCAGCGCGATCACCATGGCGACGATCCAGAGCGAGGGCTGGAAGATCGCGGCGAGGCAGATCGCCAGCAAGAGCGCCGGGAAGGCCATCATCAGGTCGGTGAAGCGCATCAGCAGCGCGCCGAGCCAGCCGCGCACGAAGCCCGCCAGCACGCCGACCAGCGTGCCGATCACCAGCGCCACGCCATTCGCCACCACGCCGATCACCAGCGAGGTGCGCGCGCCGTAGAGCATCCGGCTGAAGAGGTCGCGGCCCAGAAGGTCGGTGCCCATCACGAACGGACCACCCGGGGGCAGCGGCTCGCCAATGAGCGTCAGCCCGTCGAAGAGCTGCTCCTCGGGCGGAAAGGGCGCGATCCACGGCGCGAGAAGCGCGCCGCCGACCACCAGCACGATGATCGCCAGCCCGAAGAGCGCCAGCTTGCGCCGCAGCAGGCGGCGCAGCGGACCCGCCGGTGCGGCCGGGACGGAAGGGGCTGCGGTGTCAGCCATGGATGCTGTCCTCGTCTTTCGGAGGGTTGGAGGCGGCGACGATCCGGTCGGCCGCCTCTTCGAAGCTGATCCGCCAGGCCATCGCCATGGAGCGCAGCTGCTCGTAGGCCTGGTCCTCGGTCTTGCCGCGCGCGGCCAGCAGCGCGACGGCGCGCACCACGGTCTGGCGCTGGCCGAGGCGGCGGCGCAGCGTGTCGATCTCGCCCGCCAGCTCGACGCGCGCGTCGAAGGTGGCGCGGGCGATGAGCAGAGCCGAGTAGACGCCGCCGTCGCCCACGGGCTTGAGAATCTGCGCATCGGCGCCGAAGTTCATCAGCCACTCGATGCGGCCCGGCGCCTCCGACCCGATCAGCGCGATGGTCGGCAGCGGCGCCTCGCCCGGCTCCCAAGGGAACTGCTCGTCATAGGCGGTGTCGACGTCGATGAAGAGGTAATCCGCCCCGCGCGCCGAGGCCGGCAGGTCGGGCCAGTGGCAGCTCACCTCGAGCCCGATCGCCTGCAGCTGGCGCACCAGCGCGGTCACTGTCGCATGCGGGCGGTGCAGGATCGCGGCCCGGGCGCCGCCCAGCTCGGGAATGTGCAGCCGCCGTCTCATTTGACCACCCGCAGCCGGGTCGGCGCGGTCTCGCGCTCGCGCGTCAGGTAGGGATCGCCCTCGACCGGCGCGCCGGTGCGCAGCGGCACGAAGGCCCCGTCCCGCACCTGCGCGATGGCGACCGGCAGGCGGGTGTGGTGGGTGCGCGCGCTCAGCCCCATGCGCGCCGCGCGCGGCTGCGCCAGCAGCTCCGACAGCGGCAGCGCCTCGGCGCCGGGCGTGCCCGAGAGCAGCCGCGCCAGCATCATCACCGAGGCATGGCCGGCCGCCTCGAGCGAGGAGCCGAAGTCCTCGCGCCCGAAATTGCCGGGCAGCGCCGGGTGTTGCCCGCGGAACCACGGCCCCGCCGAGATCAGCCCCTCGGCCGCCGCGCCCATGGCCGCAAGCTCGCATTCGGTGACGTTGCACGACAGCACCGGGCAGTTCCCGGCGCCGAAGTACGGATCGCGCTGCCGGAGTTCGGCCATCGCCGACAGGAAGGCGTATTGCGACGGGCCGATCAGCTGGTTGAGCACGAAGTCGGGCTTGAGGTCGGCGATCTCCTCGACGATCCGCGTGATCTCGGTGGAGCCGAGCGGCAGGTAGCGCTCGCCCAGCACCTCGCCCCCGGCGCGCATGCCGATCTCGCGCGCCAGCCGGTTCATCTCCCAGCCCCAGATGTAATTCGAGCCGGTCAGGTAGCTGCGCGTGCCGAACTGCGCGAAGACGTAGTCGAGCAGCGGCAGCAGGTGCTGGTTCGGGCAGGCATGGGTGTAGACGATGCGGTCAGACGCCTCGAACCCCTCGTAGGGCGTCGGGTACCAGAGCGCCCCGTCCATCCGCTCGAGCGCCGGGATCACCTCCTTGCGGCTCCACGAGGTGGTGCAGCCGATGACGTGGCGCGCGCCGCTGCCCTGCAGGATCTCCTCGCAGAGCGGGGCATAGGCGTCGATGTTGCCCTGCGGGTCGCGCTCGATCGGGCGGAAGGTGATGTCCAGCGACGGATCGGCGTTCACCTCGGCGACCGCCTTCAGCGCGCCGGTCCTGCTCGCCTCGGCAATGAGGCTGTAGGTGCCGGTGCGGGAAAACAGGATCCCAAGGTCGATCTCGCGCGTCACGCTGCCTCCAGAAACGAAAAAAGCCCCGCTGATCCCAGCCGTCCAGAGGGACGGAATGCGGGATCGCGAGGCGCTTTTGCCAACTATGTTCGGTAGCTTGATCCGCGCAGGAGCCGTGCCGTGTCAATGCCACGTGGGTCTCCGTCGCGGCATTATGGCAGAATTCCGGCCCTCATGCCCGAAAATTAGGCAACAGGCGTTACGTGGCGCTGCCTTCGGTCAAGTAGCGGGAGATGAGCGCCTCGTAGCGTGCCGCCTCGCTTAGCTCGGACATGAGGTCCTCGGGCTTTCCGGCAGCCGCTGCACCGGGCGTGGCGGCGAGGCTGTCCCAGGCGGCGGAGACCGCAGCGGGCAGGGTCCGGTGCGGCGTCAGGCAGATGCGCACGCCGAGCGCCGCGAGATCGGCCCCGGCCAGCGCGCCCTTCGGCTCGGGGATCACCAGCGGCAGGCGCGCCGCGGCCCGCGCGCTGGCGAGCAGCCGCGGATCGCGCGCGCCGGTGACGAAGAGCGCATCCGCTCCCGCCTTCCCGAAGGCGCGGGCGCGGGCGATCAGGCTGTCCTCGTCCTGCAGCCGCGCGTCGGTGCGCGCAATGATGACGAAGGACGGATCGCGGCGCGCGGCGAGCGCCGCCGCGATCTTGGCCGTGGCCTCGGGCAGCGACACGAGGCTGCCTCCCGCCGCGCCGAAGGGCCGCGGCAGGCAGGTGTCCTCCAGCGTCATCCCCGCGACCCCGGCCGCCTCCAGTTCCTCGACCGTGCGCATCGCGTGCAGCGCGGGTCCGAACCCGTGGTCGGCGTCGACGATCAGCGGCAGCGCCCCCACCCGGCAGATCCGGCGGCAGAGCCCGGCGAACTCGTCGAGCGAGAGCAGCGCATGGTCCGGCGCGCCGAGCACCGCCAGCGCCGCGACCGACCCGCCGAGCATCCCGAGCCGGAAGCCGAGCCGCGCGGCGGCGCGGGCCGTCAGCGCGTCATAGACGGACGCCGGGCGCACGCAGTCCCCGCCCGCGAGAATGGCCCGCAGCCGGGCCCGCGCCTCTGCCACGTTGATCGTGTCGTTCATGGTCCCTCTCCCGCGTCAAACCAATGAATACCATGGTGTACAATTGTGGAAACGGTTCAAGAGCTTCCTTCGAGAGGCCGTTTCGGCAGCGACATCCGGGTCGGTGAAGACGGGGACGCGAGGCGTTTTTCGTGTTATCAAGTTGATCTTGCTGGAGAAAATTTGCCGAGACTTGGGCAGGACGTGACCGCGACGCCCCCGCGTATGCGGCGAATCCTATGAGGCCATGGATAAGTTTCATGCATGCAAAGTTTCCTTATATAAATTTGATTTGAGAGACTCCCACTGACATCCTCCCCCTGTCGCCCGGCCTCGGCCACGGCGATCCCGCGCACGGGAGAGCACGGGGAACATTCGGGAGGAAAACATGAAACGTACCGCATTTGCCGGGACCGCCGCGGCGGCCCTGATGGCGACCGTGGCCTCGGGCACGATGGCCGCCGACTTCTCTGGAAAGACAGTCGAATACACCATTCCCTTCGCGGAATCCGGCGGCTCGGCGCAATGGGCGAACTTCTTCGCCCCGCTGCTGTCCGAGGCGCTGCCGGGCAAGCCGACCGTGGTCGTGCGCTACCGCCCCGGCGCGGGCTCGACCGAGGGGGCCAACTGGTTCCAGGGCGAGCAGGACAAGGGCGACGGGCTGACCATCTTCGGCGATTCCGGCTCGACCAAGTTCCCCTACCTGCTCGGCGATCCGCGAGTGCGCTACGATTACACCGGCTGGCAGCCGGTGCTCGCCTCGGCCACCGGCGGCGTGGTATACCTGCCGCCCGACCTCGGCGCGAAGTTCGACGGCGACATGGACGACCTCGGCGGCGAGATCTACCTCTACGGCTCGCAGGGCGCGACCACGCTCGACCTCGTGCCGCTGCTGGCCTTCAAGATGCTCGGGCTCGACGTGGACCCGGTCTTCGGCGTCGAGGGGCGCGGCGACGGGCGGCTGATGTTCGAGCGCGGCGAGTCGAACATCGACTACCAGACCTCCTCGGCCTACATCGCCAACGTCCAGCCGCTGGTCGACGACGGGCTGGCCGTGCCGATCTTCACCTGGGGCGCGCTCGACGACGCGGGCAACATCGTGCGCGACCCGACATTCCCCGACCTGCCCTCGTTCAAGGAAGTCTGCGCGGCGACCGCCGCCTGCCAGACCGAGGGCGTGGCCTGGGACGCGATCAAGGCCTTCATCATCGCGGGCTTCGGCAACCAGAAGACCATCTTCCTGCCCGCTTCGGCATCGCAGGAAGTGGTTGACGCCTACACCGAGGCGCTGCGCTCGATCGTGACCGCCGACGGCTTCGCCGACGCCGCGGCCGAGGTGCTGGGCGTCTACCCGCAGCTGGTCGGAGACGGCGCCGTCTCGGCCACCGAGCAGGCCACCGCGATCAGCCCCGAGGCCAAGCAATACGTCCTCGACTGGCTGCAGGAGGATTACGGCATCACGATGCAATGAGCCATCGCGCCGTGATCTGACCGCCCGCCCGGGGGCTTTCCGGGCGGGTCCGTCCATCCTCTACCAGTGGAGTCTCTCGTGGACACGATCCTGCAGGCCCTGCCTCACATGGGGCAGGCCTTGACCCTTATTTTCCAGCCGAAACAGCTGATGTACCTCGTGTGCGGCGTGCTGCTCGGCCTCTCGATCGGGGTTCTGCCCGGTCTCGGCGGCATCGCCGGCCTCGCGCTGCTGCTGCCCTTCATGTACGGGATGGAGCCCGTCGCGGGCCTTGCCCTCATGGTCGGGCTCATCGCGGTCATCCCCACCTCGGACACGTTCTCGTCGGTTCTGCTGGGCATCCCCGGCTCCTCGGCGAGCCAGGCCACGGTGCTCGACGGCTTTCCGCTGGCCAAGCAGGGCCACGCGGCGCGGGCGCTATCGGCGGCCTTCACCGCCTCGCTCTTCGGCGGGCTCTTCGGCGCGGTGATCCTGTCGTTCTTCATCCTGATCGCGCGGTCGCTGATCCTTGCCTTCGGGCTGCCCGAGATGCTGATGATCACCGTGCTCGGCATGTCGATGGTGGCGATCCTCGCCGGCCGCGTGCCGCTCAAGGGTGTCGTCGCGGCGGGTGCGGGGGTGCTCTTCGGCACCATCGGCGCCGCCCCGGCGGGTGGCAGCCTGCGCATGTCGACCTACGACATCCCCTATCTCGTCGACGGCTTCCAGCTCGTCATCGTCGGCCTCGGCATCTACGCCGTGCCCGAGATCGTCTCGCTGCTGCGCCAGGACCGGCCCATCGCCGAGGGCGGCACGCTGGGCGACGGCTGGGGCCAGGGCGTGCGCGACTGGTGGCAGCACAAGTGGCTCTCGGCGCGCTGCGCGGTGATCGGGGTGATCGTCGGGGTGATCCCCGGCCTCGGCGGCTCGGTCGTCGACTGGCTGGCCTACGGCTCGGCGGTGCAGACCGCCAAGGACCGCTCGAAATTCGGCCAGGGCGACATCCGGGGCGTCATCGCGCCGGAAAGCTCGAACAACGCCAAGGAGGGCGGCGGGCTCGTCCCGACGCTGATCTTCGGCATCCCCGGCTCGGGCTCGATGGCGATCTTCCTCGGCGGGCTGGCGCTGCTCAACATGACGCCCGGCCCGCAGATGGTGCGCAACAACATCGACATCACCTACACGATCGTCTGGTCGCTGGCGCTGGCCAACGTGGTCGGCGCGGGCCTGTGCATCCTGCTGTCGAAATGGATCGCGAAGATGACCACGATCCGCTTCACCATCATCGCGCCCTACCTCTTCATGATCATCGCCTTCGCCGCCTTCCAGTCGCGGCAGTCGGCGCTCGACCTCGCGGCGCTGGTGTTCATCGGCATCATCGGCATCATGCTGCGCCGCTTCGACTTCTCGCGCCCGGCCTTCCTGATCGGCTTCGTGCTGTCGCGGCAGACCGAGATCTTCGTCAACCAGGCCTACCAGATCTCGGCCTCGCGCTTCCACCGCTCGGCGGCGATGGGCTGGGACTACATCCTGTCGCCGATCACCATCGGGTTGCTGGTGCTGACCATCCTGTCGGTGGTCGTCGGCATCCGCGCCTCGAAGAACATCCGCGAGAACATCGACGCCCCCACGGGCGGCAAGCGGGCCCCGGCGATCTTTCTGGGGATCCTCGTGGCCTATGCCGCGCTCAGCACGATCGACGCCTGGGGCGTGGGGCGGCTGCAGGACCGGATCTTCCCGCTCACCATCGGCCTCGTGACGCTGGTCGGCGGGCTCTTCCTGCTGCTGCGCATGGCGCGGTCCCCGGCCACCGACGACGTCTTCATTGACATCGAGCGCGGGGCCGAGGGCGAGGCGCCGATGGGGCTCTGGTCGACGCTGGCCTGGTTCGTGGCGCTTGTCGCGATGACCTTCGCCTTCGGCCTCTTCATCGCGCTGACGCTCTTCCTGCTCGCCTTCTTCCGGGTGCGCGGCCGCTTCGGCTGGCCCGGAACTCTCCTGGCGACGGCCATCGGCCTCGCCTTCATCACCGGTCTTGCCTGGGTGCTTGGCCGCGATCTGCCGCCGGGCTGGCTGCAGACGCTTGCCGACCTGCCCTGGCCGCTCACCTGAGGAACGCTCCATGACGCAAACCGCGATCCCCTATCACTTCCTGCGAGGCGGCACGTCGCGCGGGCCCTACTTCCGGCGCGAGCACCTGCCCGCCGACCGCGAGACCCTGACCGAGGTGCTTCTGGCCGTGATCGGCGCGGGCCACCCGATCAACATTGACGGGCTCGGCGGCGGCAGCGCCGTCACCACCAAGGTCGCGATGCTCTCGCCCCCCAGCCGCGACGACTGCGATGTCGACTTCTTCTTCGCGCAGGTGGCGGTCGACAAGCGCGAGGTCGACTACCGGCCGACCTGCGGCAACATCCTCGTCGGCGTCGGCCCGGCGGCGATCGAGATGGGTCTCGTCCCCGCCCGCGACGGCGAGACGGTCGTGCGCGTCCACGCGGTCAACACCGAGGCGGTGATCGAGACCGTGGTGCAGACGCCGGGAGGCAAGGTCGCCTACACCGGCGACTACGCCATCCCCGGCGTGCCCGGCACCGCCGCGCCGATCCGGCTCAGCTTCATGGAGGCTGTCGGCTCGGTCACCGGCGCGCTGCTGCCCACCGGCAGGCTGCGCGACGTGATCGACGGGATCGAGGTCACCTGCATGGATGTCGCCATGCCGGTGATGATGGCGAGGGCCGAGGACTTCGGCCTCACCGGCTACGAGACGCAGGCCGAGCTCGACGCCAACGGCGCCTTCTTCGAGCGCGCCGAGGCGATCCGCCTCCGCGCCGGCGAGATGATGGGGCTCGGCGACGTGTCGAAATCGGTGACCCCCAAGATCGCGCTGCTGGCGCCGCCGCGCAACGGCGGCACGATCACCGCGCGCTACTTCATGCCCTGGGCCTGCCATCCCTCGATGGCGGTGACCGGCGGGCAGTGCATCGCCACCTGCACCATCCTGCCCGGCACCGTGGCCGACGGTCTTCCCGCCGGGCTGGGCGCGCTGCCGAGCCCGGTCCCGGTCGGCATCGAGCACCCCTCGGGCACCTTCGAGGTGGTGGTCAACCACGAGCGGCAGGGCGACGGCATCGCCGTGCAATCCGCCGGCGTGGTGCGCACCGCGCGCCTGCTCGCCCGCGGCGAGGTGCTGATCCCCGAGGCGGTCTGGCCCGGCGCAGGCTGAGCCGGCCTCCCCCGCGCGGTCGGCCCGCCAGCGCCGCGCCGCGCGGGACCCTCTTCCGGACCCGTCCACGCGCCCGCCCCGCGGCGGCGCGCCGGAAAGCGTGTCCGCTCCCGCCACCGTAAGGCGCCGCCGGACCCATGGCGCGCGCCGCACAGACCCACCGATCCAGAGGACAGCCGGCCATGGCCCTGCACGTTTTCGAACATCTCGCCGACTGCTTCGCCGCGGAACAGGTCGACACCTGCTTTGCCCTCCTTGGCGACGCGAACATGAACTTCGCCGCGGCGCTCGCGCAGCGCGGCACCCGGATGATCTACGTCCGGCACGAGCATTGCGCCGTCGCTGCCGCCTCGGCGTACGCGCGCAAGGCCGGCAAGGTCGGGATCGCCACGGTCACCTGCGGGCCGGGGCTGACGCAGGTGCTCACCGCCCTGCCCGCCGCGGTGCGCGCCCGCCTGCCGCTGGTGATCTTCGCCGGCGAGGCGCCAATCGGCTCGGCCTGGTACAACCAAGGGCTCGAGCAGGCGCCCTTCGTCACCGCCTGTGGCGCGCGCTATCACCGGCTGCACCACGTTCCGCGCATGGCCGAGGCGATCCGCGACGCCTTTGTCGAGGCGCAACAGGACCGCGTGCCGGTGGTCATCGGCGTGCCTTTCGACCTCCAGGCAAAGACCCTCGACGCCGCGCTGCCGCGCCCCGCGCCCTCGGCCGAGATCCTGCCCGCGCTGGCCCCGCTGCCGCCGCATCCCGACGCCGTGCCGACGCTCGCCGCACGTATCAATGCGGCGCGGCGCGTGGTCATCATGGCCGGGCTCGGCGCGGCCGACTCCGGCGCGGCGGGGGCCTGCCGCGCGCTCGCCGAAAGGACCGGCGCCCTCCTCTGCACCACCCTGCCCGCGCGCGGTCTCTTCCACGGCGAGCCCTATTGCCTCGGCGTCGCGGGGGGCTTTTCCTCGACGCTCGCGCGCGGGCTCTTCGCCGAGGCCGACCTCGTGCTCGCCTTCGGCTGCCGCCTCACCCAGCACAACCTCGACAAGGGCAAGCTCTTCCCCGCCGCCGACATCGTGCAGATCGACGTCGCGCCGCGCGCGGTGAGCCAGGGGCTCGTCGCCGCCCGCCACCACCTGCGCGGCGACGCGCGGCTGACGGCCGAGGCGCTGGTGGCTGCCACAGAGCCGCGCCCCGGCTGGCGCAGCCCGGCGCTTGCCCGCGCCATCGCCGAGGCCCCCGCCGACACCGCCAGCTTCCCGCCCGAGGAGGATGTGCTCGACCCCCGCGACGTGGTCGCCGCGCTCGACGCCGCCCTGCCGCGCGGCTGGCAGATGGTGAATTCCTCGGGCCATTGCTCGTTCTTCTTCGCGCACATGAAGCGGCCCCATGCGGAGTTCCTGACGATCCGCGAGTTCGGCGCGATCGGCAACGGCATCTCCTACGCCATGGGTGTCGCCGCCGCCCGGCCCGGCGACACGGTGGTCATGTTCGATGGCGACGGCTCGCTGCTGATGCACGTGCAGGAGCTCGAGACCTTCCGCCGCCACGGGCTCAACATCCTGATCTGCGTGCTCAACGACGGCGCCTATGGATCCGAAATCCACAAGCTGCGCGACGAGGGCCTGCCCGAGGACGGGGCGGTGTTCGGGCGCACCGACCTTGCCGCCATCGCCCGCGGCTTCGGCATCGGCGGCGAGCGCGTCACCGACCTTGCCGCGCTGCCCGCGCTCATCGAGGCTTTCGCCCGGCGCGGCGGTGCGGCAGTGTGGGACTTCCCGGTCTCGGACCGGGTCGTCTCGCCGGTGATCCGCCGCGCCCATCCGGGCGGGCACAGCGGCACCGAACATCCCGTTTCGCTGGAGGGCCTGCTGTGAAGGTTCACATTCTCGACGATTGGTACGATTCCCTGCGAGGCCTGCCATCCTTCGCGCTGCTGGAAGGCCATGAGGTGACGGTCTGGACCGACCGCGCGCCCGATGCAGCCACTCTGGCCGCGCGGCTGAAGGGGGCCGAGGCGGTGGTGCTCTTCCGCGACCGTACCGCGATCACCGCCGAGCTGGCCGCGGCGCTGGACGGGGTGAAGCTGATCGCCATGCGCGGGCAGCACAACCACGTGGACGCCGAGGCGCTGAGCCGCGCCGGGGTGCTCTTCTGCTCGAAGACCGGGCGCGAGGCGCCGTCGACCTCGACCGCCGAGCTGACCTTCGGGTTGATCATCGCGGCACTGCGCTACCTGCCCGAGCAGATCGCCTCGGCCCGCGCCGGGGCGTGGCAGGGTGAGGCGCCACTCGGGCGCACCGTGGCGGGCAGGACGCTCGGGCTCTACGGCTACGGCGGGATCGCAAGGGCGGTCGCCGGCTACGCCCGTGCCTTCGGCATGGAGGTGCAGGTCTGGGCCTCGGATGAGGGCCGTGCCCGCGCGCGCGCCGAGGGCGTGAGCGTCCCCGAAAGCCGCGAGGCGTTCTTTGCCGGCTCTGACGTGGTCTCGCTGCACAAGCGCCTGACGCCGGAGACCAAGGGCGAAGTGACGGAGGCCGACCTGATGGGCATGAGCCCCGACTCGGTGCTGGTGAACACCTCGCGCGCCGGGCTGATCGCGCCGGGCGCGCTGCTCGCGGCGCTGGAGGCCGGGCGGATCGGCCGCGCCGCGCTTGACGTCTTCCCCGCCGAGCCGGTGGAGAACCCCGCCGATCCGCTGCTGTCGCATCCGCGGGTCATCCCCACCCCGCACGTGGGCTTCGTCACCGCCGAGACGCTCGACCTGCAGTTCGGCGACATCTACGGGCTGGTCAACGCCTATGCCGCGGGGGCGCCGGTCGAGATGATCAATCCCGAGGTCTGGACGCCCGTTCCGAGCTGAGCGCGACATGCGCGCGGAACTTCTTCAGCAGCTCCCCCTCGATCCGGTCGAGCAGCGCCGCCGCGTTCTCCGAGATCGGCACCCCGCGCCGCGACACGATGCCGAGCGTGCGCTGCAGCCGCACCCCGCGGAAGGGCACCGCGACGAGCGAGGCGGGCGCCATGGCGATGGCGCTTTCGGGCAGGATGGTGAGCGCGATCCCCGCGCTCACGAGGCGCATCGCCAGCGTCGCGTTCTGCACCTCGAAATGCCACAGGATGCGGTCGCGCATCTCGCCGAAGGCCGACTCGAGCAGTTGGCGGTTCTTCGACTGCGAGCGGATGCGCGCCAACTTCAGCCCCGCGATATCCTCGAGCGTCACATGACTGCGCCGCGCGAAGTCGTGGTCCCCGGGCACGAAGAGCTGGTAGTCCTCGTCGACCAGCGGCCGCAGCCGCAGGTCCGACAGCTCCGCCGAGACGATGGTGATGCCGAACTCCGCCGCGCCGTTGCGCACCGCGCCCGAGATGCGGTCCACCGGGATGTCGAGCACCTCGAAGGCGATGTCGGGGCGCTCGCGGCTCAGGGTCTGCAGCACCTGCGGCATCACCGCGTTGGCGATCGACGGCAGGCAGGCGAAGGCGAGGTTCCGCGCCTGCCTCTGCGCCCCGGAGCGGACAGACTCGTAGGTGTCGTAGAGCGATTTCAGCAGCGCCCGCGCCTCGGGCAGCAACCCCTGTCCGATGGCGGTCAGCGACACCTCGCGGCTCGAGCGGATCAGCAGCGGCGAGCCGAGATCGTCCTCGATCTTGCGCAGCCGGTGCGAGAGCGCGGCCTGGCTGAGGTTCAGCGCCTCCGCCGCCCGCTGGAACGAGCCGTAATCGGCGATGGCGACAAAGGCCTCCAGCCCCAGGTAATCAACCCGCATCCCTTGTTCCCCCCCGCAATAGGTGAGACCCTACCGCACCTTACCTCAAGAGCAAGCCCGACATGATCCCTTCCCTGCTGCTGCCCGACGGCATGGCCGAAACCGTTTTCGCCGTGCTCATCGGCACGAGCTTCGCCGCCTCCTTCATCACCGTGGCCTTCGGCATCGGCGGCGGCGGCATCCTGCTGGCGGTCATGGCGACGCTGGTGCCCCCGGCGGCGCTCATCCCCACGCATGGGGTGATCCAGATCGGCTCGAACTTCGGGCGCGCGGCGCTGACCTTCCGGCACATCTTCTGGCCCGCCATTCCCGCATTTGCGCTGGGATCGGTGATCGGCGCGGCGGCGGGCGGCGCCATCGCGGTGACCCTGCCGCCCTCGATCATGCAGATCGGCATCGGCGTCTTCGTCATCTACTCGGTCTTCGCCACACCGCCCAAGGGGCTGCGCGACTGGCCTGCAATCGTCGGCGCGGTGTCGAGCTTCCTGACCATGTTCTTCGGCGCGACCGGGCTCTTTGTCGCCACCTTCACCAAGTCGCACAACCTGCCGCGCCATTCCCATGTGGCGACCCACGCCGCGCTGATGACCGTGCAGCACGGGGTCAAGACCATCGCCTTCGGGTTGCTCGGCTTTGCCTTCGCGCATTGGTGGGCCTTCATCGTCGCGATGATCGCGGCGGGTTTCGTCGGCACCATGGCGGGCAAGCTGCTGCTCAACCGGATGGACGACAAGCGCTTCCGCCTCGCGCTCGACGCGATCCTGATCCTGCTGTCGGTGCGGCTGATCTACGCCGGGCTGCGCGACCTGCTGGCCTGATCAGCGGCCCTGCGCACCGGCGGCGATCAGGTCGTGCAGCTTCTGCGCGTCCGGCGAGAGCCGCGCCTTCAGCCGCGTGACCTGCCAGAAGCCGCGCGTCACCTCGGGCCCGGCCAGATCGCAGAGCGCGTAGTCCTCGCCCCCGGTCAGCGGCACCGCCGAGAGCGGCAGCGGCGCGATCCCCAGCCCCGAGCGCACCATCTCCAGCGAGGTCGCTGTGCGCTGCACCTCGTAGCTCCAGTGCAGGCTGATCCGGTGCCGCGCCATCACCCGGTCGATCAACGCGCGGTTGCCGCTGCCCTGCATCGGCAGGATCAGCCGCTGGCCGGAGAGGTCGCGCCACTGCACCGGCCCCTTGTCGGCGAACGGGTGCTGGCGCGGCACCGCCAGCACGATCCGGTCCTCGAGCAGCGGCTCGAAATGCAGCCCCGGCTCCTGCGTCGTCAGCGAGCTGAGACCGAAATCCGCCTCGCCCGCCAGCACCGCCTCGGCGACCTCGTTGGCCAGAAGGTCGAGGATGCGCAGCCGCGCCGAGCCCGCGACGGTCGAGAAGAGCCCCGCCGCCGGGATCAGCAGCCGCGGGATCGAGCTTGGCACCGCGGCGACGGTGACGATGGTGGCGGTCTGGTGGCGAAAGCGCGCGGTCTCGTCCTGCATCTCGCGCAGGCTCTCGCGCGCGTCGTCGAGCATGGTCTGCGCGCGGGCCCGGAACCGCTTGGCCGCGAGCGTCGGCCGCACCGAGCGCGTCGTGCGCTCGAAAAGCGGCGTGCCGAGCTCCTCCTCGAGCGACCGGATCCGCCGCGTCAGGGTGGATTGCGAATGCCCGAGGTGCCGGGCCGCCGCGACGAACGATCCGGTTTCGCACAGGACGAGGAAGGCTTCGAGATCGGCGAAGTCGAAATTGATGCGCATGACGGCATAATCTCTCTGACAATTGCAATTATCAAGAGAGATCGCGGTTGCTAGCCTTTTCCCTGCAAGAGGAAGCACATCGTGACGACACAAGACGACAGATACGACATCGTGGTGCTGGGCGGGGGCAATGCCGCGCTCTGTGCCGCGATCACCGCGGCGGAGGATGGCGCGAAGGTGCTGATCCTCGAGGCCGCGCCGAAATCCTACCGGGGCGGCAACTCGCGCCACACCCGCAATTTCCGCTGCATGCACGAGGCGCCGATGTCGGTGCTGGTCGAGAGCTACGGCGAGGAGGAATACCTCGCCGATCTCCTGAGAGTGACCGGCGGGCGCACCGACGAGGGGCTGGCCCGCATGGTGATCCGCCAGTCGCAGGAGTGCCTGCCGTGGATGGAGGCGCATGGCGTGCGCTTCCAGCCCTCGCTCTCGGGCACGCTGTCGCTGGCGCGGACCAACGCCTTCTTCATGGGGGGCGGCAAGTCGCTGGTGAACGCCTATTACCGCACCGCCGAGGCGCTCGGGGTCGAGGTGCTCTACGACGCTCCGGTGCGCCATGTCGCGCTCGAGGGCCAGCGCGTCACGCGGGTCGAGTATGAGCACGCGGGCAAGCTCCACACGCTGCGCCCGCGCGCGGTGGTCGTCGCCTCGGGTGGCTTCCAGGCCAACATCGACTGGCTGACCGAGGCCTGGGGACCCCCGGCGCGCAACTTCCTCATCCGCGGCACGCCCTACAACCGGGGCACGGTGCTGAAGGACCTGCTGGATCAGGGCGTGACCTCGGTCGGCGATCCCACCCAGTGCCACGCCGTCGCCATCGACGGGCGCGCGCCGAAATACGACGGCGGCATCGTCACCCGGCTCGACTGCGTGCCCTTCTCGATCGTCGTGAACAAGAATGGCGAGCGCTTCTACGACGAGGGCGAGGACGTCTGGCCCAAGCGTTACGCGATCTGGGGCCGTCTGGTGGCGGCGCAGCCCGATCAGGTCGGCTATGCAATCATCGACTCGCGCGCCCTGCCGCTCTTCATGCCCTCGGTCTTCCCGCCCATCGAGGCGGCCACGCTCGACGAACTGGCGCGGAAGATGGAGCTGCCCGAGGAGAAGCTGCTTGCGACGGTCGCGGCGTTCAACGCCGCCTGCGGCGACACCTCAAGCTTCCACCCGACCGAGCTCGACGGGGTGGCCACCACCGGCCTCACCCCGCCCAAGACCAACTGGGCCCGGCCGATCGCCGAGCCGCCCTTCTACGGCTACTCGCTGCGCACCGGGGTCACCTTCACCTACCTCGGTCTGAAGGTCGACGAGACCGCGCGCTGCAGCACGGAGACGGGCCGGATCGAGAACCTCTGGGCCGCCGGCGAGACCATGGCCGGCTCGATCCTCGGCCAGGGCTACCTGGCCGGGTACGGAATGACCATCGGAACGGTGTTCGGCCGCATCGCCGGACGGGAGGCAGCGCGCCATGTACGATAACCCAATCGAGGAAGCCCGCCGACAGGCACAGATCTGCAACGCCTGCCGCTATTGCGAGGGCTACTGCGCCGTCTTCCCGGCGATGCACGCGGGGCGGTTCTTCTCGGACGGCGACCTGACGCAGCTCGCCAACCTCTGCCACAACTGCCAGAACTGCCACTACGCCTGCCAGTACACCGCCCCGCACGAGTTCGCGCTGAACCTGCCCGGCGTGCTGGCCGAGGTCCGGCAGGAAAGCTGGGAGGAGACCGCCTTCCCCGCCCCCCTGGGCCGGGCGTTCCACCACAACGGCACGCTCATCGCGGGGGTTGCCGTACTCGCCATGGCACTGCTCTTCTGGGCCGCGCGGCACCTTTCCAGCGGCGGCACGGGCTTCTACGCGGTGATGGCGCATGGCGCGATGGTGGCGATCTTCCTGCCCGCCTTCCTGCTGCCGCTCGCCGCGATGGGCGTGGGGCTGCGCCGCTACTGGCGCCGGGTCGGGGGCGGTCCGGTGACGCTGGCCGACCTGCGCGCCGCCTTCGGCTCGGCCGCCACCATGCGCAACCTCGCGGGCGGGCATGGCGACGGCTGCAACTTCGAGGAGGAGGACGTCTTCTCGCAGCGCCGCCGCGTGATGCACCAGCTGGTGATGTACGGCTTCCTGCTCTGCTTCGCCGCCACCGCGACCGGCACGATTTTGCACTACGGATTCGGCATCGAGGCGCCCTACCGGCTGCTGTCGCTGCCCAAGCTCTTCGGGGTCATCGGCGGGCTCATGCTCTGCGCCGGCACGCTGGGGATGATGCACCTAAAGGCAAAGGCCGCGCCCGACCTGCAGGCGCCCGAGGTGCGCGGCGGCGAGTTCGGCTTCATCGCGCTGCTCTTCACCGTGAGCGCCTCGGGGCTCGCGCTCTACGCGCTCGGCGGCACCTCGGCGCTGGAGGTGCTGCTGGCGCTGCATCTCGGGGCGGTGCTCGCCTTCTTCCTGCTCATGCCCTACTCGAAGATGGCACATGGCTTCTACCGCCTCGCCGCCCTCGTCCGCGACGCGCAGCGCAAGCGATGACGGCGGGGGGTGAGGCGGATCGGGGCATACCGAACGCTTATAGCCGTATCGGGATTTCGTTTTTGGCGCGATCACCCAAGCCCGCTAACACTGGACGAGACCCCGGAACCCCATCGCAAGCCACGAGAAATGTCGCTTGATCCCACCCCGACACAGACCGGCAGCGCGGCATCGGACCAGCCCCGTCCGGCGCTGCCGGAGCGCGTCGACCTGATCGTGCTCGGGAGCGGCGCGGCGGGGCTCGGCGCCGCGCTGACCGCGGCGCTCGGCGGGCTCGACTGCCTCGTGCTCGAGCACCGAGGCACCCTCGGCGGCACCTCGGCCCGGTCCTCGGGCACGGTCTGGGTGCCGGGAAATCCGCAGTCGGGCGGCGATGCCGATCTTGCCGAGGCGGTGCGCTATCTCGATGCCCTCGTCGGTGACAAGGCCCCGCGGGAGATGCGCGGCGCCTTCCTCGACAGCGCCCGCGAGATGCTCGCCGATCTCAGCACACATGCCGGGCTCGCGCTGCGCCCGCTCACCGCCTCGCAGGACTACCGACCCGAGCTGCCCGGCGCGGCGCCGGGATCGCGCGCGCTCGAGCCGCTTCCCTTCGACGGGCGGCAACTGGGCAAGGACTTCGCCACGCTGGCCGAGCCGCTGCGGGAACTCATGCTCTTCGGGCAGGTGATGGTCACCCGCGCCGAGGCGGCGCAGTTGCTCCGGGCCGACCGCTCCGCGCGTGGCGCGGGACTTGCGCTGGCGCTCATGGGTCGCACCGCCGCCGACCGGCTGCGCGGCTACCGGCGCGGCACGCGGCTGGTCATGGGCAACGCGCTGGTCGCGCGGCTCTACCGCGCCTGCCGCGACCGCGGCGTGCGGGTCCGGACCGGGGCGCATGTCACCGCGCTGACATCGGACGCAGGGCGCGTCACCGGCGTCACTCTTGCGGACGGCCAGCGGGTCACGGCGGCGCAGGGCGTGGTGCTTGCAGGCGGCGGTTTCCCGGCAAGCGCCCGGATGCGCGCCGAGCAGATGCCGGAGCCCGTGCCCGGCTTCACCCCCGCCGCGCCCGGCTGCGACGGCTCGACCCTGAAGCTCGGGCTCGAGGCGGGCGGACGGCTCGGCCCGCCGGGCGCCGACAATGCCCTCTGGTTCCCGAGCTCGATCTTCACGCGCGCCGACGGCAGCCACGTGCCCTACCCGCATATCGTGCTCGACCGCGCCAAGCCCGGCGCGATCATCGTCGGGCAGGACGGCCGGCGCTTCGCCAACGAGGCACTGCCCTACCACTACTTCGTCCGCGCCATGTACGCCGCCAACACGAACGGCCAGACCATCCCCGCATGGATGATCTGCGACCGCGGCTTCATCGCGCGCTACGGCTTCGGCGCGATCCGCCCCCGCACGCCCCATCTCGGGCGCTACATCGCCAGCGGCTACCTGATCACCGCGCCCGACGCCGGAGCGCTGGCACGCAGGCTCGACCTGCCGGCCGAGGCGCTGGCCACGACGCTGGCGCAGGTCAATGCCGATGCGGAGACCGGCACGGACAGCGCCTTCAGCCGCGGCGAAAGCGCCTATGACCGCGCGCTCGGCGATCCGGATCACGCGCCCAACCCCTGTTTCGGCAGGATCGGCCCCGGCCCGCTCTATGCGCTGCGGATCGAACCCACGCCGCTCGGCACCAGCCGCGGGCTGGTCACCGACACCCACGCCCGGGTGCTGGATGCCGCGGGCATTCCCATCCCCGGGCTCTACGCCTGCGGCAACGACATGCACTCGCCCTTCGGCGGCGAGTACCCCGGCGCGGGCGCCCAGCTCGGGCTGGCGCTGACATTCGGCTGGCGCGCGGCACGGCACGCCGCCGGCATCGGCACATGAGGACAGGCACTTGAGGGAGGAGACCCCATGACCACACGCAAGGGTGGCGAGATCATCACCGACCGGCTGATCGCCGAGGGCATCGACCATGTCTTCGGCGTCTGCGGTCACGGCAACGTCGGCCTGCTGGATTGCATGTACGAGCGCAGGGACGAGCTGCGGCTGGTCTCGCCCCGGCACGAGCAGACCGCGGTGCACATGGCCGACGGCTACTTCCGCGTCTCGCACAGGCCGGCCGCCACGCTGACCTCGACGGGGCCGGGCTCGGCCAACCAGATCATGGGGCTCGCGGTGGCGCAGACCGACAGCTCGGCGGTGCTGGCGATCACCGCCAACGTGCCCACCTCGCAGTTCAACCGGGGCGCCTTCCAGGAGCTGAACCGCCACCACCAGGCCGATTTCAACAATGTCATCAAGCCGGTGGTGAAACGCTCCTTCCAGCCCTCGCGGGTCGAGATGCTGCCGCTGGCGATGCGCCAGGCGATGCAGGAGATGACCACCGGCCGGCCCGGGCCGGTCAACCTCGACATCCCCTACAACCTCTTCCAGGAAGAGGCCGAGGTGCCCGACGAACCACCCGGAGGCGCTTTCGGCAAGCGTCGCAGCGGCGCCAGCGCCGAGGATGTGAGCCGCGCCGTCGACATGCTGCTGGGTGCCGAGCGCCCGGTGCTCTTCATCGGCCACGGCGTCACCCTGTCCGAGGCGGGCCCCGAGCTGACCGCGCTGGCGCATCGGCTGCGGATCCCGGTGATCTCGTCGCCGAATGGCATGGGCGCGATGGACATGGAGGACCCGCTGTCGCTCGGCTTCATCGGCCGCAACGGCGCCTACCAGGCCAACCATGCGGGACGGCACGCCGACCTCGTGCTGGCGGTGGGGGCGCGGTTCGACGACCGGTCCGCCTCGTCGTGGAAGCCCGGCTATTCGTGGAACTTCCCGCACACCAAGCTCATCCATGTCGACGTCGACCATGCCGAGATCGGCCGCAACTACCTGCCCGACCTGCCGATCCTCGCCGACGCGCGCAGCTTCCTGCGCCAGATCCTCGCCGAGTTGGAAGGCCGCGATCTGCCCGCCGAGGAGAGGCTCAAGGGCTGGGCCGCCGACATCGCCGGGTGGACGCAGGAATGGGACGCCTACATCGCCCCCAACTGGGGCAGCGAGGCGATGCCGATCTCGCCCTTCCGGGTGGTCGAGGAGTGCCAGAAGGTGCTGCCGCCCGACGCGATCCTGTCGCTCGATTCCGGCGTGCACCACAACTGGTACATGCAGTTCTGGAAGGCGCGGAACCCGCAGTCGATGCTGAACACCTGGGGCTACTCGGGCATGGGCTTCGGCCCGAGTTCGATCCTCGGCGCCAAGCTCGCCGCGCCCGACAAGGTCTGCGTGTCGATCTGTGGCGACGGCGGTTTCACCATGGTGCCGCACGTGCTCTGCACCGCGGTCGAGTACAACATCCCCGTGGTCTGGGTGGTCTGGAACAACTTCGCCTGGGGCGCGATCCGCGACCTGCAATACGGCTATTTCGGCGGGCGCGAATACGGCACCGCCTTCACCCAGGGCGACAACAAGACCCCCTACAATCCCGACTTCGCCGCCTGGGCGCGGGCGGCAGGGGTCGCGGGCTACACCGTCACCCGCCCCGGCGATTTCGCCGGCACGCTGGAAGAGGCGATCCGGCTGAACCGTCCGGCGCTGATCGACGTGCACGTCGACGCCGACATCCGCCCGCCCGCCACCGGCTCGTGGGAACTGCCGCCGCTGAAGCCCAAGGAGCCGGTCTTCGGCAGCCCTTGGCGGCCGTGACGATCAACGAGGAGGAGAGGAACATGACCGAGTACAAGACCGTCATCCGCAACATCGCCGAGGAGCCGTGGCAGCAGTTCCCGGCGCATTACGGCTCGGCCCTGTCGAAGGCGCTGGTGCACCCGGACACCACCGGATCGAGGCAGATCGACTACCGCATCTCGACCTACCAGCCGATGGCCTATGTCGAGCGCCACGTGCACAAGGTGCAGGAGCAGGTCTACCACATCCTCGAGGGCGAGGGTCTGATGGAGATCGGCGACGAGCGCCGCGTCGTGCGCCGGCACGACGTCATCTTCATCACCCCGGGAACCTGGCATTCGATCCAGAACACCGGGCTCGGCGATCTGACCTTCATCGTGGCGACCACGCCGGTCAGCGACGACTAGGGCTCAGGCCGTCTCCTTCTGCCCGATCCGGCCCAGCCGGACCGGTTCGGGCCGCGGCAGGAAGCCTATCCCGTCCGAGCGCGCGATGAGCTCGTCAACGACGATCTTCAGCTCCTGCGCCACCGCGGTCGAGGCCGAGGTGATCGCGTCGGCGGGCAGCGAATAGAGGTAGTTCGAGCGCCGCAGCTGCGCGTCGCTGACCCGCAGCCGCCGGAATCCCCGTCCCCGCGCCGTTTCCTGCATGATCGCGCCCATCGGCTTGATCGTCCCGCCGATATTGTCGTGCACGCAATTCATCAGCAGCGACAGCGAGTCGATTTCCGCCACCACGCTCGGATTGAGCGCGCGGCTTTCGAATTCCGCCTCGATCCGTTTGCGCAGCCCGTGGTCCGAGGTCGGCAGGATCAGCGGCACCTCGGCGATCTCGGCCATGGTCACGGTCTCGCGCCCGGCGAGGATGCGGCTGTCGGACGGCAGGATCAGGAAGAGCTCCTCGACCATCAGCGGATCGACCGACAGTTCCTCGGTCTTGTCGCGCGAGAACAGCACCGCGAGGTCGAGCCGGTTCTGCCGGATCAGCGTGTCGAGATGGCCGCTCATCGCCTCGACCACGTTGATCGAGATCCCCGGGTAATTGGCCCGCACCCGCCGCACCAGCGGCAGGCCGACCGCCGCGACCGTGGTCGCCGGAAGGCCGATCGACACCACGCCCTTGACCTGCCCGTCCTCGGAGCGGGCAATGGTCATCGCGTGGTCGAACTGGCGCAGGATCAGCTTGGCCTGGTGGTAGAGCGAGCGCCCCGCCTCGTTCGGCGTCACCCCCTTGGGCGAGCGCACGAGCAGCGCCTTCCCGACCTGGTCCTCGAGCTTGGCGACCTGCTGGCTCAGCGCGGGCTGGGCGATGTGCAGGCTCTTGGACGCCCGCGACAGGCTGCCCATTTCCACGATCTCGACGAAATAGCGCAATTGTCTGATGTCCATGGCCGAGCCTAGCACCGCCGAGGGCCATATGCATAGCTTATATCTCCTTCCGAATTCCCTATTTTTGCGGGAAATTCCGGGCTGATAGGCTTCCCGGCATGGGACCATTCAAATGGTCTCCATATCTGGGAGGAGAAAATGACAAATTATCAGACCTCGCGGCTGGCGGGCCCCAAGAGCGTGCTCACACGCCGCACGGCCCTCATGCTCGCGGGCGGCACATTCGCCGCCTCGACCCTCGGTGCCCCCGCGCTGGTGCGCGCGCAGAGCGGACCGATCCGCATCGGCCACCTCACCCCCATGACCGGCTTTCTCGGCACGCTGGGCGGTTGGGCGGTGGAGGGCGCCCAACTCGCGGCTAAGGAGATTAACGCCGCGGGCGGTGCCGCCGGCCGGCAGATCGAGTTGATGAGCGAGGATTCCATCAACCCCGAGAACGGCGCGACCAAGGCGCAGCGCATGCTCGAGCGGGACGGGGTGGATTTCCTGCTGGGCGAGATCAGCTCGGCCACGGCACTTGCCATCTCCGAGGTCGCGGCGCGCAACGAGAAGCTCTTCGTCGCGGTCGGCCCGCGCTCGGACGTGCTGCGCGGCGAGCGCTGCTCGCGCTACATGTTCTGCACCGACATCCCCAACACCGCCATGGTCAACGCCGTCGGCACCGCGCTGAAGCAGGACGGCATGGTCGAGGGCAAGAAGTTCTTCACGCTAACCGCCGACTACGTCTTCGGCCATGACCTGCTGGCGGCCGCCAAGTCCTTCTTCGCCGCCAACAACGCCGAGCTGATCGGCGACGAGCTCATCGCCACGGACGTGACCGACTTCAGCCCCTTCATCCTGAAGGTGCGGCAGGCGAACCCCGACGTGGTCTGCCTCAACCTCGCGGGAAACCAGGTCACCAATTTCGTCAAGCAATACGCCGAGTTCGGCCTGCCCTACCCGATGGTGGGCTTCAACCTCAACACCGCCGACGCCTGGGCGGCGGGGGTCGGGAACCTCTCGGGCACCTGGCCCACGGTCTGGCTCGACAGCGTCGAGACGCCGGAAAGCCAGGCCTTCGTCGAGCGCTTCAAGGCAGAATACGGCAAGATCCCCGAAAACCACGCGTGGATCTCCTACATCGCCGTGCAGATCGCCGCGAAGGCGATCAGCGAGACCGGCAGCGCGGCGACGCCCGAGCTGATCGACTACCTCGAGTCCGGCGCCAAGTTCGACATCATGAAGGCCCGGCAGGCCTATTTCCGGCCCGAGGATCACCAGCTCATCCAGGAGGCCTATGCCTTCACCGTGAAGGAGCCGGGCAGCTACGACGACGTGCAGACCATGCTGCAGCTCGACGGCGCGGTGCCCGCCCCGGACGCTCCGCTCGACTCGATCTACCCGTCGGTCGAGGGCGGCTCCTGCAAGCTCTGACGCGCCATTCCTGACACCAGGATCGCGGCGGCGCCCACCGCCGCCGCGACCCGCCAGCCCGGACATCACGGACCGCCATGCAAATCGTCTTTCTCCTCGAGCAGGTCGTCAACGGGCTCGTGCTCGGAGGCTATTACCTGCTCATCGCGCTCGGCCTGTCGCTGATCTTCAGCGTCGGCGGCATCGTCAACCTTGCCCATGGCGCCTTCTACGCGCTTGGCGCCTACGTCTTCGTGCAGCTTTCGGCGCCGCTCGGCTTCACCGCCGCCGTCGCCGTCTCGCCCATCGCCGTGGCGCTGCTCGGCATCCTCTTCGAGCGGTTCATCCTGCGCCGCTTCTACAACGAGGACCCGATCCTCAGCCTGCTGGTGACCTTCGGCCTCGCGCTGGTGGCCGAGCAGGCGATCCGTATGATCTGGGGCGCCGCCCCCCTGCCCGCCACGCTGCCGCAGGAGATCCGCGGCTCGGTGATCGTCGGCAACATGCTGTTTTCCAAGTACCGGCTGCTGATGCTGCTGGTGATCGCGGTGGCGCTGGCCGGCATCTGGCTGCTGCTCAACCGAACCTCCTTCGGCCGCGTGGTGCGCGCCGGCATCCAGGACCCGGACATGGTCGCCGCGCTCGGCATCCGGCTGCAGCCCTACATGACCGCGGTGGTGATGCTGGGCGTGGGTCTGGCCGCGCTCGGCGGGGCGATGTTCGCGCCGATCACCACGGTGCACCCGGCCATGGGCTCGGAGATCCTGACCATCGCCTTCGTGGTGGTGATCATCGGCGGGCTCGGCAGCTTCTGGGGCGTGGTGCTGGCGGCGGTGCTGGTCGGGGTGACCCGCGGCGTGACCATCTACTTCGCCCCCGCCGCCTCGGAGGCGTCGATGTACGTGCTGATGTTCCTCGTGCTGCTGCTGCGCCCGCGCGGCCTGCTCGGGGAATCCATCGCCAAGTTCGAGAGCTGAGCCATGAAGACCCAGACCACAACGCTCCTCGGCGCGGCCATCGCCCTCCTGCTGCTGCCCTTCGTGCTGCCGCTCTTCGGGCTGACCTCCTCGACCGCGACGCAGATCGTCGTGCTGACCATCGCGGCGCTGGGGCTCAACCTGATGATGGGCTTCGCCGGGCTCGTCTCCTTCGGCCATGCCGCCTGGTTCGGCATCGGCGCCTATGCCGCGGCGCTGGCGCAGAAGCACCTCTTCCCCGGGCAGATGATCCTGCCGATCCTCGCGGGGCTTGTCTTCGTCGGGCTGCTGTCGCTGGTCATCGGCGCGCTGCTGCTGCGCCGGCGCGGCGTCTACTTCGCGCTGATGACGCTGGCGCTCTCGGCGCTGACCTTCTCGATCGCCTTCCGCTGGACCGCCGTCACCGGCGGCGAGGACGGGCTCGGCGGGTTCGACCGCAGCACGCTGCTGCCGCTGAACCTTGCCGACAACCTCACCTACTACTTCTTCACCGCCGCCATCGGGCTCGGCGTGCTCTACCTGCTGATCCGCGTCGTGCGCTCGCCCTTCGGCCACGTGCTGGTGGCGATCCGCGAGAACCAGGAGCGCGCGCAGTTCCAGGGCTACCCGGTCAACCGCTACAAGCTGTTGGTCTTCGTGCTCTCGGCCATGGTCACCGCGCTTGGCGGCATCCTGTCAGGCTTCCAGCACTACATCGTCACCGCCGAGAGCACTTCGATCGAGTTCTCGGGAGAGCTGCTCGCCATGGTGGTGATCGGCGGGATGCGCGGGCCGATCCTCGGCCCGGCGGTGGGCGTGCTCTTCTTCGTCACCTTCCGCGAGCTGCTGTCGACCTACACCGGCGACTGGCTCTTCTGGTTCGGGCTGATCTTCGTCGGCTTCGTCATGTACCTGCCCGGCGGCATCGTCGGCATCGTGCAGAAGCTGCGCCACCGGATGACCCCGCCCGCCGAGGAAGGCGCGGCGATGAGCCGGCGCAAGATCTACGAAGGGCTGGACCTGCCGCAGACGCTCTGCCCCGCCCCCTCGAAGGCGTCGACCGTGCTTTCCGCCCGCGAGGTGTCGAAGAACTTCGGCGGCATCCGCGCGGTGAACAAGGCCGGGCTCGAGGTGCGGCCCGGGCAGATCCATGCGCTCATCGGCCCCAACGGCGCGGGCAAGACGACGCTCTTCAACCTGATCTCGGGCAAATACGCACCCACGTCGGGCGAGATCGAGCTGAACGGCGCCTCAATCGCCGGCAAGAGCCCCGAGGCGATCTGCCAGTCGGGCCTCGCGCGGTCCTTCCAGATCACCAGCCTTTTCGAGGGCGTCACGATCCGCGAGAACCTGCGCCTGTCCTTCCAGGCCAAGCACCCCGGACGGTTCAACATCTGGCGCGACGTGGACGGCTACGCCGACATCGACGCCGAGACCGCCGAGCTGATCCGCTTCCTCGGGCTCGAGGGCATCGAGGACACGCTCGGGGCAGACCTCTCCTACGGCGGGCAGCGGCTGGTCGACCTTGGCATCGCGCTCGCCAGCAAGCCCTCGGTGCTGCTGCTCGACGAGCCGCTGGCCGGGCTTGCCGCCGCCGAGCGCGAGCGCGTGGGGCGGCTGGTCACCACCGTGGCGCATCACATCCCGGTGCTGATCGTCGAGCATGACATCGACCGGGTGCTCGGCTTCTCGGACGTGGTGACGGTGATGAACGAGGGCGCGGTGCTGGTCGCCGGCAGCCCCGAGTTCATCCGCCGCAACGCCAAGGTGCAGGAAATCTACACCGGCACCGGCACCCCCTCCGTCACCGGCCGCGCCGAAGTCGGCACGGCAAGCGGCGCACCGGTGCTGAAGGTCGAGGGGCTGCACACCTTCTACGGCAAGAGCCACATCCTCAACGGTGCCTCGCTCGAGGTCCGTCAGGGCGAGATCGTCGCGCTGCTGGGGCGCAACGGAGCGGGCAAGTCAACCTTCCTCAAGACCGTCTCGGGGCTGGTGAAGCCGCGCGAGGGGCGCATCGACTTCGCCGGGCAGGACATCGCCGGATGGGCCGCGCCCGACATCGCCCGCGCGGGCGTCGGCTACGTGCCTCAGGGGCGCGGCCTCTTCTCTGGCATGACCGTGCGCGACAACCTCGCGCTCGGCCACCTCGCCCGCCCGGTCGGACAGGGCGGCGCGCACTGGACCGAGGAGAAGATCTTCGACTTCTTCCCGCGCCTGAAGGAACGCATCAACTCCCACGCCGACTTCCTCTCGGGCGGCGAGCAGCAGATGCTGGCCATCGCCCGGGCGCTCTCGGCCGACGTGAAGCTCTTGCTGCTCGACGAGCCCTTCGAGGGGCTCGCCCCCGCGGTGATCGAGGATCTCTTCCGCGTGCTCGACCGGCTGCGCCGCGAGGTGCCGGTGATCATCGTCGAGCACAACCTCGACCTCGTGCTCGCGCTCAGCGACCGGGTCTACGCCATGGAACAGGGCGCGGTCTTCCACGAGGGTCCGGCGCACTGCCTCCTGAACGACATCGACCAGCGAAAGGAAATCCTATGGCTGTGACCCCCGAGGAGCCCGCGATGCGCCAGGATGCGCCCGCCGCCGCGCCCCATGTCTACCCCGCCAGCCTGCCGCTGTTCCTCGCCGGGCGCGCGTTGCACGGTGCCGGTCCCGCCTTCGAGGTGATCGACAAGTTCAGCGGCGCGGTGATCGCCACCGGGCACGAGGCCAGCGACGCGCAGCTCGACCAGATGATCGAGACCGCCCATGCCGCCTTCCGCCGCGGCGCGTCCGCGCCCTACGAGCGCGGCGCGATCCTCGACCGGGCCGCGGCGCTGCTCCTGGAACGGGCGGACCAGATGAAGCAGGTGATCCAGGCGGAGTCGGGCTTCACCGCCGCCGACGCCAATGCCGAGGTCACGCGCTGCCTGCAGACCCTGCGGCTTGCCGGCGAAGAGGCGCGCAACCTCTCGGGCGAGATGATCCCGATCTCGGGCGCGCCGAACCAGGGCAACCGCATCGCCTTCACCCTGCGCGTGCCGCTCGGCGTCGTGCTAGCGGTGACCCCGTTCAACTCGCCGCTCAACACCGTCGCGCACAAGGTCGCCCCGGCGCTTGCCGCGGGCAACGCGGTGGTGGTCAAACCCTCGTCGGCGACGCCTGCGACGACGCTCCTGCTGGCGGAGATCCTCCGCGATGCCGGGCTGCCGGACGGGCTGCTGTCGGTGCTGCTCGGCGGCGGCGGAGTGACCCAGCGCGCCATCGCCGATCCGCGCGTGCGTTTCATCGCCTTCACCGGCTCGACCGGCGTCGGGCGGCAGATCCAGCAAAGCGCCGGGCTGCGGCGCACGCAGATGGAGCTGGGCTCGATCGCCTTCACCGTGCTCTGCGAGGATGCAGACCTCGACATCGCCGTGCCGAAGATCGTCGGCGCCTCCTTCCGCAAGGCCGGGCAGGTCTGCACCTCGGTGCAGATCGCGCTGGTCCAGCGCAGCCGCTTCGACGAGGCCCGGGCGCGTTTCGCCGAGGCCGTGGCGAAGGTCCGCTACGGCGATCCCGCTGTCGAGGGCACGGTGACCGGCCCGCTGATCAACCGGCGCGAGGCGGAACGGGTCGAGGGCTGGATCGCCGAGGCCGTCGAGGCCGGGGCCGAGTGCCTCGTCGGCGGCGCGCGCGAGGGCTCGGTGGTGCAGCCGACGCTGCTGGCCGGGGTCACGCCCGACATGCGGGTGATGAGCCAGGAGGTCTTCGGCCCGGTGCTCTCGCTCGTGCCCTTCGACAGGTTGCAGGACGCGATCGCCACGGTCAACGCCACGCCCTACGGGCTCGCCACCGGGGTCTTCACCAACCAGATCGGCCCGGCCTTCGAGTTTGCCCGCAAGCTCGAGGTGGGCGGCGTGCACATCAACGAAACCTCCAGCTCGCGGGTCGATCTCATGCCCTACGGCGGCAGCAAGGACAGCGGCTTCGGCCGCGAGGGACCGCGCTACGCCGTCGAGGAGATGACCGAGGAGCGGATCGTCACCATCAGCATCTAGGCCCGGCGGAACGACACGGGACCCAAGGAAAGGAACAGGATTTGACCAGCAGGACAGCACTCGTCTTCGGCGGCTCGCGCGGCATCGGCGCGGCCATTGTCGAGGCGCTCGCGGCGGACGGGTACGACGTCGCCTTCACCTATACCAGCGCGGCCCCCGCGGCGCTGCCCGGCGCGGGCTCGGGCCGGAAGATCACTGCGCACCGGGCCGATATCCGCAGCCCGGACGAGGTCGCCGCCGTCTTCGAGGCGGTGAAGGCCGAGCACGCGGGCCCGCTTGCCTGCGTCGTCGCCAATGCCGGGATCAACGTGCTGCCCGGTCCGGTGGGACAGTTCCCCGACGAGCGCTTCCGCGAACTGGTCGAGGTCAATATCGTCGGCGCGTTCAACGTGCTGCGGGCGGCGGCGCAGAACGTCTCGGACGGCGGCACGATCATCGGGCTCACCACCTCGATGGTGCGCGTCGCGATCCCCGGCGTCGGCCCCTACACGGCGAGCAAGGCGGCGGTGGAAAGCCTGCTGCGTTCGATGTCGAAGGAGCTTGCCGGGCGCGGCGTGCGGGTGAACGGCGTGGCCCCGGGACCGGTGGACACCGACCTCTTCCGCGCCGGCAAGGACGAGGCGGCGATCGCGCGCGCGGCCGGGCTCAGCCCCTTCGGCCGCGTCGGCGAGCCGGCGGAAGTGGCCGCGGTGGTGGCCTTCCTCGCCTCGGACAAGGCATCCTGGGTGCATGGGCAGATCGTCCAGCCGAACGGCGGGATGGTCTGAGCAGGATGCGCGCGGCCGTCCCTTCCGGGGCGGCCGCCAAATGGCGTCAGGTTCGCGGCATACCCTTCGGCGGCGCGAGCCGCTTCTGCGCGGCGATGCGGAAGGGCGAGTTCGGCGCGCCGTAGCCCGCGTATCCGCGCGAGCGGTCGACGATCTCGAAGAACAGCCCCCCGGCCACCGGGCGGCTGTAGAGCTGCCGGAAGGCGCCGTTCTCGTCCTCGTCGTAGAGGATGTTGTGGCGCTTCATACGTTCAAGCTCCTCGCCCGGAATGTCGAACCGGCTGGCAAGGTCGTCGTAGTAGTTCGCCGAGATCGGCAGAGCCTCGAACCCGGCCGCCTCCAGCGCCTCGGCGGTGGCGAACATGTCCTGCGTGGCGAAGGCCACGTGCTGGACCGGCGCGCCGAAGCTCTCGGCAAGGAAGGAGCCCGCGACGGTGCGATGCGTCTCGGCGCCGTTGAGCGTGATGCGGAAGGCCCCGTCCGGCGCCGCCAGCGCCTGGCTGCGGACCAGCCCGTCGGGGTCGATCACGTCGACCATCGGCGCCTTGGCCATGCCGAGAAGCGAGCTGTAGAACAGCGACCAGCTCAGCATCTCGTCATAGGTCATGGTCTGGGCGATGTGGTCCACCGACACCAGCCCCGCGCCATGCGGGCCCGAGCGCTCGACGCCGAATTCCTCGCGCCAGACCGAGGCATGCGAGGCGTCGAGGAAGTGCAGCAGGCTGCCGCCAAGCCCGCGGATGGCGGGAATGTCGAGCTGCCCGACCGCCGGCGCCTGCGCGAAGGCGGCGGCGCCGAGCGCGGTCGCGCGCTCCAGCGTGTCCGCCGAGGAGGCGACGGAAATGCCGATGTCGCAGACCGAGGTGCCGTGCATGTTGAAGGCGGAGCCGGCGAAATCGCCCTCCTCCTCGTTCACCACGATGCGGATGTCGCCCTGCTGCCAGAGCGCAATCGACTTCGCGACGTGCCGGCCGGTCTCGGCGAAGCCGAGCGCGGAAAGCTGCGCGCGCAGCCGGTCGCCGTCGGCGCCGCGGGTGGCGAACTCGACAAAGGCGGTGCCGTGCAGCACCTGCCGCGGCGGGATCACCGGCAGCTCGGCCTTCACCTCGGGCTCGGTCCGCCGCACGTCGTCGAGCAGCGTGACCAGCGAGCGGAAGCCGTCGCGCGCGATGGTGCGCGGGCTGCCGCCGCGGAACTGGTCGTTGAAGATCTCGAGGCTGACCGGCCCGGTGTAGCCCGCCGCCACGACCGCGCGCATGAAGTCGGTCACCGGAAGGTCACCCTCGCCCGGCATGTTGCGGAAGTGGCGCGACCAGTAGAGCAGGTCCATGTCGATCTTGGGAGCGTCGGCCATCTGCACGAAGAAGATGCGGTCGCCGGGGATCTGCCGGATCGAATTGGGGTCGAGGCCGCGGCTCAGCGTGTGGAAGCTGTCGACGATGAGGCCGATATTGGGGTGATCGGCGCGCCGGACGATCTCCCAGGCGTCACGGTGGTCGTTCACGAAGCGACCCCAGGCCAGCGCCTCGTAGCCGACGCGCAGGCCGCGCGCCGCGGCCCGCTCGCCAAGCTCGCGCAGGTCCTCCGCCGCCCGCTCGACGCCGCCAAGCGCCTTGGGGTGGACCGAGGAGCAGACCAGCATGAGGTCAGCGCCCAGCTCCTGCATGAGGTCGAACTTGCGCTCGGCGCGGTCGAAGGCCTTGGCGCGCAGCGCGCCGGGCAGGCCTTCGAAGTCACGGAAGGGCTGGAAGAGGTCGATCGACAGGCCCTTGTCGCGGATGCGCGCGCCGACGTCGCGCGCGCTGCCGCTGTCGGTGATGAAATCCTGCTCGAAGATCTCGATCCCGTCGAAACCGGCCGCCGAGATCGCCTCGAGCTTCTCCGACAACGTTCCCGAAATCGAAACCGTCGCGATGCAGGTTTTCATTCCGCGTCTCCCATCTCAAGCAGGTCGGCCCGCAGCTTGGCCTCGTCCAGCCCCAGGCCCGAGAACAGCGACCAGGCGTGGACACCCTGGTAGAAGTAGAGCTCCCAGCCGGAAATCACCTTGAGCCCGGCGGCGCGGGCGTCCTGCAGGAACTGGGTGTTCGTCGGGGTGTAGACCGCGTCGAAGGCCCAGGCCGCGCCCTGCATGGCCTCGGCCGCGAGCGGCGTGCCCTCGTAGCCGACCATGCCCACCGGCGTGCAGTTGATGATCCCCGCACTGCCCTGCGCCGCCTTTTCGGCGCTGAGCCAGATGCTGATCTCCATGTCCGGCGCGACCGAATGCAGCGCCTCGGCCAGCGCCTCGGCCTTGGCCGGGTCGCGGTCGACGAGGCGCAGCGTGCGCGCCCCCAGCCCCGCGAGGCCGAAGGCCACGGCGCGGCCGACCCCGCCGGTGCCGATCATCAGCACCGTGCCGGTGGGCTTGTCGCCCATCACCGAGCGGTAGGCGGACATGAAGCCCGAGTAGTCGGTGTTGAAGCCCTTCGGCGTCTCGCCGCCGAAGATCACCGTGTTGACCGCGCCGACCGCCCGCACGAGGGGATCGTCCACCTCGACCTTGGCGGCGGCGATCTCCTTGTAGGGATAGGTCACGTTGGTGCCGCGGTAGCCCTGCCCCGCGCAGCTGTCGAAGACCTCGTCGAAGCTGAGCCCCATGTCCTTCGGCACCAGCCGGTCATAGGTCACCTCGACACCGTTCTGGCCACCGGCCAGCCGGTGCAGCAGCGGAGAGCGGGAGCGCGCGATGTTGTCGCCGATCAGCCCGAGCTTGAGGGGTGCGGTCTTGGTCATTGTTCCACCTTCTCTGCCGGATCACCCAGCAGCTTTTTCTTGGCGCGTGCCCAGAACGGCGTCTGCGACACGAAGATCAGGATCACCGCGATGAACAGCACCAGCGACAGCGGGCTCGTCACGATACCATGGAAGAACCGTCCGAGATCCTCGCGTTCGGAGATGATCGCGCGGCGCCAGTTGTCGTCGAGCAGCCGCGACAGGATCACCCCGAGGATCACCGGCCCCAGCGGGTAGCCGTAGTGGCGCATGAAGTAGCCGAAGAAGCCGAAGCCGAGCATCCAGTAGACGTCGCTGATCGCGTTGTTCACCGCGTAGGCGCCGACGATCGACAGCAGCATGATCAGCGGGATGAGCACGGCGCGCGGCATCTCGACGATCTTGGTGAAGAGCTTGATGCCGGTCAGGCCGAACAGCAGCATGAAGAAGTTCGCCATCACCAGCGCGCCGACGATGAACCAGAACATGTCGGGCTTCTCGATCATCAGCATCGGGCCCGGGTTCAGGCCGTGGATGAACAGCGCGCCGATCATGATCGCGGTCACCGCGTCGCCGGGAATGCCCAGCGTCATCATCGGGATGAAGGCGCCGCCCACGGCCGCGTTGTTCGCCGTCTCGGGGGCGACGAGCCCCTCGATCGCGCCCTTGCCGAACGGGTACTCGGGCTTCTTGGTGACGCGCTTGGCATGGTCGTAGGCCATCAGCGCCGCGATGTCGCCGCCGGTGCCGGGAAGCGCGCCGATGATCACGCCGATGGTCGAGGTCTGCAGCGACAGCGGCAGGTGCTTGCGGATCGTGCCGAAGGAGGGAACGATGCGGGTGATCTTCTGGCGCACCGCGGTCTTGTCGACGTGGTGCAGCTGCATCAGCGCCTCGGAGACGCCGAACATGCCGATCATCACCGCGATGAAGCTGATGCCGCCCTGCATGATCGGCAGATCGAAGGTGAAGCGCTCGGTGAAGGTCAGCGGGTCACGGCCGACCGCGCCGATGGCGATGCCGAGCGCACCGGCGAAGATGCCTTTGACCAGGCTGCCCGTCGAGAGCGAGCCGACCAGCAGGATGCCCAGCACCGCCAGCAGCATGTAGTCGCGCGGCTGGAACTTCAGCGCGAAGTCCGACACCACGGGGGCGGCCAGCGCCAGCACCGCGATGCCGATGAAGCCGCCGAAGAAGGACATCACCGTGGTGATGCCGATCGCCGTGCCCGCCTCGCCGCGCTGCGCCATGGGATAGCCGTCGAGCGCCGTGGCGATGGCCGAGGGCGCGCCGGGGATGTTGAGCAGGATCGCGGTGCGCGAGCCGCCGTAGACCCCGCCCATGAAGATGCCGATCATCAGCGAGATCGCCGGGTAGACATCCCAGGAGAAGGTGAAGGAGATGAGGATCGAGACCGCCATGGTCACCGACAGGCCCGGGATCGCGCCGACATAGACACCGGCGAAGGTGCCGAGGCCGACGAGCAGCAGCAGCTCGGGCTGGGTGAAGACGGTCAGGAAGGCAAGAAGGGAGTCCATCACTGGCCTCCTGCGAAGAGGTTGCGGAAGGCCTGGATGACTTCGGCCTCGGGCACGATGCCCGCGGGCATCAGCACGGTGAAGACGATGCGGAAGACGATCCAGATGAGCAGCAGCGCGCCGAGCGCGACGCCGACGGTCCAGAACCAGCCGCGGCCGCCGAGCAGCTTGATCGCGGCGATCAGGAACAGCGCCGAGGTGGGCAGGAAGCCCAGCGGCTTGAGCAGGAAGCCGTAGGCGACCAGCATCAGCGCGACGATCAGCACGTTGCCCGGAAGGATGTCCTTCGCCACCGTCTCGCCGCTGACACGCGGCAGGCGCAGGTCGCGCAGGAAGATGACCAGCGAGGTGACGACCATGACGGCGGTCGTCGCCATGGGCACGGAGCCCGGCGCCGACAGTGCCTCGAAGCCGGAGATGCCGTAGGCGCTCCACAGGAGCACGAGGCTTGCGATCACCATGACCGCACCGAAAACCAGCTCTCCGGGGCGCCTCTGCCCCTCGTAGCCGCCCGGCGTCGCGTCGGACGTGCCGTCGTGGTGTTCCGTTTCAATTCGGGACATGGGACTCCCCTCCCTGGTTCGTATCGGTCTTGGATGGGAAAGGCGCCGCACTCCCGGTGCAGAAGTGCGGCGCCAGCGTGATCCTTGGCCGGCTGGCGCCGGCGCCCTGATCAGTTGCCCGGACGGGCGATGCCGAACTCTTCCGGCGAGGTCTTGGTGAGGCCCGCGTCCTGCAGCAGCCAGCTCGTGCTCTGCTGCCACTTGGTCAGGAAGTCCTCGGCCTCGGCGCCCGAGATCGACAGCATGGTGAAGCCGCGGGTGTCCATCAGGGTCTTGAACTCTTCCTTCTGGGCGCCGGCGGCATATGCCTCGGTCAGCTTGGCGACGACGTCATCCGGCGTACCCTTCTTCACGAAGACGCCGAAGAACGGGCCCCAGGGCAGGTAGGTGGCATAGCCCTCGTTGAACGAGGTGACCGCCGGAACCTCGGGCAGCTTGGCGCTGGGTTCGGTGTCGAAGATCGCCAGCGCCTTGATGTTGCCGGCGCGGATGCCTTCGATCGCGGCGCCGAGCACCGCGGGCATCACGTCGATCGCGCCACCCTGCAGCGCGGTCAGCGCCGGGCCGTCGCCATCGTAGGGCACCGAGATCACGTCCATCTCGCCCTCGACCGTGTTGATCATCGCTGTGACCACGGAGGGCAGGCCGCCCGGGCCGGTGGCGCCGAGGCGCAGCTCGCCCGGGTGCTCCTTGATGTAGGCCATCATGCCGGCGTAGTCATCGAAGGGCGCATCGGGGTTCGCCACCAGGATCGCCGTGCCGCGCGCCAGGATGTTGATCGGCGTGAAGTCCGAGTAATCCTTGTCGCCAAGGCCCATGACCTTGTAGAGCAGCGGGTTTTCCGCGCCCATCAGCAGCGTGTAGCCGTCTGCGGCCTGACCGGCCACCTGGTTGAGCGCGATGGCCCCGACGCCGCCGGTCACGTTCTGCATGACGACGGTGCCGCCGAGCACTTCCTCGGCGTAGGGGGTGACCGAGCGCATCACGGTATCGGTCGAACCGCCGGCGCCCCACTGGATGATGCCCTGGATTTCCTTGGTCGGATAGTCCTGGGCCGATGCGGCGGATGCAGCAAGAACAAGCGCCGAAACGGCACCAAACACAAATCGCTTCATGGATTTCCTCCCGTGAAAAGCGCCGAACGCCATCCTCCGGGCGTTCGCTGCCCAGTGTGATGCGCCATCGAGGGGCATAACGTCAAATACCATTTGTGAGCCGTGAATAACATGATGTTAATCACCCTCTGCGCTCGGGCCATCTCTTGCCGGCATCGTTCAACTCGCGGCGGAACTGCTGGATGCTGAACTCCGCAAAATTCGACAGCACCCGGTCCTTCTTGGTGACCACATAGATGTCGATCGAGGTTTCCTCGAGCAGCGGCTTGCGCACGACCCCGGGCAGGTAGACCTCCGAGACCGAGAACTCGTCGATCAGCGCGACCCCGAGCCCGTGGCGCACGAGGCTCACGATGGTCTGCGCGAAGCGCCCGCGCATCGAATGGCGCAGCTCGATCCCCGCCTCGCGGAACGGCCGCGACACGGTCCGGCCATAGGGATCGTCGGGGTCGATGCCAACCAGCGGCTCCTTCGCGAGGTCATGGACCGAGACCACGTCCTGCTCGGCCAGCGGGTGACCCTCGGGCAGGATCGCCACCACCCGCCCGTTCGCCAGCTTCTCGCTCTGCATGCCAGGATTGTGGATCGCCGAGCTCATGATCACGAATTCGCCCCGCTCGAGCAGCAGGTAATCCGCCGTCTCCTCGATCTTGAGGATGTTGAGGTCGATGTAGAGATCGGGGTAGCGCGCGCGGATCGACTTGATCGCCCGGGCGGCGATGAACTGCGCCACCGAGGGCGCCGAGGCGAAGGCCAGCTGCACCTCCTCGCCCTTCTGCAGCGAGCTGATCGCGCTCTGCAGGTTCTCGACGCCCTTGTAGACCTCGCGGACCTGGTCGAAGATCTTGCCGGCCTCGACCGACGGCACGAAGAGCCCCGCCTTGCGCTCGAAGAGCCGCAGGCCGAGCGCCTCCTCGGTGTGCTTCACCAGCCGCGAGATCCCCGGCGCCGAGACGCCGAGCAGTTCCGCCGCGCCGCCGATCGTCCCGCGCAGCATCACCGCCCGGATGACCTCGACCTGGCGCAAGGTGATTTCCCGCATCCTCTCCTCCCGAATAACATGGTGTTATCATGATCGCACAAAAGGTCATTGACGTTAATCCCACTTCGCACGGTATCCAACACGGGAAAGACGGAGGATGCCGAGATGGACCGCAGCGTGGATCTGATCGTGGTGGGCTCGGGCGCGGGCGGGCTTTCCGCCGCGGTGACCGCCGCCGCTAAGGGGCTTTCGGTTACCGTGCTCGAAAAGGCCGAGGTGCTGGGCGGCACCACCGCCTGGTCCGGCGGCTGGATCTGGGCGCCGCGCAACCCGGTGGTCCGCCGCGCCGGGATCGTCGAGGAGGTGGACGCCCCCCGCCTCTACCTGCAGAACGTCCTCGGCAACCGGTTCGAGCCGGAACGGGTCGACGCCTTTCTCGCCGCCGCGCCCGAGATGGTGGGGTTCTTCGAGACCGAGACCGCGCTCGAATTCGAGGGCGGCACGGCCATTCCCGACACCTACGGTCACCTGCCCGGAGCGGGCACCGGCGGCCGGTCGGTGATCGCCAGGCCCTTCGACGGGCGCAGGCTCGGCAAGGCGATCCGCCTGTTGCGGCGCCCGGCGCGCGAAACCACCTTCCACGGCATGACCATCCAGGCAGGGGCCGATCTGCGCGCCTTCATGACGATGACGCGCTCGCTTCCCGCCTTCCTGCACGCCGCCCGCCGCACGCTGCGCCACTTCCGCGACCTCGCGCTGCACGGCAGGGGCATGGACCTGCGCAACGGCAACGCGCTGGTCGCGCGACTGCTGCGCTCGGCGCTGGATCTCGGGGTCGAGCTGCGCCCGGGCTGCACCGTGGCGGGGCTGCTGCGCGAGGACGGGCGCATCACCGGCGTGCGGCTCGCCGATGGCAGCCTGCTGCCCTGCCGCGTCGGGGTGGTGCTGGCCTCGGGCGGCTACGCGCATGACGCCGCGCTGCGCGCCGGGACCTTCCCGCGCGACGCCGAGCACGAGACGCTGGCCACCCCCGAGGCCACCGGCGACGGCATCGCCATGGCCCGCGCCATCGGTGCCGGGCTGCGGCTTGACCAGGCGCGCGCGGCGGCGCTCTGCCCGGTGTCCGTGGTGCCCTGGCCCGATGGCAGCACCGGGCGCTTCCCGCATATCATCGAGCGCGGCAAGCCCGGGGTGATCGGCGTGCTCGCCGACGGCAGGCGCTTCTGCAACGAGGGGCTGGGCTATCACGACTACGTCGACGCCTTGCTCCGCGCCCTGCCCGAGGATGCGCCCGCGCGCTCCTGGCTGGTCTGCGACCACCGCTTCCTGCGCCGTTTCGGCCTTGGCGTGGTGCGCCCGCAGCCGCTGCCCTGGCAGCCCTGGGTGCGGCGCGGCTATCTCAAGACCGGGCGCAGCCTGCCCGAGCTGGCGGCGGCCTGCGGTATCGACCCTGAGGGGCTCGGCGCCACGGTGGCCGAGTGGAACCGCGGCGCCGAGCGCGGCGAGGACCCGCGCTTCGGGCGCGGGACCACGCCCTACATGCGCCTGCAGGGCGACCCCGAGCAGCAGCCCAACCCCTGCGTCGCGCCCATCGTGAAGCCGCCCTTCTTCGCCGTCGAGGTGGTGCCCGGCAGCTTCGGCACCTTCTCCGGCCTTGCCACCAATGGCAGGGCGCAGGTGCTCGACACCGAGGGCGCGGCGATCCCCGGCCTCTGGGCCGCGGGCACCGACATGGCCAGCGTCTTCGGCGGTTTCTACCCCGCCGGCGGCATCAACCTCGGCCCGGCGATGACCTTCGGCTTCATCGCCGGGCGCGACGCGGCCAATGCCCGGAAAGGCACCGAAGAATGACCAGGAAACTGACGGTCGCGCATCTCACGGCGATCGACGCCGCGCCGCCCGTGCTCATTCGCGCGGCGGCGGAGGCCGGGTTCGACGGCGTCGGCCTGCGGCTCGTGCAGGTGACCCCCGACAGCCCGGGCTACCCGCTGTCGAGCCGCGCCGAACTGACCGAGACGCGCCATGCGCTGCAGGAGACCGGGCTCGAGGTCGCGGACATCGAGTTCCTGCGCCTGACGCCCGAGTTCCGGCTGGAGGCCGTGCTGCCCACGCTCGACACCGGCGCGGCCCTTGGCGCGCGGAACGTGATCACCGCCCCCTATGACAGCGATCTTCCGCGGCTTGCCGACACGCTGGCGGCGCTCTCCGAGGCGGCCGAGGCGCGGGGCCTGCGCGCCCTGCTCGAGTTCTTCCCATGGACCCCGGTGCCGGATCTTGCGACCTGCCGGAAGGTGGTCGAGGCCGCCGGGACCTTGACCGGGATCCTCGTCGACAGCCTGCATTTCGACCGTTCCGGCTCGCAGATATCCGACCTCGCCGCCCTGCCGCCCGAGCGCCTACCCTTCGCGCATCTCTGCGACGCGACGGTGCAGCCGCGCTACACGACCGAGGAGCTGCTCGACACCGCGCGGCGCAAGCGCCTGGCGCCCGGAGAGGGCGGGATCGACCTCAGGGCCTTCCTGCGGGCGCTGCCGCCGGAGATCCCGCTGGGCCTCGAGACTCCCGAGGACCCAATCGGCGACGAGACGCTGGTGGCGCGGCTCACGCGCATTCGCAGGGCCACTCTCGATCTGCTGGCGGAGGTTGCGGCCGAGGTTCCCAAGATAGGATGAAGGAAGGGCCGCAAGGCCCTGCCCTCGCATAAAACTTCTCAAGAGCGATGCCCTCTCGGGGAACCCTGCCGCCCCTCCCACACTCGCAAACTGTTGACAGTTGACAGTTAGACACCCTAGCAAGGGAGGAGAGACAGCCTGAGGAGAGCACGACATGAGTGGCCACCAGCCCACCCCGCCCGGAACACCGGACGTCACCAGACAGCTTGCCGACTGGACCGTGCGCACCAGCGGCGCTTACATCCCCGCAGAGGTCCGGCAGGAGGGGCTGCGCACCTTCGTGAACTGGTTCGGCTGCGCCGTCGGCGGCGCCTCGCACGAGACCATGGACGCCGCGCTGACCGCGCTCCTGCCCTTCAGCGGCCCCGCCACCTCGACCATCATCGGCCGCGCCGAGCGGATGGACGCGCTGCACGCCGCGCTGATGAACGGCATCTCGTCGCATGTGCTCGACTATGACGACACGCATCTGAAGACGATCATCCACCCGGCCGGCCCCGTCGCCTCGGCGATCCTCGCGCTGGCCGAGACCCGGCGCGTCTCGGGCGCGGATCTGCTGACCGCGCTCATCCTCGGCATTGAGGTGGAATGCCGGATCGGCAACGCGGTCTATCCCGATCATTACGACCGCGGCTGGCACATCACCGGCACCACCGGCGTCTTCGGCGCGGCGGCGGCGGCGGGCAAGCTGCTGGGCCTCGACACGCGGCAGATGCAATGGGCTTTCGGCATCGCCGGCACGCAGGCCTCGGGCTTCCGCGAGCAGTTCGGCACGATGACCAAGAGCTTCCACCCCGGCAGCGCGGCGCGCAACGGGCTGGCGGCGGCGCTGATGGCGCAGGCGGGCTTCGACAGCTCCGAGCGCGTGCTCGAGGCGCCGCGCGGCTTTGCCTGCGTGATGTCCGACAAGCAGGACTGGAGCGAGATCCTGGAGGGGCTCGGCAGCCGCTGGGAATCCGCGCTCAACTCCTACAAGCCCTTCGCCTGCGGCATCGTCATCCATCCGGCCATCGACGGCTGCATCCAGCTGCGCGGCGAGCTCGGCGCGCGCGTGGCCGAGGTGGAGAGCCTGCACCTCACAACGCATCCGCTGGTACTGGAACTGACCGGCAAGCGCGACCCGAAGACCGGGCTCGAGGGCAAGTTCAGCGTCTTCCACTCCGCCGCCTGCGCGCTGCTGCGCGGCGACGGGGCCCCCACGGCCTTCACCGACGAGGTGGTGCGCCTGCCCGAGATCATCGCGCTGCGCGACAGGATCACCGCCACGCCCGACCCCGAGTGCCACGGCGCCTCGGTCGCCATCGACGTCCACTTCCGGGACGGCAGCACACTGCGCAAGGTGGTCGACCGGGCGATCGGCAGCCGCGAGGTGCCGCTCACCGATGCCCAGCTGACCGAGAAGTTCCGCGTGCAGTCGGCGCTGGTCGTCGGCGAGGAGCGGACGGCGCAGCTGCTCGACATGGCCTGGCGGACGGGCGAGCTTGCCGATGTCGCCGAGCTTGCCCGCCTCTCGGCTCCCGAAGCGGCGACTCCCGGGCGAATCGCCAGCTGAGCCATCGGCGGGGCGGCCACGTCGGGCCGTCCCGCCTCAATTCCCCTGCCTCAGTCCCCGCCGCCGCTCGACGCCGGCTGCGCGCGCCGTGCGAGGAACCGGCTCCAGACCCCTCCCGCCACCGCGTTGACCATCACCGCCCGCAATGCCTGGAAAGCGGCGACCAGCGCCACGTCCTGATGCAGCGCCTTGGCAGTCAGCACCATTTCGGCCATGCCGCCGATCGAGAAGGCGAGCACCAGCGTCGGGATGTCGGCCGCGAGCCATGTGGCCGCTGCCGCCGCCGCCAGCCCCATGAAGAGCATGATCGCCAGCAGCGCCGGCACGCCGGTGGCGATGGCGCGCGGGATCGAGGCGAGGCTCTTGCGCTCGAACCGCTCGCCGAGCGCGATGCCCACGATCACCTGCGCGGCGGCAAGAAAGACCGGCGGCATCCGCCCGCCGAGCAGCCCGGAGGCGGCCACCGCCCCCACCGCCAGCACCGCGCCCAGCAGCCAGGCCGCGGGCAGCTTCCAGCGCGCCCCGAGCCAGCCGCCAAGCGCGCCGATCGCCAGCGTCGCGGCCAACTCAGGCAGCGGCACCTGCGCCGCCTGCCCGCCGTCGGCGACCGGGTAGGACGGGAAGAGCGCGAAGAGCACGAGCGGCAGCAGGCCCACCACCAGCGCCACGCGGATCGCGTGGAGTGCCGCGATGGTGGTGCGGTCGCCGCCATGGCTCTCGCCGATGCGGGCCATCTCGATCACCCCGCCCGGCAGCAGCGAGAAATAGGCCGTGGCGGTGCTCATCCCGCCGGCGGTCGCGAGCAGCGGCGCGACCAGCGCCGCCGCGACGATCCCCAGCGCCCCGCCCACCACCATCAGCGGCAGCCAGCCGGCGACATGCTCGGCGATCTCGGGCGTGAAGGTCAGCCCGACGCTCGCCCCGACGATCACCAGCCCGGCGCGGTGCGGCAGCTTCGGCATGCGGATCGACACGCCGGACATGGCGAAGATGCCGGTGACCAGCGCCGAGCCCATCAGCCAGCCCAGCGGCAGCTTGAACGAGGACCAGAGCCAGCCGCCCGCGATCGCCGCGGGCAGCAGGATGAGCAGGGTCCGCAGCTGGCGCCGGTCCACCATCGGGCCCTCCCGCCGCAGCCGCTCAGGCGCCCCGGAACCGGGCGCCGCGCAGGCGGGCGACCTCGGCGATGGCCTCGGGCAGCGGCGCCTCGAGGTCGAGATCGGCGGCGGCGAGCGCCCCCATCCGCTCCTGCACCTCGGCGATCTCGCGCGCGAGCCCGCCGGTCAGGCCGAGCGCGTCGAAGGTCGCGCCGACCTCGCGCATCTCGGCGGCACGGCGCGCGCCGTGGCGCAGGGCGCGCTCGAAGCGGTAGGGCACGTCGGCGGCCCAGTCGAGCTGCGGGTAGCTGCGCTCGAGCGAGGGCATCACCCGGTCGTAGACCCCCGAAGCCGCGGCGGCGAGCGCGCATTCCACGGTGATCGCCTCGAGCCCCTTCACGAAGAGCGAGCGGACCATCTTGATCGCCGTCGCGTCGCCCGGGTTGGGCCCGGTCACGTCGAAGGAGAAGCCGAGCGCGCCGAGTTCGGGCCGCAGCGCCTCGGCGCAGGAGCCCGCCACCAGCACCGGCGTCGCGTGGCCGCGCGGGTGCACCGGGGCCATGACCGCCATGTCGAGGTAGCGCGCCCCATGCCCCTCGATCAGCGCCGCGGTCTCCTGCTTGCGCCCGGGCGAGACCGAGTTGATGTCGATGTAGACCTGCCCCTGCGCCAGCCCACCAAGCACCGACTGCGCGGCGACGAGGCTCTGGTCCGCGGTCACCGCCGCGATGATCCAGTCCGCATCGAGAAGCGCCGCCTCGGGCGACGCGGCGGGGGTGACGCCGCGCGACGCCATCGCCTCGGCCATCCCGGCCTCCTGCTTCACGTCGAAGGCGGCGAAGGACAGGTCCTGCCCCGCCGCCAGAAGCGTGTCCGTGAAGGCCCGTGCGGCCTCTCCGAAGCCGATGAACGCGATGCGCATGACTGTCTCCTCCCTGATCACCGCGGCCGGGCTCCTCCCCCGGCCGGTCCGTGCCCGCCGCCGCTAGGGCTCGGGCAACTCTTCGCTTTCCATGAGCCGACCGTGCTTGCGCAGCTGCCGCAGCCGGGTGCGCTGCGCCGCCTCCATGTGGGCGCGCATCGCCGCCTCGGCCCCGGCGCCGTCGCGCGCGCGGAGCGCCTCGACGACGCGGGCATGTTCCTCGATCGCCTCGGTCGCCCGGCTCATCTCGCGCAGGGTCGAGGGGCCGAGGATCTGCAAGGTCAACTCGATCGAGCGCACCGATTTCACCAGGTAGCGGTTGCGGGCGGCGGCGATGAGCGTGGTGTGGAACTGCCGGTTGAGCGCGTAGAGCGCCGCGCCGTCGCCCGCGTTGGCGGCCATCTCGTCGTTGATCGCGGCAAGCTCCTCGATCTCGACATCCGAGGCCGCCCGCGCCGCGAGCCGCGCCGCCGTGCCCTCGATCACCCAGCGCATCTCGTAGAGCTCCATCAGCTCGGGATAGCTGAGTTGGCGGACGACGACGCCGACGCGCGGCTTGTGGGTCACGAGGCCCTCGGCCTCGAGGCGCCGCAGCGCCTCGCGCACCGGGGTGCGGCTCATCTGCAGGCGCTCGGCGAGCTCGGTCTCGGTGATCCGGGAGCCCGGCTCGATGCGGCCGGTGCTGATTTCCTCGAGCAACCGCTGATAGGCGCCCTCGGTGTGCGGGGTGCCTGCGGAAACCGGGTTGAGATGGGTTGCGCTCCTCATGCATCCAATCGTATACAGGTGGATACAATGCGTCAAGACAAGCCCGATATCCTCGCGGTGGCCCCACCGCCGAAACCGCCGGTCCTGCGCCGCCGCGCGCTGACGGTCGTGCTGTCGATCGCCGGCACGCTGGCCTTCCTGCTGCTCTCGCTGCCGCTGCCCTTCCTGTTCGGCCCGATGACCGCCTGCCTGATCGCGGCGCTCTTCGGCGCGCCGCTGCAGGGGCTCGGGGTGATCTCGAAAGGGGCGCGCACCATCCTCGGCATCGCCGTCGGCGCCTCGATCACGCCGGAGGTGCTGGAGCGCCTGCCGCAGATGGCGGCCTCGGTGGCCTTCATCCCGCCCTACATCGTCGCCATCGCGCTGATCGGCGTTCCCTACTTCCACAAGATCTGCAAATACGACCTGCCCACCGCCTATTTCGCCGCCATGCCCGGCGGGCTCCAGGACATGCTGGCCTTTGGCCAGGATGCCGGGGCGAACGTGCGGGCGCTGTCGCTGGCCCATGCGACGCGGGTGCTGATCATCGTGACCGTCGCGCCGCTGCTGATCGTCAAGGGCTTCGAGCTGCCGCTCGATCACCCGATGGGGGCGACCGCCTCCGAGGTGCCGCTGACCGAGCTCGCGCTGATGGCCGCCGCCGGGCTGATCGGCTGGAAGGGCGGCGAGCGCATCGGTCTTTTCGGCGCGACCATCATCGGGCCGCTGATCCTGACCGCTGCGCTGTCGCTGGGCGGGTTCATCCATGCCCGTCCCCCGGCCGAGGCGATCAAGGCCGCGCAGTTCTTCATCGGCATGGGCATCGGCGTCGGCTATGTCGGCGTGACCCTGCACGAGCTGCGCCGCGACGTGCTGGCCGGAACGGTCTACGTCGGCATCCTTGCCGCGCTGGCGCTGATGGTGACCGAGATCGTGGTGCAGCTGGGTTTTGCCCAGCCGCTCGAGGGCTTCCTGTCCTTCGCGCCCGGCGGGCAGGCCGAGATGACCGTGCTCGGGATCATCGCCGGGGCGGATCTCGGCTTCATCGTGGTGCACCACCTGCTGCGGGTGCTGCTGGTCGTCGCGGGCGCCCCGCTCGCGGCGCGGTTCCTCGGGCTGCGGCTGCGCGGCGGCAAGTAGCCGCCGCGGGCCGGAACCCACAGCGGCCGCGCACCCGCCCGCCAGACGCATAGCGGGCATTCCGGAGTGCCGCTCCTCATCCGCGCCCGCAGGTCCTAGATGGGGATCAACCGAAGCGGACTTCTCCGAGGACACGATCATGATCTCTGCAGACAGCACCCAGACCTTCGCCCCCCGCGGCCAGCACGGCGCCGGCCATGGCTTCTTCTCGCGCCTGACCCGGATGGTTGCCGGCGCCTTCGCGGCCCGCGACGCCTTCGAGCAGCTCTCGCGCGAGAGCGACGCCTCGCTGCGCGCCCGCAACACCACCCGCGAAGGGGAATGCGCGCGCATCGCCCGCATGCTCTGACCCGGCGCCCGGCCCGGGCAGCTGACGAACGGAAGGCCGCTCACCACAGCCCGTGGTGGGCGGCCTTCCTGCATATGACCACCACCCGCCCCGCGGGACATCAGCCCGCGCTCCGCCCCTCGAGCCGGTCGATCAGCGGGCCGATGTCGAGCAGGTACATCTGCCGCGGCCCCTCGTGCACGCTGTCGATGCAGACCGCGCGGTTGTCGCGGCTCCAGCGCGGGTGCAGGTCGCAGCGGTTGTGCTTGCCGAGATCCGGCGGCGTGTGGAACGTGCCGAGATCGTAGCGCAGGTCCTTCTCGGTGTCGTAGAGGAACAGCACCCGCTCGTTGGTCACCGCGTCGGGATAGGTGTCCGAGAGCATCCAGCGCGGATCGCGCCCGTAGGTCATGTGGCCGTTCTCGTCGAGCAGCCCCGGCCCCACCGGCGTCACCTCTCCGGTGCGGTCGTTGTAGAGCTGGTAATGGATCTCGCCGCCGTGCGGGCCCCAGACGATCACCTCGTCGTCGCTCTTCCACAGCGGGTGCGAGATCTGCCACTCGGACTTCTCGTAGTCGAAGGTGCCATGCGCCGAGGGGTCGAAATCCTCGGCGAGCTGCGGCAGCGGGTGGTCGGCATCCTCGAGCAGGCGCAGGTCGCTGCCGTCGCCGTTGATCGTGTAGAGCCGGTGCAGGTAGCAGAACTCGTCGTCGGGCCGCTCGGTCCAGCGGTGCAGGAAGAGGAAGCGCGTGCCCGAGGGGTTCACCTCCATATGGGTGATCCAGTGGAAGGCCTTGTCCATCGAGGGCACGTGGCGATGCTCGAAGAGCCGCCGCAGCGAGCAGATGAGCCGGGTCTCGCCGGTCTCGATGTCCATCCGCCAGATGCCGTCATCCTCGGGCGCGCGGTCGAGCTCGGGCTCCTGCGCCGTGGCGGGATAGCCGATGGTCCGGTGCGTGCGGATGAAGCGCGAGTAGTTCAGCGTCAGGGCAAAGCGCCCGTCCGGGGCCATGACGTAAATCGGCAGCGGCAGCTCGCGCGCCGCGCCGGTGGCGGTATCGACCACGCGAGAGCGGAAATCGGGATAGATCGCGCCGGGCCCGCCGGGGCGCTCCGCGCGGACGTTGTAGATCACCCGATCACTTGTGCCGACCCATTGCGCCTGGCAGCCCATCTGCCAGTTCCAGGCGGTCGTGGTGCCGAGCCCGCGCCAGCGGTCACCGTCCGCAAGGTCGAAATAGCCGACCTCCGCCACCTCGGTGCCGGTGAGATCCCCGGTGAAGAGCGGCGTGCGGTTGCCCAGCAGGCGGCGGTCTGCGGCGTCGAAGTTCGACTTGTTGTAATAGCCGAAGAAGCCGTGCAGCGCGCCGTCGCCGACGCGGCGGATCGGCACTTCGGCCGAGACGTCGATGATGCTGTCTCTCATGTCACACTCCCTGCCCGGGGCCGCTCAGGCCAGGGCCGCAAAAAATCGGTCCATCCGGTCCATCGCCTCGGCGAGGACCTCGTCGCCGGTGGCGAAGGACATGCGGAAGAAGCCGGGCTGCAGGAAGGACGAGCCCGGAATGGTGGCGATCTCGGCCTGTTCGAGCAGCGCCTCGCAGAAGCTCACGTCATCGGTGATCCGCATGCCGCCGACGGACTTGCCGTAGGTCCCGCGGATGTCGGCGAAGACGTAGAAGGCGCCGTCCGGCGGGATGTGGCGCAGCCCGGGCATGGCCGAGAGCCGCGCGGTGATGAAGTCCTTGCGCCGCTGGTAGACCGCGCCCATGGCGTCGATCTCGGCCTGCCCGTCGCGCAGCCCGCCGAGCGCCGCCGCCTGGGCGATGGAGTTCGGCCCCGAGGTGTTGTGGCCCTGCAGCATGGTCATCCGCTTGATGAGATCCGCCGGCCCCAGCGCGAAGCCGATCCGCCAGCCGGTCATCGCCAGCGCCTTGCTCGCGCCGTTGATGTGCAGGACGCGGTCGCGCGCCTCGGGCACCAGTTCCAGCGGGTTGCGGTAGCGTCGCCCGTCGAAGATGATCCGCTCGTAGATCTCGTCGTTGATGATCGTGAGGTCATGCTCGATGGCAAGCTCGCAGAGCCCCTTCACCAGCGCGTCGGAATAGATCCGCCCGGAGGGATTCGAGGGCGCGTTGAGCATGACCATCCGGGTGCGCGGGGTGATCGCCGCGCGCATGTCCTCGAGCGTGAAGTCGAGCGTCCCCGGGTCGGTCTCGACGATCACCGGCACGGCGTCGAAGACCCGGACCTGCTCGACGTAGCTGACGAAGGCCGGGGCGATGATGATCGCCTCGTCACCCGGATCAAGGAGTGCCGCGCAGGCCTGGAAGAGCAGCGGCTTGCCGCCCGAGCCGATCATCACCTCGCGCTGCGCCGAGTAGTCGAGCCCGAAGCGGGCGCTGTAATAGGCCGCGACCTCCTCGCGCAGCTCGACGCTGCCCGCGGCCGGGGTGTAGAAGGTCATCCCCGCCTCGAGCGCCTGCCGCGCCGCCGCCATGACCGACGGTGGCGAGACGAAATCGGGCTCCCCGGTCGAGAGCGAGATCACGTCCCGTCCCGCCCGCCGCAGCGCCGCCGCGCGCTCCGAGACCACCCGCGTCGCCGCCGGGGTCATCCGCGTCACCCTTTGTGCCAGCCTTACCATCCGTGCCTCCTCCCTGCCCGTCCGCCTAGGTCGCCTGTCCGCCGTTCGCGCCGATCATCTGCCCGGTCACGAAGCGGGCCTCGGGCGAGCAGAGGAAGGTCACGACAGAGGCGATGTCGTCGGTCGCCCCCATGAAGCCGACCGGGATCGCGGCGCGGATCTTCGGATCGCTGCCGTCCCGCCCCTCGGTCAGGGTCTGCCCCGGCGAGACAGCGTTGACCGTGATGCCCTGCGGGCCGAACTCGGTGGCGAGCGCCCGCGTCAGCCCGAGGATGCCGTGCTTGGAGGCCGAGATCGGCGCGCCCTCGAAATAGCCCTTGATCGCCTTCATCCCGGTCATGCTGACGATGCGGCCGAACCCGGCCTCGACCATGCCCGGCAGGAAGGCCTGCGCGGTGCGGAAGGCGGCGGTGAGCCCGGTGTCGATGACCGCCGCCCAGTCCTCCTCGCTGGTCTCGAGGAAGGGCCTGTGCGGCCGGATCGCGGCATTGTTCACCACGATCTCGACCCGGCCGAAGACGGCGAGCGCCGCGTCGCGAATCGCCGCGATGTCCGCCGCGCTCGACATGTCGCCCATGGCGACCAGCGCCGAGGCGCCCTCCGCCTCGACCAGCCGCGCGGTCTCTTCGCAGGCGGCGCGGTCGCGTGCGCCGTTGACCACGACGTTGCATCCCTGCCGGGCGAGTTGCACCGCGACGGCGCGGCCGATGTTGCGCCCCGAGCCCGAGACGAAGGCCGTCCGCCCCTCGTGGCCCGAGCCGAGTCGCGCGGCGCTGGCTGTGTCGTTCATCGTCCTGCCCTCCCTTTTCCGATGTGGATGGCGCCGGAACCCCGGTGGGATACGTCCCGCGGCGCCCTGCCCGGCCGGCGCATTCCGCGCGGCTCCGGGCTCTCCCTGCCTTCATGAGTGGCGATGGTGGATCATCTTGTCAACTCTCCGCCAACTGTTGACAGTTTGTTTTTTATCTCGCAGGGTGACGCCATGGAACACACCGCACCGACTCCCGGACAGACCGCCACGCGCCGCCGCGACGGCTCGCTCACCCAGACCGTGCGTGCCCGGATCGAGACGATGATCCTGCGCGGCGAGCTCTCGGCGGGCGTCCGGCTGAACGAGCAGCAGCTTTCGGACATCCTCGGCGTCAGCCGCGGCCCGGTGCGCGAGGCGCTGCGGCTGCTCGCCAGCGACGGGTTGGTTGCGGTCAGCACCAACCAGGGCGCCTTCGTGAAGCAGCACACGATCGAGGACGCGCTCGAACTCTACGATCTGCGCGCGCTCATCGCGGGCTACGCCTGCGGCAAGCTTGCGCGGCGCTCGACCCGGCAGCAGCGCGAGGAACTGGCGGCGCTGGTCGCCGAGATGGAGGCCTGCCTCAACGCCGGCGACGAGGAAGGCTATTTCGCCCGGAACCTGACCTTCCACGACCTGATCGGCGAGATGTCGGGCGCCAAGAAGTCGGCCGAGCTCTACGCCTCGCTCGACAAGGAGGTGCGGCTGCTGCGGCGCCGCGTCCTGCAGGGGCGCGAGTCGATGGCGAAGTCGCACGAGGAACATCTGCGCATTCTCGATGCCATCCAGGCACGGGATCCGGAAGCCGCGCGGCGTGCAGCGGAGGAGCATCACGCCAGCGGGAAACAGAGGTGGCTCGACACGCTCAAGGGGAAATGAGCCCCAGCCGCCTGGCCGGGATGGGGTGACAAACGGCCGGAACCGGCCATCATGGGAGGAAGACATGACGATTTCACTGGAAACGCTCGGCAGGGCGACGCGCGCGACGGCGCTCGCGCTGGTCACCTGCACTCTGGCCGTGGGCGCCGCATCCGCCCAGTCCTACCCGGACCCGGGAGAGACGCTGGACTGGACCATCGCCTTCGGACCGGGGGGCGGCAATGACATCATGGCGCGCACCATGGTGGACATCATCCAGAAATACGACCTCTACCCGGGCAACATCCGGCTCGAGAACCGCGCCGGCGGCTCGGGCGCCGTGGGCTGGGGGCACCTCTATGCGCAGGCTGGCAGCGGCTACGGCATCTCGACCACCTCCGGCAGCCTGATCACCACGCCGCTGCAGGCCGACACGCCCTGGAAGCCCGAGGACTTCACCCCGATCGCGCTGATGGCGACCGACGACCTTGCCATCATGGTGCGCGGCGACAGCCCGTGGCAGACCATCGAGGACTATATCGAGGCCGGCAAGACCACCCCGCCGACCATCGCCGGCACCGGCACGGTCAACGTCGACTTCATCGTGCCCAAGCTCTTCTCCGACAAGGCGGGCTTCGGCATCGAATACGTCTCGTTCAACTCCATGGCCGACATGCAGACCGCGCTCCTGTCGGGGGCCGTCGACAGCATCGTCGCCAACCCCGGCGAGATCGTCGGCCTCGTGGACTCGGGCGACATGCGCGCGCTGGTCTACTCCGGCGCCAAGACCCCGCCCGAGCTGGGCGACGTGCCGACCATGGCCGAGAAGGGCTATGACATCGGCGTGTCGATGCCGCGCGGCGTGATCCTCGCGCCGGACGCGCCCGCCGAGGCGCAGGCCTTCTGGATCGACACGATGAAGAAGATCGCCGCGACCCCGGAATGGGCGGAGTACATCAGCACCAACCTGCTGACCGAGAACATCATCTACGGCGAGGACTTCAAGCAGTTCCTCGAACGCACCCAGGCCGGTTTCGCCGAAGTGCTGCGCGCGCAGGGCGTCATCCAGTAACCTGCAGAGCGGCCGGGTCATCGCCAACACACGCGACCCGGCCGACGCACGGAGGACCTCATGCGGCTCTACTTCCTTCTTCTTCTCTTCGCGGGTTCCGTCTTCTACGGCTGGATCGCCTTTGTCGACCTGCCCTTCCTGACCAGCTCGGGCCGGCTCGGGCCGGGGTTCTTCCCGCGCATCCTCGGCACCGGGCTGCTCGCGCTGACGCTCTGGTCGCTGGCCGAGGAGATCGTCGCGCGGCGGCGTCTCGCCGGATCGGCCGAGATCGGCATGAACCGTGCCGTGGCGGCGATGATGGGGCTCGGCCTTGCCTACCTCGCGGCGCTGTCGCTGCTCGGCGGGGTGCCGGCCACCGTGCTCTTCCTCTTTGCCGCGCTCTGCGTGTTCAACCCGGGCGAGTGGCTGCGCAACATCCTCGTCGCGATCGGCGTTCCCGCCGCGGTCTACGCGCTCTTCGTGCTGCTGCTCAACGCCGACATGCCGCGCGGCCTGCTGCCGCTGCCCTTCTGAGCCGCGCCGGCGGCCCAACGTCCCCCACCGGAGACTGGATACATGGACTTCTTCTCGGACCTGGTGCTCGGATTTTCCGTCGCCATCTCGCCGATCAACATCTTCTACCTGCTCGTCGGGGCGATGGTCGGCATGGTCGTCGGCGTGATCCCGGGCTTCGGCCCCTCGGCAGGCCTCGCGATCCTGTTGCCGATCACCTTCGGAATGGACCCCGTGGGGGCGATCATGATGCTGGCGGCGATCTACTACGGCGCCATGTACGGCGGCACGATCACCTCGATCCTGCTCAACACGCCGGGGGAAAGCGCCACCGTCGCCTCGACCTTCGACGGCCACCCGCTGGCCAAGCAGGGCCGCGCGGGCCCGGCGCTGGTGATGCAGGCGGTGGCCTCCTTCGTCGGCGGCACCGTCGGCGTGCTGCTGCTGACCGCGCTGGCGCCGACCTTCTCGCAGGTGGCGCGCAACTTCGGCCCGCCCGAGTATTTCCTGCTGGCGATCCTCGGGATGCTCACGCTGCTGGTGATGATCGGCACGAACTGGAAATACGGGGTGATCTCGGCGCTGATCGGCTTCGCGCTCGGCACCGTCGGGGTCGACCTCGAGACCGGGCTCAGCCGCTACACCTTCGGCTCGGCCGAGCTGATCGGCGGCATCCACTTCATCCCCGTGGCGATCGGGCTCTTCGGCCTTGGCGAGCTCTACCATTCCTTCTGGCAGGGCCAGCACCTGCGCAACGCCGAGGGGGTGATCGAGTACAGCAAGGAAACCCGCTTCTGGCCGACCGCGCAGGACTGGATGAGCACCCGCTTCACCATGGTGCGCGGCTCGCTGCTGGGCTTCGTCGTCGGCGTGATCCCCGGCGCGGGCGCCACCATCGCCTCGCTCATGGCCTATTCCTTCGAGCGCAGCTCCTCGCCGCATCCCGAGCGCTTCGGCAAGGGCGAGATGGCCGGGCTCGTCGCCCCCGAGACGGCGAACAACGCCGCCTCCTCGGGCGCGATGATCCCGCTGCTGACGCTGGGCATCCCCGGCTCGGCCTCGACCGCCGTGCTGCTCGCCGCCTTCCTGCTCTGGGGGCTGCGTCCGGGGCCGCTCTTCATGTCGCAGAACCCCGAGCTCGCCTGGGGGCTCATTGCCTCGATGTACCTCGGCAACATGGCGCTGCTGGCGATCAACATCTTCGCCATCCCGCTCTTCGTGCGGCTGCTGCGGGTGCCCTACCGCATCCTCGCGCCGGTGGTGGTGGTGATCTGCACGCTCGGCACCTTCTCGGTCGCCAGCTCCTACATGGAGATGTACATCATGTTCGCCGCCGGCATCGTCGGCTTCTTCATGCGCCGCTACGACTTCTCGCCCGCGGCGCTGGTGCTGGCGCTGGTGCTGGGGCCGCTCGCGGAAGAGGCGCTGCGCCAGACCCTGACCATCTCGCGCGGGTCCTTCGCGATCTTCCTGCACCGGCCGGGCTCGCTCTGGATCATCGCGGTCACGGTGCTGCTGGTGGTCGTCCTGCCGCTCTTCCAGAAGATCGGCCGCGCCCAGGCCCGCGCCGAGAAGGCGGGCGGCTGAGCATGGACGGGGTGCCCTGCCGCGTCGCCGAGGAGGAGGCCCGCGCGCTCGCGCGCGACGCCTTCCTCCGCGCCGGCCTGCCGCCGCGCGCGGCCGAGGCCACCGCCGGGCAGCTCGTGCTGGCCGAGATGATGGGCATCACCACCCACGGGCTGAACCGGGTGAAGACCTACATCGACCGGCTCGCGCGTGGGGTCGCCGATCCCGCGGCACTGCCCGTGGTCGAGCGCCCGGCCCCGGCGCTGCTGCGGGTGGACGGGCGGAACGCACTTGGCACCGTGGTCATGGTCGAGGCGCTGAGCGCCGCGATGGAGGCCGCGCGCGCGACCGGGATCGCCGCCGCCTTCTGCCGCCACTCCACCCATTTCGGCGCCGCCGCACCCTATTGCCACCTTGCCTGCGAGGCCGGGTTCGCCGCCATCGTGCTCAGCAACGCGACCCCGGTGATCCCGCCCGCCGGGGGCCGCGAGGCGCGGCTCGGCAACAACCCGATCGCCGTCGCCCTGCCCGATCCCGGCGGCGCGCATGTGATCTTCGACGCCGCGCTCTCTGTCAGCTCGCGCTCTGCCATCCGCCGTGCCCGCGACGAGGGCCGCCCGATCCCGCCGCACTGGGCCACGGACCGCCACGGCGCGCCCACCACCGACGCACAGGCGGCGCTCTCGGGCCTGCTGCTGCCGATCGGCGGGACCAAGGGCGCGGGGCTGGCGCTGTCGGTCGACCTGCTGGCCGGGGTGCTCTCGGGCGCGGGATTTCTCGACCGCATCCCCGATCTCGAGGCAACACCCGGCGCGCGGCAGGACCTCGGCCACGTGCTCATCCTGATCGACGCCGACCGCCTGCTTCCCGCCGCCGAGCGCGGCCCGCGGCTGGACGCCTTCCGCCGCAGTCTCTGCACGAGCGCGCCGCTCGATCCCGCCGCGCCCGTGCGCCTTCCCTCCGACCGCGCCCGCGCGCAGATGGCGCGCGCGAAGAGGGACGGGTTGCCCCTCCCCGCCGCGCTGCTGGCCGAGCTGCGACAGCTCGCGGCCGCCCCCCGCGAGGGAGATTGACCTTTGCCCCGCCTTGCCGCAGAGAATTCGGATGAGCGCGAAAGATCCCTATGCCTCGCTGCCCGAACGGCTTTCGGAAAGCGTCAAGTCCCTCAGCGACATCGCCGTCGAGGCGATCGAACGGCTCATTGCCGAGGGGGCGCTCGAACCCGGCGAGCGGATCAACGAAAGCCATCTCGCCACCCGGCTCGGCATCAGCCGCGGCCCGATCCGCGAGGCCTGCAAGACGCTGGCGCAGGCCGGGCTGCTCGAGGGCTTCACCCATCGCGGCATGTACGTGCGGACGCTCTCGGCCGAGGATGCGCAGCGGCTCTACGAGCTGCGCGCCGTGCTCGCGGGCTTTGCCGGTCGGCTGATCGTGCGCGAGGCCACCGAAGCGACGCTCGCGGCGCTCTCGTCCCTGCAGGAGCAGATGGACCGCGCCGTCGCAGGCTCGGACGCCGAGGAGTACTTCCGCCTCAACCTCGAGTTCCACGAGGCGCTGATCACCGCCACCGGCAGCCCGCCGCTGATCGACAGCTACATGCGCACGGTCAAGCAGCTGCTGCTGACGCGCCGCCGCGGGCTGGTGACGGCGCAGAACATCGCCGTGTCGAACGGCGAGCATCACCGCATCATGGACGCGCTGCTTGCGCGCGACGCGGCGGCGGCCGAGGCCGCCATGCGCAGCCACGTCGAGAACGGCTTCAGCCGCCTGCTGGGCACCGACTGACTCCTCCCCAGTGCCGGATGACCCGACCCGGAGCGCATCCCGCGCCCCCGGCGGCCCCGCCATGCCATTTCGTCATCACAGGGAGGACAGGATGATCATCGACTGCCACGGGCACTACACCACCGCGCCGAAGGCGCTCACCCTCTGGCGCGAGGCGCAGCTTGCCGCGAAGGGCGACTCGGCGCAGATGCCGGACCCCGGCGGGCCGCGCATCTCGGACGACGAGATCCGCGAGACCCTGCTTGCCGCGCAGATCCCCGTGCAGCGAGCACGCGGGGTGGACATGACGCTCTTTTCGCCGCGCGCCGCCGCCATGGCGCACCACCTCGGCGACGAGGCCGTCTCGATAGCCTGGTCGCGGGTCTGCAACGACCTCATCGCGCGGGTGGTGGAGCTTTTCCCCGAGGATTACGCCGCGGTCTGCCAGCTGCCGCAATCCCCGGGCTGCGCGCCGGCGAACGTGATCCCCGAGCTGCGCCGCTGCGTCGAGGAGCTGGGCTTTGTCGGCTGCAACCTCAACCCCGACCCGGCGGGTGGCTACTGGACCGACCCGCCGATGACCGACCCGTGGTGGTTCCCGCTCTACGAGGTGCTCGAGGAGCTCGACTGCCCGGCGATGATCCACGTCTCGGGCTCGTGCAACCCGAACTTCCAGTATTCCGGCGCGCATTACATCAACGGCGACACCTCGGTGTTCATGCAGCTGCTCGACAGCGAGCTCTTCGAGCGCTTCCCGCGGCTGAAGTTCATCATCCCCCATGGCGGCGGCGCGGTGCCCTATCACTGGGGCCGCTACCGCGGGCTGGCCATGGACCGGGGCAGGAAGGAGCCGGCCGAGATGATGGGCGAGAACCTCTTCTTCGACACCTGCGTCTACCACCAGCGCGGCATCGACCTGATGACCGAGATCGTGCCGGTGAAGAACGTGCTCTTCGCCTCCGAGACCTTCGGTGCGGTGCGCTCGGTGGATCCCGAGACCGGCATCCCCTTCGACCACACGCTGCATTACCTCGCCAATTCGCCGCACCTCACAGACGCGGACCGCGCGGCGATCCATTCGGGCAATGCGCTCCGGGTCTTCACCCGGCTGAAGGCGCGGCTCGGCGCGCTGCAGGGCTAGGCGGCCGGCGCGGCGGGCCTTCAGGGCCTGCCGTCCCGCCCTTCAGCCCGGGGGAATCTCGCCCACGTCGACCGGCACCTGGTAGCCGCGCTGCACCGCCGGTCGGGCGCGCAGCCGCCGGTACCAGTCGCGCACGTTGGGGAAATCGGCAAGGTCCACCCGGTGCCATTCGTGCCGCGCGACCCAAGGCCAGCAGGCGATGTCGGCGATGGAATAGTCGCCGACGACGTGCTCCTGCCCCGCGATGTGCGCGTCGAGCACCCCGTAGAGGCGCCGCGTCTCGGCCCCGAAGCGCTCTTCGGCATAGGCCGACTTGCCGGGGTTGTAATGCAGGAAATGATGCGCCTGCCCGAGGATCGGGCCGAGCCCGCCCATCTGCCACATCAGCCAGGCCATGACCTGTATCCGCGCCTCGGGCGCCGTGGGCAGGAGCGCCCCGTGCTTCTCGGCGAGGTACCACAGGATCGCCCCGGACTCCATGAGCGCAAGCCCGTTGTCCCGGTCGACGATCGCCGGGATCCGGCCGTTGGGATTGATCCTGAGGAACTCCGGCGACTTCTGGCTGCCGGTCTTCAGATCCACCGGGTGGACGCGGTAGTCGACCCCGAGCTCCTCGAGCAGGATCGAGACCTTGCGCCCGTTCGGGGTGGACCAGGTGTAGAGATCGATCATTCTTCCTCCCTTGCGTCTGCGCGCCCGCGCGCTCGCCGCCATCTAAGACCAGTTGCGCGCAAAAGCCGAGCGCGCATGTCCCGGTGCGGAGGGATCGCGCCTCCCGCGCAACGCAAGGCGCGTCGCTCACGCGCGCAGGGCGTTGCCGCCTCGGTCCATGGGGCAGGGTCGGCGCGGGCCGGGGACCGAGGTCTCCGGCGGCTCCTCTCAGGGCTGCACGCGCCGCGGGCCGCGGGCAGCGTCGACGCTCAGGCTGCCGCCGCCCACCACCGCGATGTAGAGGAAGACGAAGCAGAAGAGGATCGCCGCGTCGCCGCCGTTCACCGTCGGGAAAAGGTTCTGCGGCGCGTGGAACTTCCAGTAGGCGACCGCCATCATGCCCGAGAGAACGAAGGCCACCGGGCGCGTGCAGAGCCCGATCAGAAGCAGCAGGCCGCCAAAGAACTCCAGCAGGCCGCCGAGCCCCATCAGCGACATCAGGGGCGGCTGCTGATCCGTGGGCGGGACGCCGAAGAGCTTCTGCGCCCCGTGCAGCAGGAAGATCAGCGCCGAGACGATGCGCAGCACGCTCAGCATGACCGGGCCCCAGCGCTCCGGGATCGTATTGGGCATCTCGCAGGTCCTTTCCTCTCCACCCGGCCGGGGCGCAGGGCGACGCCGCCGCACCACGACCGGTATTGACACCTCTGCCCCGGCTTCCTGCCGCGACGGGCAGGACGGGAGCGCTGCTTGTTTCCGAAGATCGCCGCCCATGCTACTGCGGGCGCGGCGTTTCACAAAGGTCCATGTCGGCGGGCGCTCCCGCGCGCCGCGTCCGAATGATGAATGCAGCTCATGGGGGCAATCGGAAAACGCCGCCTGATCGCCGCGCGCCATCGGGTCTATCTTGCCCCTTGCCCCGGCAGCGCCGCGCCACCGCCCGGCAAGGCACGGCAAAGACCCAAAGGAGTGATCCCATGCGAGCCACCATGCTCTATGGCGCCCGCGACGTCCGGTTCGAGGACGTGGCGGAGCCGACCATCCAGAAACCCACCGACGCGATCATCCGCCTCGCGGCCTCCTGCGTCTGCGGCTCGGACCTCTGGCCCTATCGCGGGCTGCAGCCTGTCACCCAGCCGCAGGCCATGGGCCACGAGTATTGCGGCGTGGTCGAGGCGGTGGGCGACGATGTGACCAGCGTGAAGCCGGGCGATTTCGTCGTCGGCTCTTTCGTCCTGTCCGACAACACCTGCCCGCACTGCGCCCACGGCTTCCAGTCCTCCTGCGCGCAGCGCGAGTTCATGACCGGCGCGCAGGCGCCGCTTGCCCGCGTGCCGCTGGCCGACGGCACGCTGGTCGCCCTGCCCGAGCATCCTTCCGAGGACCTCATCCCCTCGCTGCTGGCGGTCTCGGACGTCTACGGCACCGGCTATTACGCCGCTGACGCGGCGGGGGTGAAGCCGGGCATGACCGTGGCCGTCGTCGGCGATGGCGCGGTCGGCCTGATGGCCGTGCTCTCGGCCAAGCAGATGGGCGCCGAGCGCATCATCGCCATGTCGCGCCACAAGTCCCGCCAGGATCTCGCACTGGAGTTCGGCGCCACCGACATCGTCACCGAGCGCGGCGAGGACGGCATCGCGAGGATCCGCGCGCTGACCGGCAATGTCGGCGCCGACGCGGTGATGGAATGCGTGGGCACCGAGACCTCGATGAAACAGGCGATCTACGGCGCGCGTCCGGGCGGATCGATCGGCTTCGTCGGCGTGCCGCATGGCGTGACCCTCGACGGCGCCGAGCTCTTCTTCGCGCAGCGCCAGCTGCTCGGCGGCCCCGCCCCGGTGCGCCGCTTCCTGCCCGATCTCATCGACAGCGTGATGAGGCGCGAGATCAACCCCGGCAAGGTCTTCGACCTTGAACTGCCGCTCGCCGACGTGGCCGAGGGCTACAGGGCGATGGACGAGCGCCGGGCGATCAAGACGCTGCTACGGGTGTAAGGCCACCTGAAGCTGAGGGCCGGTCCGGGCGCCCCGGGCCGGCCCCATATTGCCGCGTGAAGGGGGATTACTCCTCGACGCCGCGCAACTGCCGCTCCATCAGCGCCTGCATCTCGCGGGCCTTGGCGGTGTACTCCGGGTTCTCGTGGTTCGGCTCGCCCAGCCGGTGCAGCTGCGCCAGTTCGAGCATGGACGTGCGGTCCAGCGTCTCGAAGGCGCGGGTGCGCCGCTCGGCCATCTCGCGGGTCATACCCAGCGCCTCGAGCGCCGAGCGCCCGGTGCGCAGCGAGCTGTCGTAGGTCTCGCGGATCACGTCCCGGCAGCCCGCGGCCCAGAGCTCGTAGGTGTGGAACCGGTCGAAGGCGCGGGCGATCACGTGGACCTCGGGGTAGGTGCGGGTGACGTAGCTGACGAGCTCGGTGGTGCGCTCCTTGTCGTCGATGGCGATGACCAGCAGCCGCGCCCTGGCGATCCCCGCCGCGTCCAGCAGGTCGGGCCGCGTGGCATCGCCGAAATAGACCCTTATGCCGAAGGCCGAGAGGAACTCGAGCTGCTCGGCGCTGTAGTCGATCACCGTGGTCTTGTAGCCGAGCCCGCGCAGCATGCGGTTGACGATCCCGCCGACCCGGCCGTGCCCGGCAATGATGATGTCGGCGTCCGCCTCGATCTCGTCCGCCTCGCGCTTCTGCCGCGCGTCGAAGCGCGGCGCGAGGACGCGTTCGTAGAGGATGAAGAGCCCCGGCGTCAGCAGCATCGAGAGCGCGACCACCAGCAGCAGCCGCGCCTGCAGCGCCTCGGGCAGCACGCCCTGTGCCACGGCGAAGGCCAGCAGCACGAAGCCGAATTCACCCGCCTGCGCGAGGCCGAGCGCGAACATCCAGCGGTCCGAGCCGCGGATGCCGAAGACCTGCCCGAGCACCAGCAGCACCGCCGTCTTGAGCGCGATCAGACCAAGCGTCAGCCCGAGGATCGGGCCGATCTCGTCGAAGAGCAGGCCGAAGTCGATCCCGGCGCCGACGGTCATGAAGAAGACACCGAGCAGCAGGCCGCGGAACGGGTTGAGGTCGGCCTCGAGCTCGTGCCGGTACTCGCTGCCCGAGAGCAGCACGCCGGCAAGGAAGGTGCCGAGCGCCGGCGAGAGCCCGACCATCGACATCAGCAGCGCGACGCCGAGCACGATCATCAGCGCCGCGGCGGTGAAGAGCTCGCGCATCCGGGTGCGGGCGATGTAGCGCAGCACCGCGGTGACCACCCAGCGCCCGCAGAGGATCAGCAGCGCCACCGCCGCCAGCGTGACCAGCGCCGCCTGCCAGCCCGAGAGCCCGGCGATCAGGCTCGGCCCCGCCTCGTGCGCTTCGTCCGCGTGGGCGCCAAGCAGCTCGGGGCTGGCGAGGAAGGGCATCAGCGCCAGCGTCGGGATCACCGCGATGTCCTGGAAGAGCAGCACGGCAAAGCTCGCCTGCCCGCCGTCGCTCTGCATCAGGCCCTTCTCGTTGAGCGTCTGCAGCACGATGGCGGTGGAGGAGAGCGCCAGCACCAGCCCGACCGCGAGCCCGACCTGCCAGGCCTGCCCCGCCGCCCAGAGGATCCCCCCGACCAGCGCGGCGGTCAGCACGAATTGCGATCCGCCGAGGCCCAGCAGTCGCCCGCGCATGCGCCAGAGCAGCGCCGGGCGCAGCTCCAGCCCGATGAGGAAGAGCATCATCACCACGCCGAACTCGGCGAGGTGCTGCACCGACTCCACGTCGACTCCGAGCGTTTCCAGCAGCGGGCTCAGCGCCACGCCCGCCAGCAGGTATCCCAGCACCGAGCCGAGCCCGAAGCGCGTGGCGATGGGCACGACGATGACCCCGGCGCAGAGCAGGATGAAGACGAGCATCAGGTATCCGGTCATGAGCGCGCCCCCAAGTGCCGCATCGCCTCGGCGCCCGAAGGGCCGCCCGACCCAAGGTCACCCGGCTCCGGTGGATTGGCAAGGGGCGAGGCCGGGGCCGTGCCCTCGCCGAGCGCGGTCCCCCGTGCAGAGCCCCGCGGCGGCCCGTTCAGCTGGCGACGGCCCCGGCGTCGGGCACCCCCTGCCCGGCGCCTCCGCGCGGGCGCAGGATGATACGCGTCAGCTCCGAGGGCACGCCGAGGCGCAGCGCGAAGCCCGGCCAGAGCGCCGTGCCGTTGCTGACGTAGAGATGCATGCCGTCGACCGCGTAGAGGCCCGAGACGAAGCCCTCGTTGTAGCGCGCGACCAGCGACGCGAGCCCGACGACCATGCCGCCGTGCGTGTGGCCCGACAGGTGCACGTCGACGCCGCGCGCGGCCATCTCGCGGGCCTGCCGGGGCTGGTGGTTGAGCAGCAGCACCGGCGCATCCTCGGGCGCCCCGGCAAGCGCCGCGTCGATGTCCGGCGCCGGCAGGCCGAAACGCGCGGCGGAAAGGTCGGTCAGCCCCGCGACCACCAGCGCGCCGCCATCGCGCTCGATCCTCGCATGGGCGTTGGCGAGCGGCCGCATGCCAAGCTGCTGGTAGGTGGTCCACCAACTCTCGTAGCCGAAGTAATACTCGTGGTTCCCCGGGCTGACATAGACGCCGTCGCGGGCGGCAAGATCGGCGAGCGGCGCCACGTCCTCGCGGCGGACGTCGAGAAAGCCGTCGATGAGATCGCCGCTGATCACGATGAGGTCGGGCTCGAGCGCGTTGACCCGCGCGACCAGCGCCTCGACGAAGGGGCGGTGGAAGAGCCTGCTGAGATGCAGGTCGGTCAGGTGCACGACCGAATATCCGTCGAAGCCCTCGGGCAGGTCCGCGATCTCGAAGGCGAGGTCCTTCTGCGCCGGTTGCCGCACCGCGTTGGCAACCCCGAGCGCCGCCAGCGCCAGCCCCAGCACCGCCGCGCCGAGGCTCCAGCCGGGCGCGAGCGGGCGCCATTGCCAGAGCAGCAGCGACCGGGCCAGCATGAAGAGGTCGAGCAGCACGTGCAGCGCCGCGGTGAGCAGGATCGCCCCGAAGCCGACGTTCACCGCGATGACCACCGCGCGCGGCAGCTCGAGCGAGAACATGTTGCCATAGGCCCATTTCGTCAGCAGGTGGTTCTCGGCCAGCAGCAGGATCGCGACGCTGACGAGGAGCTTGCCCCAGAGCGGGATGCCCAGCGGTCCGACGACGCGCAGCGCGACATAGGCGCCGATGATCCCCATGACGGTGGCAAACATGTATCGGCTCTCCTGCGTGGTTCCTGCCCGGACGATGCCGCAACGCTTGGGCACGGCGGCCGGTCCGTCGCCTGCACAATCGCGATCAAGGCCATGAACGGGAAGCACAAATGCTCCTCGCGCCCAGCGCGGCGGCACACTTGCGCGTGATCGCCCTGCGCTGCGGCGGTCAGCGGCGGCACGGACTCTCCGCCTGGTCGTCGCCCAGCGTGTCGAGGGTGTCGATCTCGTGCGCGAAGCCGTCGATCGGCGCCACCGCTATGACCGCGTTGGCGGTGGCCAGCAGGATCGGCTGGCGCAGCTGGCCGTTCCACGGGCGGAAATTGCCGCGGACACCCTTGTAAAGGTCCACCGAGAGGTCCGGGGACTGCAGCGCCTCGACGATCCGCGCCGGGTCCGCCGTACCCGCCTGCACCGTCGCCTCGGCCACCGCTTTCACCGCCGCCCAGCCCGCCCAGTCCTCCGAGGTCATGTCGCGCTCCGCGAGGCGGCGGAAGCGCTGGTTGAGCTGCGGCCCGCCGTAACGCTCGAAGGTCCAGTGCCAGGCGCGGGGCACCAGCCCCTCGGTGCCGACGACCGGCCGCGCGGCATAGGTGGCATAGGGAACGAACCTGCCGAAATCGCCGGTGTCGTCGACCAGCCAGATCACGTCGTAGCTCGCATCGCCGGTCAGCAGGGTGATGTTGCTCCGGTCGCGGCGGCGCGGATCGTTGGTCAGTTCGAACATGCGCTCGTCGACGATCCTGAGGCCGAACTTGGCGGCCGAGCGGCGCACCGCCGCGGTCTGCTCGGCCTCGGTCTCCGAAGGCCCCCGGATCAGCAGCACGGCGGACCAGTTCCGCGACCGCAGGTACTGCGCGAGCGCGTCGCTCAGCATCGCCTCCGAGGGCACGGTGTGCAGCAGGCCCGGGGCGCAGTCCTCGCGGCGCCAATGGTCGGAGCGGTCGCGGATGTTGATGAAGAGCGTCCCCGGCGCGGCGTCCCTGAGCGCGTCGGCCATATGGTCGGGCGGCAGGTCGAGCAGGATGGCCAGCGGCCGGGTCTCCTCGATCGCCTCGAGCGCGCCGGCAAGCTCCTCCGGCCCGGCGGTGACCTCCTCGAGATCGAAGCTGAACCCGAGCGCCCGCCCGAGAACCCGCGTGTCGCGCATTCCGAGCCGCAGGCCCTCCACCGGCCTGTGACGGTCGCGCAGCGACAGCCCGGTATAGATCGGCTGCGGCTCGTAATAGGGATCGTCCTCCATGCCGAGATAGACGAGGCGCACGGTCTCCTGCGCCGCCACCGGACCGCAGAGCAGCAGGAGAAGGACCAGCGCCCTAGCGATCATCGATGAGGATGTCATAGGGCACGCGTCCCACCGGGATCGAGGTCAGCGCCCTGAGGCTGCCGGTGTCTACCACGGTGATGTCGTCCGACAGGCCATTGGCGACGTAGAGCCGGGATTCGTCCGCGGTCAGCGCCAACCCCCAGGCGCGGCTGCCGACGAGCACGTAGTCGATGACCTTGCGCTTCGGCACGTCCACCACGGCGACATGGTTGGCCCGCCCCAGCGCCACGTAGGCGCGCTGGCCATCGGCCGAGATCGTGAGGTCCACCGGCGTGACCTGTTCGGGCCGGAACCCGGTCGGACGGAAGGTGATGTCGCCCACCAGCTTGAGGGTCTCGACGTCGATGATGTCGACGATGCCGGCAAGCTCGGCCGAGACCCAGAGCTCCTTGCCGTCGGGAGTGAGCGCAAAGCGGCGGGGGCGCGTGTCGACGAGGATGTCGGCGATCACCGCATCCGCCTCGAGGTCGATCACGTGCACGAGGTTCGCCGCCTCCGAGGCGACGAAGACGAGACGACCGTCGGGCGTGACCTGCACCCCCTCGGGCTCCTCCCCGGTCAGGTATTCCGCCAGCAGCTCCCCGGTCTCGATGTTGATCACCGATGCGGCGGCGTCCTCCTCGTTCGAGACGATGAGCCGCCGCCCGTCGGGGTGCAGGTCGAAGGTCTCGGGCGCGGGCACGCCGCGGATGCGCCGGGTCAGCTCGAGCGAGGCGGTGTCGTAGATCGCGATGGTGTCGTCATCCGCGCAGCCGACGTAGAACTCGGAATGGTCGGCGCTGAAATGCACCCCGCGCGGTCGGGCGCAGGTCTCGATGGTCCGCACGAGTTTCAGGTCGGGAGACAGGATGCTGAGCGTGTCGCTGCGCTCGTCGGAGACGATCGCCATGCCGGTCTGCGCGCAGGCCATGCCCGCCGCCGCCAGCAACACGAGCGTCGAAAGGACTGTAACCCGGGGGATCGAACTGACGCGCATCAGACTACGCTGTTTTTTTGCACATATTTCGTTTACCCTACGTAACCCAAGGGAGATCTGCAACGCAAACCTTGGGAGGAAATGGGATGCGAGAACGGTCGAAACTGGCCGCATTATTGTGTGCGGCACTCTTTGCCTGCAGTTCAGCTTCAGCACAGGACGAAATCGGGGCAAGTACGCTCTACGGCGACTTGCAGTCGGTCACGCAAAGCATGCTGACGCGCGCCGCAGGGGACGGCAACAACTTCCTGCACACCAACGGCAACTACGAACAGACGCGCTACTACCCGGCGAGCCAGATCAACACGGCCAACGTGAAGAACCTGCGCCCCGCCTGGATCTTCCAGACCGAGATCGTGGATTCCATGGAAACCTCGCCGATCGTGGTCAACGGCGTCATGTACGTGACCACGGCCTTCAATCAGGTCTATGCAATCGACGCCCGCACCGGCAAGCAGATCTGGCACCACACCCATGCGATGGGCCCCGTGACCACCTATTGCTGCGGCCCGAACAACCGCGGCGTGGCGGTGGCCGGGGACAAGGTGTTCATGGGCACGCTCGACGCCAAGCTGGTGGCGCTCGATGCCAAGACCGGCAAGCAGCTCTGGGAGGCGCAGGTTGCCGATGCCGAGCTCGGCTACTCCGAGACCATGGCCCCGACCGTGGTCGAGAACATGGTGCTGATCGGCACGAACGGCGGGGAATACGGCATCCGCGGCTTCGTGAAGGCCTACAACACCGACACCGGCGAGCTGATCTGGACCTTCAACACCGTGCCCGAGGATTCGGTCGGGGTCTGGGCCACCCACGACGCCACGGGCCGCGACATGCTGCGCGACATCGACGCCGAGAAGGCCGCGCTTGCCAGCATGGGCGACCCCTACGAGACGCTGGGCGGCGGCGTCTGGCAGAACCCGGCGGTCGACCTTGCCGCGCGGCGCATCTACTTCGTGGTGGGCAACCCCTCGCCCGACCTCGACGGCAGCCTGCGCCCGGGGGACAACCTCTATACGGACAGCCTCGTGTCGGTGAACCTCGATACCGGCGAATACGTCTGCCACTTCCAGTACATCGCGCATGATGTCTGGGACCTCGACGCGGTGTCACCGCCTATCCTGACCATGGTGAAGGACGACGCGGGCAACGCGGTGAAGGGCGTGCTGCACGGCGGCAAGACCGGCCATGTCTACGTGCACAAGGCCGACGACTGCTCGCTCATCCGCTACTCCGAGGCCATGGTGCCGCAGGAGAACATGTGGACGCTGCCGACCGCCGAGGGCGCGCGCATGTTGCCGGGCGCGAATGGCGGGGTGGAATGGTCGCCGATGGCGATCGATCCGACCCAGCACCTGACCTACGCGATCAACCTGCACCAGCCGATGACCTACACCGTGCGCTCGACCCCCTACCCCGAGGGCAAGATCTGGCTCGGCGGCTCGTTCGACGTGATCGCCGAGGAAGAGCAATGGGGCAACGTCACCGCGGTCGACTACGACACCGGCAACATCGCCTGGCAGGTTCGCACCGCCGAGCCGATGATCGGCGGCGTGCTCGCCACGGCAGGGGGGCTCGTGTTCACCGGCGAGGGCAACGGGCTCTTCAAGGCCTATGACAGCTCCAACGGCGGCGAGCTCTGGCGCTTCCAGGCCGGGGCCGGCGTAAACGCGCCGCCGTCGAGCTACACGGTGGAAGGCCAGCAGTACATCGTCGTCGCGGCGGGCGGCAACGCGCAGCTCAACTACAAGCGCGGCAACAACATCATCGCCTTCACCCTCGCCGACTGAGGCGGGCGGCGACATCCAGCATCGGGGCGGGCTGTCCGGTCCGCCCCCTTTCCTGCAGGGAGATCGGAACATGACTTTGCGCGCTGCGCGTCTGGCACTCATCCTGGCGGCTTCGCTCGCCCCCCTTGCCGCGGCGCCCGTGGCAGCCATGGACGGCTTTGTCCTCGAGGACGAGGTCGCGGTCTGCGCCGGGTGCCACGGCGAGGCCGGGGTTCCCGCCGAAGCGGACTACCCGGTGATCTGGGGGCAGCAGTATTTCTACATCCTGACGCAGCTGCGCGACTATGCCGCCGGAAGGCGCCAGAACGAGATCATGTCCGGCATCGCCGCCGAGTACGACCGCGACCAGGCCAAGCAGCTGGCCGAGCATTTCGCCGCCCAGACATGGCCCGCGCTTCCCGCCGATCCCGCGGATGGCGACCGGGCCCTTGCCGAGAAGGCCTTCACCGTGGCGCAATGCAGCGCCTGCCACGGCAAATGGCAGGGCGACAGCCGCATCCCCCGCCTTGCCGGGCAGCAGGTGGGCTACCTGTCGAGGACCATGCACGAGTTCAAGGACGAGGTCCGCAACAATGCCCCCGACATGAGCAACGTCATGAAGCAGTTCGACGAGGCGACGATCACCGCCATGTCGAGCTACCTCTCGTCGCTCGTCCTGCACTGACCTCTCGCGCGCCGCCGGCCTTCCGGGCTCAGCGGGCAAGCATCGCGCGGATCTCGTCGCCCGCGGCGAGGTCGAGGGCAAGCCGGCCCTCGCGGTCGCGCAGCCCGGGGTCGGCGCCAGCGTCAAGCAGGAAGGTGACCATCTGCGCGTGGCCGCGCTCGGCGGCGATCATCAGCGCCGAGCGCCCCCGGTCGTCCTGCCGGTCGATCGCCGCGCCCGCGGCAATCAGCGCGCGCGCGGTCTCCACCCCGTCCGCCGCGGGCGCGTCGTTGGCATGGCCCGCGGCCCACATGAGCGCGGTCAGATCGTGCCCCCAGACCCTGTCGGCTTCGGCCCCGGCTTCGAGCAGCGTCGCGACGATGCCGGGAAAGGCCCGCCCCGCGGCATAGACGAGCGCGCCCTTGCCGCGGCGGTCCTCGGCGTTCGGGTCGGCCCCCGCCTCGAGCAGCAGCGCCAGCAGGCGGGCGTCGCCGTCGAAGGCGCCCGCCATGATCGGCGTCACGCCCTCGCGGCTGGCAAGGCCCACGTCCGCCCCCGCGTCCAAAAGCGTCGCCACCATGCGCCGCCGCCCCGCCTGCACCGCGGCAAGCAGCGGCGTGATCCCGGCGAGGTCGGCATGGTCGATGTCGGCGCCCCGCGCCAGCAGGTCCGCGACGATCTCCCCGGCGCCACGCGCGGCAGCGATGTTGAGCGGGGTGCCGCCCCTGCGGTTGCGCGCCTCGACCGAGGCGCCGCGGTCGAGCAGCGCCGCCGCGATCCCGGGACAGTCGAGCGAGGCCGCCTCGAAGAGCGTCTCGTTCAGCACGCGCCCCTCAAGCCGGGCGGGCGACTGGGCCAGGCGGGTTTCGAGCGCCGCGCAGACCGGCGCCACCGGCTGCGCCGAGGCCCCGGCCGCCCCGGCGAAAAGCATGAGGAGCCCCAGCCCCGCGCGCCGCATCATCGCACCACGAACACGCCGCGGAAGCCCTGCGTGTCGAGGCCCTCGGCGTAGAAGCGGTACTCGCCGGGGCGCTGCGGGATGAACCAGATGTCGATCTCGCCCTCGTCGTCGAACTCGACCGCGTGCAGCCCGTAGGGCTTGACCTCCTTCTCCTCGATCACGACCTGGTCGATCCAGCTTTCGCGGAAGAGCTCGGGGGCGAGGATCCTGTACTCCTCGAGCCCGTCACTGCGGATGCGCCAGCGGTAGTAGACGCCGGTCTCGACCTCGTAGCGGGTGACCGAGAACCCCTTCGCCGCGTCCAGCACCAGCGGCTCGAGCCTTTCGGCCCGCCGCGCCGCGCCATCCGCCGCGCCCGCCGGCTGCGCGGGCGCCAGCATGAGTAGGGACATCAACAGGAGGCCAACTCTGCCCGACATGGGTCCACCGCCTTTCGCCTCGTCCGGGATACGCGAGGAAAAGTAGCACCGGCATGGTGCTTTAGGCAAATTCCGACTGCGCGAGGGTGGGCAGGTCTCTTCTCGCGGTGGTTCTCTGCCAAGGGCTGATCGCGGCGCAGGCGATCTTGAGGCCGGTGATGTCCGAGAATTTGGCCGCGCGCTGCCTCTTGTTGGCCGTGGGCACCGCGGCAACCGCTGGGCCATGGTCCCTGCCCTGCGCTCCGCCGGCCCACGCCAGTCCGGGGCCGGCTGCGTCACCCGCGCCTTACTGCTGCGCGGGGATCTGCTGCACGAGGCCGCGCTTCTGCTCGCGCTCGAAGGTCTTGGCGGTGGCCGCGACCACCTCGGCGGGGGTTTCCTTGTCGAGCCACATGGCCTCGACGTCCTTGACCAGCACGTCGGTGGTCTGGGCCGGGAAGAAGGTCTGCACCTTGTAGCCGAAATGCCCCTCCGCCACCGCGCCCGACACCGCCGAGGCCGCATCGAAATAGGCCTTCACCACGCCGGTCGCCTCGGGGTCGGTCGGGAAGTACTTCAGCGGGATCGACCAGTAGCCCGGCCAGACCTTGGCGATATCGGTGGCGAAGCGCCTCGACATGATCATGTCGAGCACTTCCGCCGCGCCCTCCTGCACCTTGGAATTGGCGTTGACCGACAGCGCGAAGGCGGCGCCGATCGAGTAGTTCGGGTAGGCGACCGCGTCCGAGAGCTGCGGGAAGGCGGCCCAGCCGATGTCATCGGCCTTGTCGCCGGTGAAGTAGCTCATCGCCCACTGGAAGGCGAAGGAGGGCGCGAAGAAGAACGGCGTCTTCTCCTCCGACAGGGCCGAGATCGAGCTGTCGAAGTTCAGCGAGAAATAGTCGTCGCCGCCGAGATAGCCCGCCTTGTAGTAGCGGTTCAGCTCTTCCATCGCCGCCAGCATCCCGGGGCTGTCGAAGCTGGCCTCGCCGGTCAGCATCTTTTCCAGTTCTGCGGGCGGCACGAACTGGTTGATGAAGGTCGAGGAATAGTTCTCGTTGATCGGCTGCCAGCCGTTGTTGCCGACCGCCGCGGCATACATGCCCTTCTCCTGCGCGGCCTTCATGATCTCTTCCAGCTCGGCGCCGGTCTTCGGCACGCTCCAGCCGTTCTCTGCGAGCACCTTGGCATTGTAGAACATGCCGTCCGACACCAGCGAGGGGGTCATGCAGTAGAGCCCGCCCTGCTGGGTGCAGGCCTGCATCGACGGCGCGACGATGCGGTCGGCCCAGCCGAACTTCTCGGCATAGGCGCCGAGGTCGGCCAGCTTGCCCGCCTTCGCCAGCGGCGAGACCCAGGACGGGCCGGAGGTGTAGACGATGTCGGGCCCCTCGCCCGCCATGACCGCGACCCGCACGTCGTTGTCGACGTCGTTCTTGTACTCGATCACCAGATCATAGGCGTCCTGCGCGTCGTGGAAGGGCTGGACCAGCGTGGTCTCCAGCGCCTCGCGATACTCGGGCGAGGCGCCCCAGAACCAGAGCGTGACGGTCTCGCGCGCCGCCGCCTGCAGCGGCAGCAGGGCGACGGTCGAGGCCAGAAGGGCGAAACGGGTGGGAGAGGTCATCGAGGCGATCCTGTTGGGAGGGAGGAAGGGAAGCTCAGGCGCGCAGGCGCTGGCCGGCGGCGTCGAAGTGGAGGCAGTGCTGCGCCTCGGCCGAGAGCCGCAGCACATCGCCCGGCGCGGGCCGCGCGCCGCGGGTCTCGACGCAGAGCCGGGTGCCGCCCGCGTCGAGATAGGAAAAGCCGAGATTGCCGAGGTCCTCGGTGAAGAGCACCACCGCCTCGATCAGCCCCTCGGGATCGATCCGCAGGTGCTCGGGACGAATGCCGACCTGCGCGGCACCCTGCGGCGCGGCGGGCAGCGGCAGGGCGCCGGCACCGATGATGTTGATCTTCGGCGATCCGATGAACCCGGCGACGAAGGCATTGGCCGGATCGCGGTAAAGCTCCAGCGGCCGGCCCACCTGCTCGATCCGGCCGCCGTTCAGCACCGCGATCCGGTCCGCCAGCGTCATCGCCTCGGTCTGGTCGTGGGTGACGTAGATCATCGTGTTGCCAAGTTCGCGGTGCAGCCGGGCGATCTCGATGCGCATCTCGACGCGCAGCTCGGCGTCGAGGTTCGACAGGGGCTCGTCGAAGAGGAAGATCTCGGGGCGGCGGGCCAGCGCCCGGCCGATGGCGACCCGCTGTCGCTGGCCGCCCGACAGCGCCGCGGGGCGGCGGTCGAGGTATGGCTCGAGCCGGAGCAGCCGGGCGATTTCCTCGGCGCGGGCGCGGCGCTCGGGTTTCGGCACGTTGCGGATCTTCAGCCCGAAGGCGATGTTCTCGGCCACGCTCAGATGCGGGTAGAGCGCGTAGCCCTGGAACACCATCGCCACGTTGCGCTCGACCGGCGGCAGGCGTGTGGCGTCGCGCCCGGCGATCTCGATGCGGCCGCTGTCGACGCCCTCGAGCCCGGCGACGGTGCGCAGCAGCGTGGACTTGCCGCAGCCCGAGGGGCCGACGAAGACGATGAACTCGCCCGCCTCGACGGCCAGATCGAGCCCGCGGATCACCTCCGTCTCGCCATAGGACTTGCGGATCTCGGAGAGCGTCAGCTGCGACATGTGGGGCGGGTCATCCCTTGACGGCGCCGCGGGTGACCCCGTCGACGAACAGGCGTTGCATGAGAAGGAAGAAGATCAGCAGCGGCGCGATGACGATCACCGCCCCCGCCATCATCAGCGACTTGTCCGAGCCGATCTCGCTGTTCATCGACAGGAAGGCGAGCATGACGGTGTAGCTCGACTGGCTCTGCTGGAAGGTCTGGGTGATCAGGTACTCGTTCCAGGCGTTGAACCCGGTGAGGATCGCCACGGTCACCAGCCCGGGCCGCATCAGCGGCAGGATCACCAGGCGGAACACCTGCCAGGGGCTGGCGCCCTCCATGAAGGCGGCCTCGTCCAGCGCCGCGGGGATCGACAGCGCGAAGCTGCGCAGCAGCAGGATGGCCACCGGCAGGTTCACCGCCGACAGGATCACCGCCGTTGCCACCGGGTTCGAGACCAGCCCGAGCTTGGCGTAGATGAAGAAGAGCGGAAAGAGGAACAGCTGGATCGGCACCGCCACGGTGGCGAGGAAGTAGAGCATGATGATCCTCCAGCCGCGCACCGCCTTGCGGGCCAGCGGCCAGGCCGCCATGGCGGCGGTGCCGGTGGTCAGCGCGACGGTCACCGCGGTGATGATCACCGAGTTCACCAGCGCATGGGCAAAGCCGCCGCTGCTCCAGGCGCGGGCAAAGGCATCGAGGCTGGGCTGCCGCGGCAGCGCGAGCGGGCTGGCGACCACCTCGGCGTGGGTCTTGAGCGCGTTGAGCGCCATCAGCGCCAGCGGAAACAGCACCGCCGCCACCAGCAGGAGCAGCACCACCGATCCGGCAACGCGCCCGGCGCGGCGCGGGGCGCGAAGCGTGGACGCGCTCATTTCAGCGCCTCGCGGCTGACGAAGATGTAGGCGAAGGAGGCGAGGATGCCGAAGCCGCTCATCACCACCGCCACCGCGGCCGCCTTGCCCACCTCGAAGGTGCGGAAGGCAAAGCCGTAGGCCAGGGTCGAGAGCATCTCGGTCGAGCCGGCCGGCCCGCCGCCGGTCATCAGGAAGACGTAGTCGAAATTCAGGAAGCTGAGGATGGTGACCAGCGCCAGCAGCAGCGCCACCGTGGGCAGGATGTTGGGCAGCGTCACCTCGCGGAAGATCTGCCAGGCGGTCGCTCCCTCGAGATAGGCCGCCTCGAGCTGGTCCTCGGGGGTCTGGCGCATCGCGGCGAAGAGGATCACCGTCAGGTAGCCCCAGAAGCTCCAGATGTTCACCGCCGCCACGGTGTAGAGCGCGGTGTCCGGGTTGCCGAGCGGGTAGCCCATCGGGGTGATCGTCCGGTCGATCCAGCCGACCAGCCCCGCGGTGTTGTCGAGGATGACGTTCATCCAGATCCCGACGTTGGCGACGGGCGAGATCACGAAGGGCAGCAGGAAGATCGCCTGGTAGACCGCCGCCGCCCTGCGCCGCGTGGTGAGCAGCGCCGAGACGAAGAGCGCCAGCGCCATCGGGATGGTCAGGAAGATGATCAGCCAGCGGCCGTTGTTGGCCAGCGTGGCCCAGAAGGCGCGGTCGTCGAAGAGGTCGGTGTAGTTCTCGAAGCCGATGAACCACGGCTCGGAAACGCCGTCCCAGTCGGTCAGCGACATGGCATAGGTCGCGATGGCCGGAAGGGCGATGACCGAAACCGACAGGAGAAGCGCGGGCAGGCAGAACCAGTAGAGGCTGGAATGATGTCTCGGACTGGCGCGCATGATGCGTCCGGCTCTCCTGTCGTGTGAATCCGTGAGTGCGGCTTTCGAAGGTATTACTATTAATACCACCTAGAGCTTGTCAACGCCCCTTGCGTCCCCCAGCCCGCCGCCGGCGGGCCGCGGGGTCGAGTCCAGCGTCAAACGCACCGCATCGCCCCACACGAGCCGCGACAGCTCGATCGGACGGCCGCGCTGGTCGAAGGTGGTCGACTCCATCTCGATCCCCTGCGATCCCAGCGGGCGCTGCAGCAGCACCGCCTGGTCGTTCGACAGCTGGATCATCCCCACCCGGTTGCGCGAGCGCGAGGGCGTCAGGCTGAAGGCCTCGGAAAGCGTGCTCCAGACCGAGTTGTTGAGCAGCGCGTGGGGATCGAAGCCCGGCATCAGCGGCGCAGGCAGCCAGCTGGTATTTATGACCAGCGGCCGGATGTCGGCCGAAACGAGCCGCACCAGACGGAAGCCGCGCGTTCCCGCCGGTTGCGCCAGCGCGGCCGCCACAGAGGCAGGCAGCACACAGGATTCGCGGGTCAGGAAGGTGATGACGCTGCGCCCGCCCTGCGCCTGGATCTGCTGCCAGATCGGCTGCATCAGCGTCAGGTCGATCTCGAGCGGCGCGGGCTGCGCCTTCACGATCGTGCCGCGCCCGTGCACCCGCTCGATGAAGCCCGCCTCTTCCAGCCGCCGCAGCGCGTTGCGCAGGGTGACGCGGCTGACCCCGTAAGCCTCGGCCAGCTCGATCTCGCGCGGCAGGCGGGTGCCCTCCGGCGCCGCGGCGCCCTGGATCGAGCGGCGCAGGTCGTCCTCGACCTGCAGGTAGGCCGGGATCGGCGAGTCGGGATTGACCCTCTGGAACTCGAGCGCGGGATCGGGCTGGCTGGACATGGGCTCTCCTTGTGCTGGCGCCACAGTATTGCGTCGCGCGGGAAATGCAAATATGAGGTATGCTTGATAATACCTCTTGGAGATCCCATGCGTCCTCTTCTGATCGACTGCGATCCCGGCATCGACGATTCCATCGCCATCGCCTACGCGCTGCGCTCGGGCGCCTTCGAGCTGAAGGCGATCACCACCGTCTCCGGCAACCTCACCGCCGATGCCTGCGCGCGCAACGCGCGGCAGCTGCTCGACCTCGTCGAAGCGCCGCAGATCCCGGTGGCGCAGGGCCCGATGAAGCCGCTCACCCGCCCCTACCCGCGCGATCCCTTCTCGCACGGCTCGGACGGGCTGGCCGAGATGGCGCTTCCCGCCAGCAGCCGCGCGCTCGACCCGCGCTTCGCGCCCGACGTCATCGTCGAGCTGGCCAATGCCCACCCGGGCGAGCTGGAGATCGCCGCGCTCGGGCCGATGACCAACATCGCGCTGGCGCTGATCAAGGACCCCGAGCTGCCGAGGAAGGTGAAGAGCCTGACCGCCATCTACGGCGCCTTCGGCCTGCACGCCTCGGGCACCGAGCGCGCCACCGGCGACAACCCGGCCAGCGAGTGGAACGTCTACGTCGACCCCGAGGCGGCGCGGCTGGTGCTCGAGGCGGGCTTTGCCTTCACCGCCTGCGGGCTCGACGTCACCACGCGGCGCGAGCTGCACCTGACGCCCGAGCACCGCACGCGCCTCGCCGCCTCGCCGCGGCCCGAGGCCCGGCTGCTGCGCGAGGTCACCGACTTCGTGGAACGCCGCGGCCACGGCACCTATTGCGGGCTGATCGACTCGGTGGCGATCGCCACGGCCCTGCACCCCGACTGGGCGCGGACCCTGCCACTGCGCGTGCTCATCGAATGCCTGAGCCCGATCACCCTCGGCCAGACCATCGTGGAGCGGCGCGAGAACTTCAGCTGGGACGGGCTGTCGACGCTCGACGTGGTCGAGGATTTCGACTTCGCCAGCTTCATGGACGAGGTCGTCGATCTCTTCTGCTGAAGAGCGGAGCGGCCAGGGGACGGCACCCGCCCCCCGGGCCCACGCTTCAGAGCGTGAAGTAGGACTGCCGCTTGCGCTCGCTGATCTCGAGCGAGGCCTCGATATGGGCGCAATGCTCGGTGATGATGCGCACGCAGGCCGCCACGTCCTTGCGCGCCATCGCCTCGACCAGCGCCTCGTGCTCGTGCGCAAGGCAGATGCTGTCGCTCTTCTCGTAGAGCGACTGGATCAGCGAGAGCCGCCGCATGAGGCCGGTCATGGTCTGCTCGAGCACATGGTTGCCGGTGAGCCGGGTCAGCATCATGTGGAAATCGGCGCCGATCCGGTTCACCTCGTTCGAGCGGGTCTCGATCACCTCGCGCTGGCGCTGCACGTGGGCGCGCAGCACCGCGATGTCGGCCTCGGTGGCGCGCAGGCAGGCCAGCCCGATGACCGCCACCTCGAGCAGGCGCCGCGTCTCGAAGACGTCGAGCGCCTCCTTGACCGTCGGCAGCCCGACGAAGGCGCCGCGGTTGCGTTCGAACACCACCACGTGCTCGGCCTCGAGCCGTTCGAGCACCCGCCGCAGACGGGTGCGGGGAACGCCGAAGCTGCGGGCGATCTGCACCTCGTTGAGATGCGCCCCCGGCCGGATCTGCTTGTCGATGATCGCGTCGACGATCCGGTCGTAGATGGTCTGCTCGATCGCCTGCTTCTCGGCGGCGTCCGTCGCGGCAGCAGAGGCCTCAGCGGCCGCCGTCTCGAGCGTCGTCGTTTCCTTCATGCGGCGTTCTTCCCCAATGTACCCGACCGGTGGTCGGGCAACAGTCTACCTGCGCCCGCAGCGCCGTCCATCTCATTTCGGAACAAGGGAAATGCCGGGCGGCAGCTCCGCCCAATCCTCGTCCCCCGGACCGGCGTGCCCGTCCTGTCCCGCGGTGTACATGAATACGGCGAAACGGCCAGCCCTGCCCGGCACGGCAAGCGGCGCGTGCCAGGTCCCGGCATGGTAGGTCACCGCCACCGAGCCCGGCACCTGCCATGCCTCGAGCGTTGCCGGGTCCGGCCCGCCGTCCGCCCCCTCGCGCGCCACCGCGACAATGTAAGCGGCGCCGTCGAGCGGCAGGAAGGACTGCGACGAGAACGGGTGCCGCTCCATCCTCGGCAGCGCGATGGGCAGGGAGACGGGCGCCACCAGCACCGCGTCGAGCCGGGCCAGCGCCGCGGTGCCGCGGCCGTTGCTGAGCTCGGCGCAGAAGCCGAGCCGCTGGCCGGGCTCCGACGGAAGCTCGAAACTGGCGCCGAAGGCGGCGAAGCGCGCCGGCTCGAAGGGCCGGATCGGGACCCTCATGCCGCCACCGGCGGATGCGTGGCCAGCCAGTGGCGCGCGATCTCGACCCGCTTGCAGATCCACACCTCGGGCTTCGAGGCGGCGTAGTCGAGGAACTTCGCCAGCCCCGACGCCCGGCCGGGATGGCCGACGAGGCGCATATGCAGCCCGACGCTCATCATCTTGGGCGCGGTCTCGCCCTCTTCGAGCAGCATGTCGAAGGATTCCTTCAGCGCCCGGAAGAAGCTCTCGCCGTCGCTGAGGTTGCCGGTCGCCCATTTCAGGTCGTTGTTGGTCAGCGTGTAGGGCAGCACCAGCCGCGGCGCGCCGTCCTGCTCGACGTAGAAGGGCAGCTCGTCGGCGTAGCTGTCGCTGTCGTAGAGGAAGCCGCCGTGCTCGGCCACGAGCCGCCGGGTGTTCACGCTGGGGCCGAAGCGGCAATACCAGCCATCCGGGGCCTTGCCGACGGTCTGCCGCAGGCTGGTGACGGCGCGGGCGATGTGCGCGCGCTCCTCGTCTTCCGTGAGCAGGTAATGCTCGACCCAGCGCCAGCCGTGGCAGCAGATGTCGTAATCCGCCGCGGCGATGGCGCGCGCCGCCTCGGGGTTGCGCTCGAGCGCCAGCGCGCAGGCATAGACGGTCATCGGCAGGCCGCGCGAGCGGAACAGCCGGTGGATGCGCCAGAAGCCGACCCGGCTGCCGTATTCGAACATCGATTCCGAGGCGAGGTCGCGATCGCCCGCGGGCACGCCGCTCGACACCTCGGTGAGCCCGGCATCGGTGCGCCCGTCGCCGAGGTCGACCGCGTATTCCGAGCCCTCCTCGTAGTTCAGCACGAAGTTCAGCGCCAGTTTCGCGCCGCCCGGCCAGTCTGCGCGGGGCGGGTGCTCGCCGTAGCCGATGAAGTCGCGTTCGAGGCTTTTAGCCATAGTCTTGATCCACACATTCTTGAAATTTCAGAAGTCCTGCTGCTGGCGACCGCGCACCAGCTGCGACAGGCAGACCGCGATGACCAGCGCGCCGCCGTAGAACATCTCCTGGATGAACGAGCCGTAGCCGAGGAAGACCAGCCCGGTGATCCCGGTGACGAGGAAGTAGACCGCCAGCGTCGTGCCCCACGGGTTGAACCGGCCCGGCATGATCGAGGTCGAGCCGAGGAAGGCCGCGGCGAAGGCGGGCAGCTGGTAGCTGACCCCCGAGACCGGGTCGGCAGCGCCCTGCGTGCCGGTGTAGAGCACCCCGGCGAAGGCGGCGAAGAAACCCGAGCTCATCAGGCAGAGCACCCGCGTGCGGTCGGTGTTGATCCCCGAGAGCCGCGCCACGTCACGGCCGCGCCCGACGAAGAGGATGCGCCGCCCGAAGGAGGTGAACTCGAAGCAGTACCAGAGCACCGCGGCCAGCGTGATGGCGTAGTAGAATTCCAGCGGGATGCCGAAGAGCCGGGTGACGATGACGGCGTCGACCAGCCTCTGGTCGATGCCGCTGATCGTCATCGAGTTGCTGACCCAGAGCGTGACGCCGTGCAGGAAGGTGCCGCTGCCCAGCGTGACGATCAGCGAATGGATGCGGAACACCGTCATGATCATGCCGTTGACGAAGCCGACCAGCGTGCCGAGCGCCAGCGCGATCACGATGCACCAGCCGATGCCGAGCCCGTGGTTCACGTTGAGCACCGCGATGGTCATCGCCGAAAGCGTCATCGTGTAGGCGGCGGACATGTCGAAGTCGTTGGCCGAGAGCGGCAGCAGCAGCCCGAGCGCCATTACCACCAGCACGGCCTGCGAGCCGAGAATGGTCGAGATGTTGCCCCAGGTCAGGAAGGTCTCGGGGCGCAGGTAGCCGAACCAGGCGATCATCAGGAACCAGACGATGAGCAGGCCGAACCGCTCGAGGAACCTCCCGAGGCTGCGGGTCCGGCTGTGCCGCGGGGCGCGCGCGCCGTCGATGCTTTGAACTGTCATTGCGGGTCTCACAGGGTTGAAGCGTTGAGGCTGGCCTCGGCGATCGACTGCTTGTCGATCTCGCCGCCTTCCAGCGACCTCACGATGCGCCCTCTCGAAAAGATCAGGACGCGGTGGCAGATGGCGGCCAGCTGCTCGTAGTCGGAGCTGGCGCAGGCGACGGCGGCACCGCCCGCGGCGATGTGCTGGATGCGGGTGAACACGGTCTGCCGCGCGCCGACGTCGACGCCCTGCGTGGGCTCGTCGAGCAGCACCAGCCCGGGGTTCATCTGCAGCCACTTGGCCAGCACCACCTTCTGCGCGTTGCCGCCGCTGAGCGAGGCCATGGGCAGCGCGGGATCCCCGGCGGGGCGGACGTCGTACTCGGCCATCAGCGCCCGGGCGCTGCCGCGCATGGCCCGGCGGCGCAGCCACCATGTGCCGAGATCGCGGCCCAGCCGCGGCATGGTGATGTTGTCGGTGATCGGCAGCGCGCCGATCGCCCCGGCCTTGGGCCGGTCCGAGGGGATGAGCGCGATGCCGGCGTCGATCGAGGCGGCGGGCGACATGTCCGGGACCGCGAGCTCGCGCCCGTCCAGCACCAGCGTGCCGCGCCCGGGCTTCGCGCCGTAGATCAGGTAGGGCACCTCGTCATAGCCCGATCCGATGAGCCCGGTGAGGCCCAGCACCTCGCCCGACGCTACCGAGAAATCTATGTCGCGCACCGTCGTGCCGCCGAGCCCCCGGACCGCCAGTCGCTCGCTGCGCTGGGGCGGCAGATTCGCGGGCGGCGCCGCAAGCTCGAGCTTGCGGCCTACGATCGCGGTGATGAAATCCTCGCGCGCCGCCTCGGCCGTGGTCAGCCGCGCCGCCACCGCGCCGTTGCGCAGGATCGTCGCCTTGTCGGTGATCTCCATCACCTCGTCGACGTCATGCGAGACGAAGATCACGCTCGAACCCGCCCGCACCACGGTGCGCACCAGCCCGAAGAGCTGCTCGACGTCGCGCTGCGGCAGGAAGGGCGTGGGCTCGTCGAGGATCAGCAGCCCGCCGCCCCCGGCGCGGCGCTCGATCACCTCGGCGGCGGCGCGGACGATGGCGATCAGCGCCCGCTGCACCGGCGAGAGCCTTGCCACCTCGACCGACGGGTCGACATCCACATCGTAGCGCGCCAGCAGCTCGCCCACGCGCCGGGTCTCGCGCCGCCAGTTCACCGCGAGCCGGTTTTCCAGCGCGAGGTCCTTGATCAGCATGTTCTCGGTGACGGTGAGCGAGGGGATGAGCCCGAGGTGCTGGTGCACGAAGCTGATCGGCAGCGCCGCCAGCGCCGCCTGCGTCAGCTCGACCTCGGCGCCGTTGACCCAGAGGCTGCCGCCGGGATCCGGCGGGTGAAACCCCGCCAGAACCTTGATCAGCGTCGACTTGCCCGAACCGTTCTGCCCGAGCAGCCCGTGCACCTCGCCCGGGGCGATCGACAGGGACGCCCGGTCGAGCGCCCGGTGCCCGCCGAAGGTCTTGGAGACCCCCTCGCAGCGCAGCACCGGGACCGTGTCGCTGACGACGTCCAGCATCACTTCAGCTGCCACAGCTCGTCGAAACCGGCCTGGTAGGCGTCGCCGTAGCCCTTGGACAGTTCCGGCGGCGTGCCCGCGTCCATGGCATTGGCCTCGGTGAACATCATGAACGGGATCTTGGGATCGTCGATCTCGTCCTCGCCGCAGAGCAGGCGCATCTCGCTGTCCATCACCGAGTGGGCGATCCAGTCGAGGTTCTCGCCGATGTCCATCTCGACCTGGCCCTTCTGGACCATGCCCAGCACGAAAGGCGTGCCGTTGAAGGCGTTGATGTTCAGCCGGTCCTGCGCGCCGGTGATGGTCACCGCCGGCAGCACGAACTGGGACATGCTGTCATAGATGACGATGATGTAGTTCACGTCCGGGTTCGACATCAGCGCCGATTGCACGCCGGGGGTGATGCGGGTCGCCCAGTCGGTGCCGATGTAGTCGAGGAACTGCGCCTTGCAGGTCTCGCATTTCTCCAGCTCGGCCTTGATGCCCGAGACCATCGAGTCGGTGGACAGCGGGCCGCTCGAGATCAGCACCAGCGCATTGAGATCGCCCTCGGTGCTGACCACCGCGTGATCGACGAGCAGCGCCCCGGCCTTGAAGTAGTCGATCGGCACGTCGCTGTCGGTGATCTCGCGGATCTCGGCGGACTGCTCCATGCCGTTGTTGTGCGAGGCCACGACCTTGATGCCGGCCTTCTGCGCCGCCTCGATCTGCGGCTTGAGCACGCGGGGATCGACGCCGCCCAGCAGGTCGATCAGGTCGACGCCCTGGTTGATCGCCGTCTCGATGCCCTGCGCCCATTGCGCGACCTGGCCCTGGTTCTCCCAGGTGGTGAACTCGAAACCGACCTTCTCGGCCACGCCGGCCATGGCCTGCTCGATGTTCGAGGTGAAGGGGTTGGCGCTCGACTGCGGGATGCTGAACACCTTCTTGTCGGCCATGCACGACTTGGCGTCGAAGCTCGGGCCGGGCGCCACGAAGCTGGGCTTGCCCGCATAGGGCGCGATCTGGGCTTCGAAATAGGACAGGTCTTCGGCCTGGGCGAGCCCGGCGGACAGCAGCCCGGCAGCGACCGAAAGGCCTGAAATAGCGAGGTAATTTTTCATCTTTATCTCCTGTTGGACGCAGGCCTGACAGCCGCGTGGGGAGGGCGCGATTTATGCCGTCAATATTGTCTGCACTTTTGACATCATTTGTGCCGGCACACCTTCGCAAGGCCTTTTTCCGTCCCGACACCGGATCTCGCGCCCGCCCTGCCCTCGACGGCGAAGAATTAATCACTCTGGCGGAGGATGGCCCGGCGGGCAGGCCGCGGAAGGCGGGATCCCGGCTCCCACGGGGACGGTTACATCAGGTGAGTCGCGCCGTGGGCGGGCCGCTGGGGGACCGATCCCCGCATCTTGCGGCACCCATGGAAATCCCCGGACACCCGCCAAGATAGCGAAGACCGGAGGCCGCCGTGACGGCCACGCTCCGGCTGACCCTTCTCAGGGCACCCGCCTCTTCACTTCTATATAGAAGTGGTTGACTCATCTTTTCCACCTGACTACCCATGGCCGCGGGAAGGAGCCGCCATGCCATCACAAGACCGCCTCGAGGAAGACAGCCGCCTGCCGGCCTACCTGCGCCTGCGCGACCGGATCGCCGCACGCATCGCCGCAGGCGAATGGACGACCGACGACGCGCTGCCCTCGGAGAACGCCCTCGCCCGCTCATCGGGTTTCTCGGTCGGCACCGTGCGCAAGGCGCTCCAGCAGCTGGTGACCGAGGGGCTGCTCGAGCGGCGGCAGGGCGCGGGAACCTTCCTGCGCAAGCCCGCCTTCGAGCCGACGCTGTTCCGCTTCTTCGCGCTGCAGGGCGAGGATCGCGCCCAGAGCATCCCGGTCAGCCGCCTGATCGCGCGCAGCCAGCAAAATGCGCCGGCCGAGGTCGCGCAGGTGCTGGGCACCGAGGACTGCATCCGCATCGACCGCCTGCGCCTGCTGCAGGACCAGCCGATCCTCATCGAGGAAATCTGGCTACCCCGCGCGCGCTTCGACGGGATCGAAACGGTGGCCGAAGGCGAGATCGGACCGCTGCTCTACCCGTTCTACCTCGAGCGTTTCGGGGTCTTCGTCGCCCATGCCGAGGACGAGGTCAGCTTCGCCAAGCCGACCGCCGCCGTCTCCAAGCGCCTGCGCCTTGCCGCCGGTGACTTCGTCGCGGTGATCGAACGCACCGCCTTTGCCCTCGACGGCAGCGCGATCGAATGGCGCCGGGCGATGGGGCCCGCACGCAGCTTCCGCTACCGAAGTCGCATCGGCTGATGCGCTTCGCGGTCCGGCGCACCCCGTTCCGGACCACCCGATAGGGCTCGAGCGCGTCCACTCCGCGCTCGCCCGACTTCCCGGCCCCCTCCACGGAGCCCTCCCCTCCCTTGCAGGAGCGGGGCCGGGAAAGTTCTGCCACACGACCAGAAGGACCCGGCATGACCTCCAGCCTCCCCCTCACCGGCATCGACACCCATGCGCATATCTTCGACCCTTGCGCGCCGATGACCCCCGGGCGGCGCTATGCGCCGCGCTACACGGCGAGCGTCGAGGCCTGGCTCGGGCACATGGAGCGCGCGGGCCTCAGCCACGGGGTGCTGGTCCAGCCGAGCTTCTACGGCACCGACAACCGGCTGGTCGCCGAGGCGCTCGCGGCACATCCCGGGCGGCTGCGCGGCATCGCGGTGCTCGACCGGCTGGTTCCGGAAAGCACGCTGGCCGAGATGGATGCGCAGGGCTTCGTCGGGGCGCGGCTCAACCTCGTCGGCAGGGAGCTCGAGGAATACGCCGACCGCGACTGGCAGCGCTTCTTCCAGCGCCTCGCCGAGATCGGCTGGCAGGTGGAGATCCAGCGCGCCTTCGAGGATTTCGCGCGGATCCTGCCCGCCATCGCCCGCGCCGGCTGCCCGGTGATGATCGACCATTTCGGCCTGCCGCAGGGCGGTATCGATCCGGCAAACCCGGCGCACAAGGCCGTGCTCGAGGTGCTGCGGGCGACTCCGAATGCCTGGGTGAAGCTCTCGGCCCCCTACCGCAGCGGGCAGGACGCAGCGCAGGCCGCGACCTCGCTCGCGCATCTGCGCGCGGCCATGGGCGGAATGGACCGTTTGGTCTGGGGTAGCGACTGGCCGCACACCCAGCATGAGAAAGACACCAGCTATGCGCGGCAGGCCGCGCGCCTCGCGCAGCTGCTGCCCGACCCCGCCGACCGGCACCGCGTCCTCGTCGAGAACCCGGCGGCGCTCTTCCGTTTCACCTGACACCGCCCGCGAGACAAGGGAGGACACCATGAGTCTCATAACCGTGCTGGCCATCGTGCTGGCGATCATCCTCGGGTACAAGACCCGCATCAACATCGGCCTCTTCGCCATCGCCTTCGCCTATCTCATCGGGGCGTTCCTGATGGGGATGAAACCCTCCGAGATCATCGCCATGTGGCCGCTGAAGATCTTCTTCGTGATCTTCTCGGTCTGCCTCTTCTACAGCTTCGCCATGGTCAACGGCACGCTCGAGAAGCTGGCCGGGCAGCTTCTCTATCTCTGCCGCGGCGCGCCCTGGCTGCTGCCCTACGCGGTCTTCATGACCGCGACCGTGATCGCGGGCATGGGCGCGGGCTATTACACCGTGCTGGCCTTCATGGCGCCGATCACCCTGCTGCTCTGCCGGCGCACCGGCATGGACCTGATCCTCGGCGGCATGGCGGTGAACTACGGCGCACTCGGCGGGGCGAACTTCATGTCGAGCCAGTCCGGCATCATCTTCCGCGGGCTGATGGCCAATGCCGGGATCGACGCCAACACCGCCTTCGTCAACAGCGTGGCGATCTTCCTCGCGACCTTCCTGCTGCCGGTCGTGGTGATCACCCTCATGCTCTTCGTCACCGGCAAGCACCGCGGGCTGCAGGCGGATCTCGAGATCGACCGGCCCGAGCCGCTCGACCCCAAGCAGCGTCAGACGCTCTGGCTGACGCTGGCGATGATGGCGATCGTGCTCGCCGCCCCGTTGGCCCACCTCGCCCTGCCCGGCAGCGAGACCGCCGCCTTCATCAACTCGAAGATCGACATCGGCCTCATCGCCAGCGTGTTCTCGGTGATCGCGCTGCTGCTCAAGCTCGGCGACGAGCGCAAGGCCATCGCCTCGCTGCCCTGGCCGACGCTGATCATGATCTGCGGCATGGGGATGCTGATCTCGGTCGCCATCGAGGCCGGCACCATCGACCAACTCGCCGCCTGGATCGGTGGCACAATCCCGCCCGCGCTGGTGCCGCTGAGCTTCGGCGTGGTGGCGGCGATCATGTCGCTCTTCGCCTCGACGCTCGGGGTGGTGACGCCGGCGCTCTTTCCCATGGTGCCGCCGCTGGCGGCGCAGCTGGGACTGAGCCCGATGCTGATGTTCACCGCCATCGTGGTCGGCGCGCAGGCGACCTCGATCTCGCCCTTCTCGTCGGGCGGCAGCCTGATCCTCGGCTCGGCGCCGGATGCCGAGCTGCGCCACAGCCTCTTCACCCGGCTGCTGCTGCGCGCCGCCCCGCTCGGCTTCGTCGCGGCCATGTTGATGAACCTGTTGCTGACCTTCGTGCTCTGAGCACAGGCTGCAAGGGGGTGGCGGACATCCGTCTGCCACCCCCGGGCGGGAATTCCGCCAGGGCTCATCTTCGGCCTTCGGCTGACGGGCGTGGAGCCGAGCGAGAGAGGCAGGCGTTGGGCTCCTGGTGGATCGCGGTGGCCTCGCTGCGTAGCAACCTCAGAAGAACATCCCGTCCAGCCGCTCGAAGACCCAGAAGGTCGCGATGGTGCCGATCCCGTAGGCCGCGGCGATCGGGGCAACCTGCGGCAGAGTGACCAGCCGCCGCAACAGCGCCACCAGCCCCAGCAGCGCCGCGATGAAGGCAAGCTGACCCAGTTCAACCCCGACGTTGAAGAACAGCAGCGCCAGCGGAATGTCGGTTTGCGGCAGCCCGATCTTCACCAGCGCCCCGGCGAAGCCGAAGCCGTGCAGCAGGCCGAAGGCAAAGGCGACGATCCAGGGCCAGCGGGTCGCGAGGCTGTGGCGGCCGCGGCGCAGGTGGATGGCCTCGACGGCGACCAGAAGGATGCTGAGCGCGATCAGCGTCTCGACCGGCGGCGGCGGCAGCGAGACGTAGCCGAAGGTCGCCAGCGCCAGCGTGATCGAATGCGCGACGGTGAAGGCAGTGACGGTCTTCAGCAGCATCGGCCAGCCGCGCACGATCAGCATCAGCGCGGCGACGAAGGTCAGGTGGTCGACCCCCTCGAGGATGTGCTGCACACCGAGCCGGGTGTAGGTCTGCACCACGGCCCAGGTCGAGGGCGCCTCGGGGATGGTCACGGCGGGCTCGCGCGGGCGCAGCAGGAAACTGTGATGCGTGCCGTCCAGCAGCGCGACATTGACCAGCGTGTCAATGGTGGTGCGGTCGAGGTTGTCGATCCGCAGCGTGGTGCCGGGCAGGCCACGCTCGCCGCTCAGGCCGAAGCGGAAGAGCACGAAGCCATCGACGACGGTCTCGCCCGGGCGCGCTGCCAGGGTGAACCCGGGATCGAAGGCGGGGCGGATGTTCTGAACCATTCCGTCGCGGGTCGGCACCTTCCACAGCAGCTCGTAGCGCTGCGGCGCGACCTCGTCGATCTGCAGGAAGGCGGGACGGATTTCATGCGCTCGGGCCTGCGGGGTCAGCGCGCAGAGGCAAATAAGGATTGCGGAGAGCAGGCGCAGGATCATGGGTGGGCATACTCCTGCCGCACCGCTTCGGGCACGCCCTCGGCTTCGAGGCGGACCTCATAGCGGTCCAGAAGCTCTCGGAACATCTGCTCCTGCGCGTCCAGCACGGTGTAATACTCGTACTGCCGGGCGACAAAGTCGCGGATCTCCTCGAAGGGGGCGACGTGCTCGGCCTGGTTCTGCGTGACCAACACGAGGTGCAGCCCCAGCCCCGAGCGCACGGGCCCGGACCATGTCCCGACCGGCAGTTCCGAGAGCGACTCCGCGAAGCCGCCGCCGAAGGAATTCTCCAGCGCCTGCGCCGGGGTCAGCGCCCAGTCCGTCGGCACAGCCAGCTTGCCGCGCTGGCCGGGCGGGACATCTCCGCCGCCCTGCAGCGCCGCGAGCGTCGCGTCCAGCGCCGCGTAATCCGCCTCGGCGGGCAGGTAGAGCACCTGCCGGAAGGCGTAGGACTGCGGCAGCGTGAAGAGGTCGGGACGCGCCGCGTGGAAGGTCCGCAGCTGCTCCTCGGTGGGGGGCTGCATGAGCAGGCTCAGATCGCTCGACACGGCTTCCATCTTCTGCGCCAGCCGGGTGCGGATGATGTCGTCATCCTTGTCGAGACCCATGCGCAGGGCCTCGCGATAGAAGACCTCCTGCCGCAGGTGGCGGTCGATGATCGCCTTCAGGTCCTCGGGTGAAGGCTCGCGTTTCCACTGCGCGGTCCAGAGCGTCTGCAAATGGTCGAGCCGGGCCTGATCAAGCGTGATGACCTCGGCCTGCGGCCCCGCGCTCTCCTGCGGGGCCAGCCAGTTCCATGTCGCGAAGAGCAGCCCGCCCAGGACGAGGAAATGGACGAGCGGCTCCCTGAGGATTGACTTCAGCATGGGGCGCCTCAGTTCACCTCGTGCCAGATCGGCGAAGCCCAGGCGCGCTCGACCAGCTCGCGCTTGACGTCCTCGGGGTAGCTCACCCCCTCGCGCAGCTCGTCGTAGAGCGTCCAGCGCGCGGTCGGCAGCTGCAGCACGCGGGCGTAGTAGAAGGCCTCGACATCGGGGTTCCAGTCGGGGTCGGTCCAGACCGTCGTCAGCTCGGGATCGCCCTTCTCGGCGTTGAAACTGCCCGTGGCCATGTCGATCGGCGCGTCAATCGGCGTGACGCTGCCATCCGCCTGCAGGCGTTCACCGGAGGCGACGACGTCGTAGATCGTGTCCTTCATCTCGCCGTTCTCGTACCATCCCTTGATGATCTGGATGCGGTCGAGGTTCGGCCCGATCGGGTCCTTCATCGCCCAGACGAGGAACTGCGGCGCCTCGGTGCCGGTGTAGTCGCCGCCCATCGGCACGCCCTTGGCGTAGCCGTCGGTGACCATCGCGTCATAGCTGTCGTAGCTCTCGGCAAAACCCTGCCCTGCGAAGACGCGCACCTTCATGCGCGGGCCGGAGGTGGCGAAGGTCTCCTTGGCGAGCATGGAATCCCAGATGGCGCCGCGGGTGTTGGAGGTCGCCCAGACCGCGGTCAGCGCGCCGGGGTTCACGTCGGAGATCAGCATCTCGCCCTCGAGCACCGAGGTCGCGCGGATCTCGGCGGTCTGGTCGGCATAACCGTGGCTGCCGACCGCGAAGTTGTCTTCCTCGACGTTGCTCGGGGTGCCGTTGTGATTGTCGGTGCCGCCGACGAAGCCATACTTGAACGGGTTCACCCCGAGGTCGGCATTGTACTTGATGCCGCGCCCGAGCCCGTAGCGGACGAAGTTCTCCTTCACGAAGGCCCGGCCGTTGAAGCGCTGGATCGACACGGCATTCTCGAAATCGGCGAACTCGTCGTTGGGCCAGAAGTTCGGCACCACCTCGGAGTTGCCCTTCACCTGCATCATCTCGATCAGCGGCTCCATCGAGGCGCGGGTCTCGGCATAGTCCCTGCTGATCGGCACACCGGTCAGGCTCGCCTCGGCAAAGAGCAGCCCCTTGGATTCGTTGGAGTTGTGCGGGATGGCGAAGACCTTTTTGCCGTCGTCGCGCTGGGTCTGCATCCAGGACCAGAGCATCTCGGGATCGGCGCCCTCGTTCGACGAGAAGGGCATGTCGGGCACGTTGGTGTCGCGGAAGAAGACGTTGCGGTGCTGGTTCGCGCCGCCCGGCGCCGAGGTCCATTCATAGGCGTGGATCGTGGTGAAGGTGCCCGGGTTGTAGTGCTTCTCGGTCGCCTCGAAGTTCTTCTTCCAGGTCGTCTTGATCGCCTCCTCGCCCTGGAAGAAGGACGGGTGCGGATCGCCGCCGCCGGCCAGCGGCGTCAGCACGTACTTGCCGTAGAGCCCGAGCGCGGTCTTGAGATCGGGGGCGGTGCGGAAGGCCACGGCGATCTCGTCGTCATAGCCCGGCGCCCCCTCGTTCATCAGGCTGTAGGCCTCGCCCATGAATTCCGCATGGTCGGTGACCGCGACGAAATCGAGCGGGCGCTTGATCTTGTGCATGCTGCCGTTGACCATGATCTCCTCGCCCTTGGCGAAGCGGTAGGCGTCGTCGGGAGTCAGCCGGTTGCCGCCGATGAAGGCATCCATCGACACGCCCGTGTGCACGTGCTGCTCGCCGAAATAGGCCTCCTTCAGCGGATTTGTCGGGGCGTCGGCCTCGGTGGCCTGCGCCAGCGCGCCGGTGGCGGTGCTTGCAAGAAGGGCGCCAAGACCCAGAAGTGGCAGAAAATTCAGTCTGGTCATGATCAAATGTCCTCGTTTCGGCGGAAACCCGAAGTCTGGTAATGTCGGCAGCTTGGCGCGCAAAGGGCTCGCGCATAGCGGGAGTAGACTATCCGGCACAATGGGATAACACTGCCCACCCATGGGTATTTCGAAAAATATTGACCTAACGGCACAGGACCGTCGCAGGATCGAGGGACGCGGGTGGCTCTACCGTCAGCCCGAGGCGATCCGCACCGCCGTACTCGAGGCTTGCGTACTGATCGAACTGGGGAGCGGCGAGAGCGCCATGCACCTCGGCGGCGAGGACGGCGGGCTCTACGGGCTGATCGAGGGCTGGCTCGACGTGCTGATCTCTCCCGGCGCGATGGAGCCCGCGCTGGTGCATGTGGCGACCACCGGCTGGTGGTTCGGTGACAGCGCGCTGCTCACCCGCAGCCCGAAGCGCGGCGCCCATGTCGCCCGCACGCCCTGCCGCATCGCGCACCTGCCCGCCGAGGCCGCCGAGCGCATGGCCCGTGAAGGGCTCGACATCTGGCGCAGCATCGCCTTCATCTCGGTCGGCGTCATCGACCATGCCTTTGCCGCGGTTGCGGCGAACCGCTGCCCCCATCCGCTCGAGCGGGCGCGGCTCACCCTGCGCATCCTGCTCGGCGCCGGCCTGCCCTTCGCCGCCGGCGCGCCGCTCGACCCGCCCGTGCTGCCGATCTCGCAGGCCGAGTTCGCCGAGATCGCCAACCTCTCGCGCAACGCGGCGGGGGATGCGCTGAGGGACTTGGCGCAGCAGGGGATGATCCGGCTCGGGTATCGGGAGATCGAGGTCCTGGATCGGAGGGCACTGGGGTTGGCGTAGTTTGCCTGCCTCTCCGAGCTGGTCCACCCACGTTGCGCGACGTCCGGCAGGATTTCGGCGAACAGGAGGACGACGGAATGGCTGGAAAGCGTGAGAAGCCCGAAGCCATCGTTACCAGGCTTCGGCAGCTCGAGGTGCTGCATGGCCAAGGGCCTGTCGACGGCCGAAGCGGTGCGGCAGATCGGGTGACCTGCTCCCCTTTGAGCTGACCCCAGCGAGTGGTCCGGGTTAAATGCCGATGCATGGTCGGCCTTCGGTCTACTGAAATGAAGACCTCGGGCGCCGGCGCCCGATATCCGAGGGCACTATGCGGCCGCCCCGTTTACAGACTGTTAATCCTTCTTCTCGGTAGATCCGCTTTTATCTCTCAATTGTCGAGTTTCATGAGGATATCAGACAGAGCAAACAGGTCCTCCGAGCCATTGCGCAACCTGCCTCGAAGCGGCCGACGAAATCCTGCGCAATCGCCGCTCGAAGTTCGTCAGGTCACAGCGGGATCACCACACGCAGGACCGCAGCTCGCCGCCAGAAGATGACGGCGAGCTGGGAGAGATGAAGTTATTTCGCAGGCATCATGACCTTGTCGATGACATGGATGACGCCATTGGACTGGCGCACGTCAGCGATGGTAACTGTTGCCACGTTGCCCTGCTCATCCGTCAGCGTGACCTTGTCGCCGTCCATCTTCGCCTGCAGCGTGCAACCGCCCACGGTGGGAACCGCGTGCGAACCGCCGTCATCGGCGATCATCTTGACGATGTCCGTCGACATCGCGTTCGCCGACACCACGTGGCAGGTGAGAATCTGGACAAGGCGCTCCTTATTCTCATCCTTCATGTAGCCGGCAAGCACGTCCTCGGGGATCATTGCGAAGGCTTCGTTCGTGGGGGCGAAGACGGTGAAGGGGCCTTCCGAGCTGAGCGTTTCAACCAGCCCGGCCTGCTTCACGGCAGCGACAAGCGTCGTGTGGTCGGCCGAGTTCACGGCATTCTCGACAATCGTCTTGTCAGGATACATGGCCGCGCCGCCGACCATCGGGTTTTCCTGGGCGTAAGCTGCGCCGGACATCGGCAGAACGAGCGCGAGAACTTTAAGGCAATTGGTATTCATGACGAGAAACTCCTCCCATACGGCCCGGAAAAACATCTTCCGGACATGTCAAAGTTTACGCAGGCTCAAGAAATTCGGATCAAAGTTCACCGATCACGCGCCAGTGATCGTCGAGTAAAATCTTGTAAACGAAAGATAAATATCGACACCTCAATCTTGAACGCGATGGGCGCATTGATGACTGCGCACCAAATCGGACAATCCCCTGACCGCGCTTTTGCGCCCCTATGTGAACCCTTCGACGAAGGCGGAGGTGTGGCCATGACTTGTCGAGAGGAAGCCGCCTCCACCATGGCCACGGCCACCCACCACCTTCCGAACGATATTGCCCTCGCTCAGTGTTTGACGTTCCTTGTCCCCGCGCGGCCGCACTGGTCTGGCTGCAGTTGGCCGGTGACGGCATGGCAGGCGGCGTGCCGCGACTACCTGGTCAAGTCCGTCTCCCGGCCGCACACCAAGGCGCAGGCAGAGAGAGATGCCAGGGCGGCTCCGCTTCTCGATGGGGAGTTGTAGCGATGGGCGTTCCTGTATTCACCGCGGCCGAGCTGCCCCGCGCCGCGGAGGTTGCATCCGAGTTCTGGTGGATCGTCGAGGTCTGCCCGCGCCAAGGAACCATCCGGCCTGTCCCACAGGAACCCGGCGCGATAGCGTCGTCAAAGCCAACAAAAAGGGGGAACTCGTGCGACGGGGTGCTCGATTGAAACACCCAACCGGTCCGGGACCTTCCGAAGCGGGAAGCCATGCTTCTATTTTCGACCCAAAGGGCAGAAGGGCACGCCGATGCCTGATCTGCCTATTGATCACCCTGGGTTTCTCGCGGCCTACGTCGCTCTGGCGGGTGAACCGATCAAGTCCAAGCCCGAACCGCGCACAGGCACGATAGGAGCCGCTCTGAGGGCCTTCAGGGCCTCCGACCGCTTCCTATCGTGCGCAGAGTCCACCCGCGGCGTCTGGATGCGGTTCCTGACCGAGATGGAGGACACGTGGGGGCGCTCGATGCTGGCCGACCTCGAGACGCGCCACATCCGCAAGGACCTGGCGCGCTTCGAGCCACACCCGGCCAACAATCGCCGTAAGGTCTGGCGCGCTTTCTGCGGCTGGTGCGTCGACGCAGGACATATCAATGACGACCCCGCGGAGAAGGTGCGCCCGAGAGCCACACCGAAGACCGACGGCCAAACGCCATGGACGCGCGAGGATGTCGCGGCGTTTCGCAAGCATTGGGAGCTTGTTACCGCGCAGCGCATCGCGTTTGAACTCATGCACCGGACGTGCGCGAGCATTTGAGACGCGTGCGTGCTTGGGCCAGGGATGATCCGCGACGGCTGGCTGACCTACATCAGGAAGAAATCCGGAAGCCTGGCGACCTGTCCCATGGGCACCGACGCTCCGGCCTGGTTCGAGCACACCGACGACCTTGCCGAGGCCGAAGCAGCACAACCGCTGAAATACATGACCTACATGGTCACCAGCACCGGCCGAGTGCGATCGCACAAGGCCGCAGCGCAATGGTTCAGTCGCGCGTGCGATGACGCCGGGCTTGCGCATCTTTCGGCTCACGGCATCCGGAAGCACCGGGCCAGCATATTCAAGGAGAATGGCGCGACCGCGGAACAGCGGATGGCCGTCCTTGGACACGAGACTGGGGGCGAGGCCACGCGCTATAGCAAGAGCGCGGACCTGCTCAGGACCATAGAGGGAACAGAAAGTTCCAACTCGGCCGTACCCAGTTCCAACTATCGTTCGGAAACCAGTTAAAAGCGGCGACTTTTTGGGAAGGTGGCGCACCCGAAGGGATTCGAACCCCTGGCCTCTGCCTTCGGAGGGCAGCGCTCTATCCAGCTGAGCTACGGGTGCCTGTGGCGGGTCTTACGGCATTGCGGAACGCTCCGCAATGTCAAATCGGTGCCCCCGCGCGCTTCTTTTCGGCCTCTCACGCGGCCTTGGCTGCCGCAGGGTTAGCCGTGTTTTCCGGGACTTGCGGGGCCCGCGCGCACCGTCGCATCCAAGGCATCTACCGCCGCCGGAGCCGCGACAGCGCCGTGTCCTCGAGCGCCCAGGCCCCGATGCCGTCGCGGATGCCGGCCGCCATGCCGGCGCGCCAGGCGCGGTCCTGCAGGTGGCGCAGGTCCTCCTCGGTCGACAGGAACCCCACCTCGATCAGCACCGAGGGAATGTCCGCCGCCTTCAGCACCGAGAAGCCGGCCTGCCGCTGCGGGCGCTTGTGGACCTGCCCCACGGCATTGCGGATCCCCTCCACGAGATGGCTCGCCAGCGCCTTGCCGCGCGGCGCGTTGTCGAGCCGCGCGAGGTCGAGCAGCACGTTCGCCACCCGGTCGTCCGAGCCCGACAGGTCGAGCCCCGCGAGGATGTCGTCGCGGTCGTGGCGCTCCGCCAGCGCGGCGGAGGCGGCGTCGGAGGCATCGTCCGAGAGCGTGTAGACCGTGGCGCCATGCGCCACACCCTGCTCGATCGCGTCCGCGTGCAGCGAGATGAAGAGATCGGCACGGGCATCATGGGCGAGCGCGACACGGCCTTCGAGCGAGACGAAGACATCCGCGTCGCGCGTCATCAGCACATCGTAGCCGGCGCGGCGCAGCACCTCGCGCAGGTCGCGGGCGAAGGTCAGCATGAGGTCGGCCTCGTTGTGCCCGTCGCGCTGCGCACCCGGGTCGATGCCGCCGTGGCCGGGGTCGAGCACGATGCGCAGCGGCGCGGTCTCGGCCCGGCGCGGCGCGGCCTTGGCCGTCGGCTCCGGCAGGTCCCAGCGCGGATCGCGCGGCGTGCCTGAACGCGCGGCCATCGTCTCGGCGCTGCTGGACTCGAGCCGCAGGGCAAGCTCGGCGCCGCCGGTCTCGGTCGAGACGCTCATTCCGGCGCGGGAGATGATCATCGGCCCCGCGAGGTCGGCCACCAGCCGCGACCAGCCCGAGCGGAACGGGCCCATGCGCAGCGACTCCACCGCCTCGGAGCGGTCCATGGCGGCGGCATCGGCGCCGGTCCAGTCGACCTCGCGGAAGTCGATCACCAGCCGCGGCGGGTCGGTCAGGGTGAAGGCGCGCCACGGCACGCCCTGGCTCAGCGAGAGCGTGAGCTCGGTGCCCCTGCCCCAGCCGCCGTCGCTGACCCCGCCGGCGGCAAAGCGCGCCTGGCCGCCAAGCGCCCGGTCCTGCCCAAGGTCCTGCGCCTGTGCGCCGCCGCCCAGCAGTGCGCAGAGCGCGCCCGCCGCGATGATCCGGAGAAAACTGCCCATCCGCCCGTCTGTCTTCTTGTTGTTGGGCCGGAGCCTAGCAGCCCCGCACGGGATTCGCACGCGGGGACATGCTTGGACCCGCGGTCCGGGAGGTCAGCCGCGCGCGTCCATGAAGGCCTTGAGCCGCGCGAGCCCCTCCTCGATCTCCGCCGTGCCGCGGGCGTAGGAGAAGCGCAGCGTCCCCGCCCCGCGCTCGGGGTCGAAGTCGAGCCCCGGCGTCACCGCCACCCCGGCCTTCTCGAGGATCTCGGCGGCGAAGGCGCGGCTGTCGGTGGTCAGGTGGCTCACGTCGGCATAGACGTAGAAGGCCCCGTCCGGCGGCGCGATGCGGTCGAACCCGGCCTTCGGCAGGCCCTCCATCATCAGCGCGCGGTTCTTCGTGTAGACCGCGAGGTTGGCCTGAAGCTCCTCGGTCGCGTCCATCGCCGCCAGCGCCGCGACCTGCGAGGCGTTGGGCGCGCAGATGAAGAGGTTCTGCGCCAGCCGCTCGACCTGCCGGACCTGTGCCTCGGGCACCACCAGCCAGCCGACCCGCCAGCCGGTCATCGAGAAGTACTTCGAGAAGGAGTTGATCACGCAGACATCGTCCGACACCTGCAGCGCGGTCACCGGTTTCCGGTCGTAGTCGATGCCGTGGTAGATCTCGTCCGACAGGAAGGAGGCGCCGCGCGCCTGCGCCGCCTCGACCAGCGCCGCGAGCTCGGGCTTGCCGAGCATCGTGCCCGTGGGATTTCCGGGCGAGGCGACCATGACGCCCTCGCACGCCGTGGCGGCGATGTCCTGCGGGACCAGCTGGTAGCGGTTCTCGGCCGCGGTCTGCACCTCGACGGGCCGCAGGTCGAGCGCCTTGAGGATCTGCCGGTACGAGGGATAGCCCGGCGCGCCGAGCAGCACCCGATCGCCGGAATCGAAGAGCGCCGAGAAGGCGAGGATGAAGCCGCCCGACGAGCCCGGCGTCACCACCACGCGGTTCGGGTTCAGGTCGACGTCGTACCACTCGCCGTAGAGCCGGGCGATACGCGCGCGCAGCTCGGGAATGCCGAGCGCCACGGTGTAGCCGAGCGCGTCGTTCTCCATCGCCGCGGCCAGCGCCTTGCGGGCGGCCTCGGGCGCGGGGGAACTGGGCTGGCCGACCTCCATGTGGATGATGTGGCGGCCTGCGGCCTCGGCGGCGCGGGCCTGCTCCATCACGTCCATCACGATGAAGGGATCGACCGCCCCCCGGCTTGAGTTTCGCATGTCTCTCTCCCATGGTGGCTCGGCACATCGTCTTCGGGCGGAGTACGAAGCTTCCGGGGGAGGGTCAATGCCGGGACCGCGCGCCGCACTGCGCCGCATCGCCACGCTCTGCGCTGCCGCGGTCCTGCTTGCGGCACCTGCCGCGCATGGCGCGACGCTGCTGCGAGACGCGGACCTCGAGCACGCCCTGACCGAGATCGCCGCGCCGGTGCTGCGCGCCTCGGGGCTGAGCCCCGCGCAGGTCGATATCATTGTGCTCAGGGACGACACGCTCAACGCCTTCGTGACGGACACGACGCGGATCTTCCTGCACTCGGGCCTGATCATGAAGCTGCCCGACGCCAAGTCGCTGCAGGCGGTGATCGCGCACGAGGCCGCGCATATCACCGGCGGGCACATCACCCGGCGCACCGAGAACATGCGCGCCGCCCGCACCGCCGCCGGGCTGGGCATGGTGCTGGCCGCCGCGACCGGCGCGGCCACCGGCAGCGGCGAGGCCGCGCTGGGGCTGGCGCTGGGAACGCAGGGCTCGGCGCTGCGCAGCTTCCTCGGCCACAGCCGCGCCGAGGAAAGCTCGGCCGACATCGCCTCGATCCGCACCCTCGTGCAGGCCGGGATCGACCCGCGCGGCGCGCTGGAGGTGCAGGAGATCTTCCTCGGGCAGGAGGCGCTGAACGTCGGGCGGCAGGATCCCTACATGCAGAGCCACCCGCTGACCCGCGACCGGTTCCGCGCCACGCAGGGGCTCGTCGCCGCGGCGCGCGTGCCCGAGACCAACGATGCCGCCGCCGACTACTGGTTCCTCCGCGCCCGCGGCAAGCTCTCGGCCTTCCTGCGCGCTCCGGGCTGGACGCTGGGCCGGCTCGGCGACAGCGGCAGCCGCGACATCGCGCTGATGCGCGAGGCGGTGGCGCGGCACCGGCAGACCGACCTTCCCGGCGCGCTACGGGCCATCGACGGCGCCATCGCGCTGCGCCCCAAGGACGCGTATTATCACGACCTGAAGGGGCAGATCCTGCTCGAGTCCCGCCAGCCGGCCGAAGCCGCCCGGGTCTATGCGCAGGCCCGCGGCCTTGCGCCGGGCAACGCGCAGGTGCTGGGCGGGCTCGGCCGGGCACAGCTCGCCTCGGGACAGTTCAAGGCCGCGCTCGCCACGCTCGAGGAGGCACGCGGCCGGGACTGGGCCGACCCGCGCATCCTGCGCGACCTCTCGGTCGCCTATGCGCGCGCGGGCAACGACGCGATGGCCTCCGAGGCGACGGCGCAACGCTACGCGCTCGAGGGCCGGATGCAGGACGCAGGCATTCATGCGAAACGCGCGGTGGATCTCCTGCCGCGCGGATCCGCCCCGTGGAACCGCGCGCAGGATGTGCTAGACGCATCTGAGCGCGCCGCAAGGAAACGCTGACACCGCCCCGAGCGGGCGCCCCATGACCGACGGAGACAAGATGCAGACCTTTTCGACCCGCCGCACCGCCCTTCGCCGTGCCGCCGCCTCGCTGGCCATCGCCAGCGGGCTCATGGCGCCCCCTGCGCTGGCGCAGGACTTCGACCTTCAGAAGCTGACGCCCGAGCAGCGCGAGGCCTTCCGCGCCGAGGTCCGCGAGTACCTGCTCGACAATCCCGAGGTCATCATGGAGGCGGTGAGCGCGCTCGAGGCCCGGCAGGCCGAACAGCAGGCCGCCGCCGATGGCGACCTCGTCGATTCCTTCGCCGGCCCACTCTTCGACGACGGTTACAGCTGGGTGGGTGGCAACCCCGAGGGCGACGTGACCATCGTCGAGTTCTCGGACTACCGCTGCGGCTACTGCCGCAAGGCCTTCCCCGAGGTCGAGGAACTGGTGAAGAGCGACGGCAACATCCGCATCGTGATCAAGGAATTCCCGATCCTCGGACAGGATTCCATGACCTCGTCGCGCTTCGCCCTCGCCACCATGCTGGTCGCGGGCCCCGACGCCTACAAGCAGATGCACGATGCGCTGATCTCGCTCAAGCAGGAACCCTCGGAGCCCGTGCTGACGAAGCTGGCGACGACCCTTGGGCTCGACGCCGACGAGATCCTTGCAAGGATGAGCGATCCCGAGGTGGACCGCCGCATCAAGGAAACCCACGAGCTGGCCTCGAAGCTGCAGATCAGCGGCACGCCGACCTTCGTCTTCGGCGACCAGATGCTGCGCGGCTACGTGCCGATCGACGGGATGCGCCAGATCCTCAAGCAGGTGCGCGACGAAAGCTGAGACTACCCAGCGGGCGAGGCGGCGCGGGCCCGGGTCGGTCGCGGGCCTCCCCCCGCCTGTGACGCGGCCGGCGCGGCCGGGAAGCAGAGGCGCGCACAGGTGCCCTGCCCCGGCCCCGGCGAGCTCAGCTCGAAGCTGCCGCCCGACTGCTCGGCGAAGCCGCGCAGCATTGCGAGCCCCAGCCCCGAGCCCTGCCCCACCGGCTTGGTGGTGAAATAGGGCTCGCAGACCAGCGGCATCAGGTCGGGCGGAATGCCGGTGCCGCTGTCGCGCAGCTCGAAGCAGACGCCGTGCCCGGCCCCCAGCCGCGCAGCTTTCGCACAAAGCTCGATCTCCCCGCCCCCGGGCATCGCGTCGCGCGCGTTGCAGATCAGCTCGATCAGGCAGGTCTGCAGCTTTGGCGCGTCGACGCTGACCTGCGGCAGGTCGGGATCGACCCGCAGCCGCAGCTCGTGCTCCGGGGTCAGCACCTCGGCGGCGCGGCCCGGCACCCCCTGCAGAAGCTCGTCCGGGCTCAGCGCCATGGGACGCAGCCGCGCGCTGCTCGAGATGGCGAGCAGCTGGCCCGTCAGCTCGGCGCCGCGCCGCGCCGCGCGCTCGGCCTCGGCCATCAGCTCCTCGCGTTCGGCCGCCGTGTGAGAGAGCCGCGCCAGTTCCATGTTGCCCAGCACCGCCGTCAGCAGGTTGTTGAAGTCATGCGCGACCCCGCCGGTCAGCTGCTCGAGCGCCTGCCCGCGCGCCTCGGCCAGCGCCGCGCGCGCGGTGATCTCGAGCCGCTCGCGGGTGCGCATCACGTTCCAGGCGACGCGGCAGAAATAGAGGTAGCAGACCAGCAACGCCACGCTCACCAGCACGGTATCCGGGGTGCCGGGATGGGCCAGCCAGAGCCAGACGGCGCGGGCCAGCACCCCCACCCCCATGAGCGACAGGTCCAGCATCAGCAGCAGCCGCATCTGCACCCGGTACGACAGGGTGTTGAGCAGCGCCACGAAGATGAAGAGCAGCGACAGGATTGTCAGCCCCGGGTCGGACTGCACCCAGAGGATCATCCCGCCGGCGATGTAGGCCAGCCCCGAAAGCACCAGCGTCGCCACGGGCAGCACCAGGTGCCGCCGGTAGCCGCGGTCGGGAAGCGAGGTCACGACGTGGAAATGCAGCGCGAAGGTGGCGAGCATGACGCCCAGCCAGGGCAGCATCGCCTTCACGTCCATGAAGACCCAGATGGCGAGCGCGGCGGCGCCGACGAGCCCGATGCTCAGCAGCCCCTGCGAGCGCCGCATCCCCTCGAGGCTGCGCAGCGCCGTCAGGTCGAGCAGTTGGTCGGCGGGCGGGATGATCCCGGCCAGGACGCGCGCCCGCCGCACCTTGACTACTCCGCTGCCTGCGCCTTCGAGGCCTCGTCGGCTTCGATCTGGGCAGCTTTCTTCTCGACCTCCTCGACGATGTGGTCGATCATCTGGTCGTTCGACATCTTGTAGCTCGCCTTGCCCGCCAGGTAGACCATGCCCGAGCCCGCGCCACCGCCGGTGAAGCCGACATCGGTCATCAGCGCCTCGCCCGGCCCGTTCACCACGCAGCCGATGATCGACAGCGACATGGGCGTCTTGATGTGCTCGAGCCGCTGCTCCAGCGCCTCGACGGTCTTGATCACGTCGAAGCCCTGCCGCGCGCAGGACGGGCAGGAGATAATGTTGACGCCGCGGTGGCGCAGGCCGAGCGATTTCAGGATCTCGTAGCCGACCTTGACCTCCTCGACCGGATCGGCCGAGAGCGAGACGCGCAGCGTGTCGCCGATACCCATCCACAAGAGTTGGCCAAGGCCGATGGCGCTCTTGATCGTGCCCGAGGTGAGCCCGCCCGCCTCGGTGATGCCAAGGTGGATCGGCTTGTCCGTCGCCTCGGCCAGGCCCATGTAGGCGGCGGCCGACAGGAAGACATCCGAGGCCTTCACGCTGATCTTGAACTCGTGGAAATCGTTGTCCTCGAGGATGCGGATGTGGTCGAGCGCGGACTCGACCATCGCCTCGGGGCAGGGCTCGCCGTATTTCTCCAGCAGGTGCCTTTCCAGCGAGCCGCCGTTCACCCCGATGCGCATCGAGCAGCCATTGTCACGGGCGGCGGCGATCACCTCGCGCACACGCTCGGGGCTGCCGATGTTGCCGGGGTTGATGCGCAGGCAGGCGGCGCCGGCAAGGGCACTCTCGATGCCGCGCTTGTAATGGAAATGGATGTCCGCGACGATCGGCACCGGGCTTTCGCGCACGATCTCCTTCAGCGCCTTCGAGCTGGCCTCGTCGGGCACCGAGACGCGCACGATGTCGGCCCCGGCCTCGGCGGCGCGCTGCACCTGCTCGACGGTGGCCTTCACGTCGGAGGTGATGGTGTTGGTCATGGTCTGCACCGAGATCGGTGCATCGCCGCCCACCGGCACGTTGCCCACCATGATCTGCCGGGACTTGCGGCGCTCGATGCTGCGCCAGGGGCGGATCGGGTTGTGGCTCATGGACAGAAAGCCTCCTGAGGGCATGCGTTGGTATTCAGCCGCAACATAGCGCCCGCCGCCGCCCGAAACCAGAGGCGAGCCGCGCCGGAAGCGCGGCGTCGCGGACGCAATGGCGTGAGACTTGGCTCAGTCGGCCCGGACGAGGTCGCCGCTCAGTTCGGCCACGACCCGCGAGAGGTCGGCGTCGCGGGTGAGATCGGCCACCTTGTAGGCGGTGGTCAGGTGCTCGACGGAAAGCGGCAGGTTCTTGGTCACCGTCCCCGAGGCGCCGACCGGACCGTAGGTCTGGCCGTTCACCGCGAAGTAGACCGCGCCGGATTCGCCCACGCGGACGCTGGCCGGGTCCTGGGTGGCCGGGGCCGTCCAGGTGTCGCCCGCGCGCATGGTCTTCTCGAAGATCACCGAACCGTCGGCCGAGCGCACGCGCACCCAGGCCGGACGCACCGCGATCATCGTCACGCCGGGCGCCGCGTCCTGCAGCACCTTCGGCGCGCCGGGCTGGGTCACCGCCGGGGCGGCCTGCGCCACCAGCGTCTGCGCCGCCGCGGGAACCGCATTCTCGTTCAGCTTGGCCAGCACGCGCTGCAGGTCGCCGTCGGTCTCGGGCACGGCGGGCTTGTAGGCGGCGGTCACCACCTCGGGCAGCAGCGCCACGTCGCGGGTCACCTGCCCCTTCGGCCCGAGCGGGCCGAGGGTCTGGCCGTTGGTCGCAAGATAGAGCGCGCCCGACTCGCCGACCGTGAGGCTGGCCTCGGACTGGCCCTCGGGCACGGTCCAGGTGTCACCCGGCTCCATCACCCGCTCGTAGAGCACCTTGCCGTTCGCACCGCGCACGCGCACCCAGGCGGGGCGCACCGCGACCAGCGTCACGGTCTTGCCGCCAAGAAGCGCGGCCTGCGGCTGCTCGGTTCCGGGCAGCGGCGCGGGAAGCCCGGCCACCTGCATCTCGGCCCCGACGGTCGTGGGATCGACCTGCGGCAGCTGGTTGCGCTCGGCCTGCGCGAAGGCGCCGACGGTCGAGGGATCGAGCGAGGAGATCGGCGCGTCGCGCGCCACCAGCACCGGCACGTCCAGCGCCTTGGGGCGGTAGAGCCGGTCCAGCGCCTCGTTCGAGGGCGGCGAGAACGGGCCCGCGCCATCGGCGCTCGCGACCTGCTGGCTGCCTTCCTCGGGGGGCGTGACCGTGGTGGTCTGCACCGGGTCGAGATCGCTCAGCACCAGCGGCGTCTGGTCGACGGGCGCGACCTGCACCCGCTGCACCTCGCGCAGGACCGCGTAGCCGCCGTAGCCGATGCCGCTCAGCAGCGCGACCAGCACCAGCAGCGAGCCGATGGCTCCGGGCTCGATGCGCGAGAAGAAGGACTCGCCCGCGGGCACGAAGGGCATGCGGGGATGTTCGAAGATGTCGCGCGCGACCGGGGCCGGCAGGTCGCCGTTGCCCTTGCGGATCGTCGAGGCCCTCTCGGACATGCCATGCGCGACGGCAAACCCGCTCTCCTCGCAGAAGAGCCGGTAGCACTCGTCGGGGTCCATGCCGAGATAGCGCGCGTAGGAGCGGACGTAGCCGGCGATGAAGCCGGGCGTGTCGAAGGCCGAGGGATCGCAGTTCTCGATCGCGGCGATGTAGCTCGCCTTGATGCGCAGCTCGCGCTGCACGTCGAGAAGGGATTTGCCCATGGTGGCGCGCTCACCGCGCATCACGTCGCCCAGGTGCAGGGTGAAATCGTCGAAGCCGCGCGGCGTGGTGTCCGCGTTCATCTCGTCTTCAGACATACGAGGGGAATTACGCCCAATCATGCGTTCCGCCTTGTGCTCCACCGTCCCAGACTGCGCCTGCCAAATCACGGGCTCGCGATTCGGGTCGCGGCCTTTATTGAGGTTACGTTAGCACAGAACAACTGAAATTACACAAAATCAGGTGGTCATCGGCGCGCTTCTGCGCAGGATGCATGGGTTTTCCCCATTCCCCGAAGGAAGTTTCCGGAACAAAACAGAACCCCGCGATTTTGGAAACCGCGGGGTCACAATAACACGATTCTATTCGAAGGGATCCGCCTTCCGCGCGGATCAGGCGCTCAGTTCCTGGCGGTTGAGCGCACAGTGCGACCAGAGCGCGTCCATGGCCTGGATCAGCTTGTCCATCTCGTTCGGCCCGTGCACCGGCGAGGGGGTGAAGCGCAGCCGTTCGGTGCCGCGCGGCACGGTCGGGAAGTTGATCGGCTGGACGTAGATGCCGTAGCCCTCGAGCAGCATGTCCGACAGCTTCTTGGTGTGCACCGGGTTGCCGACGATCACCGGCACGATGTGCGAGCCGTGGTCGATGATCGGCATCCCCAGCCCCTTGAGCCGCAGCTTGAGGATCTTCGCCTGGGTCTGGTGCCGCTCGCGCAGCGCCTGGTCCTGCTTGAGATGGGCGATCGAGGCCGCCGCCCCTGCCGCCACCGCCGGCGGGATCGAGGTGGTGAAGATGAAGCCCGGCGCGTAGGAGCGCACCGCGTCGCACATCTTGGCCGAGGCCGCGATGTAGCCGCCGAAGACGCCGAAGGCCTTGCCCAGCGTGCCGTTGATGATGTCGAGCCGGTGCAGCAGGTTGTCGCGCTCGGCGACGCCGCCGCCGCGCGGGCCGTACATGCCCACCGCGTGCACCTCGTCGAGGTAGGTCAGCGCGCCGAACTCGTCGGCAAGGTCGCAGATCTCCGCGATCGGGCCGAAGTCGCCATCCATCGAGTAGACCGATTCAAAGGCGATGAGCTTGGGCGCCGCGGGATCGTCGGCTGCCAGAAGCTCGCGCAGGTGCGCAAGGTCGTTGTGGCGGAAGATGCGCTTGGCACCGCCGTTGCGCTTGATCCCCTCGATCATCGAGGCGTGGTTCAGCTCGTCCGAGTAGATGATGAGGCCGGGGAACAACTTCGGCAGGGTCGAGAGCGTGGCGTCGTTGGCGATGTAGGCCGAGGAGAAGACCAGCGCGGCCTCCTTCTGGTGCAGATCCGCCAGCTCGGCCTCGAGCCGCTTGTGATAGACCGTGGTGCCCGAGATGTTGCGCGTGCCGCCCGAGCCGGCGCCGGTGGCGTCGATGGCCTCGTGCATCGCGGCAAGCACCACCGGGTGCTGGCCCATCCCGAGGTAGTCGTTGCCGCACCAGACGGTGATCGGCATCTCGCTGCCGTCCGGCTTGCGCCAGGTGGCATGGGGGAAGCGGCCGTTCTTGCGTTCGATGTCGATGAAGGTGCGATAGCGCCCCTCGGCGTGAAGACGGTCAAGGGCTTCGTCGAGCTTCGCGGTGTAGTCCACCGGTATCTCCTTCCTTCATCTTGTAGAGGCCGCGTTCGGCGCGGCGCTTATGCGGTCTCGGGGCCGCATTCATGGTCGTGAATGGATACCGTTCAGGCAGCCCCGTGTCCACGCTTTAGAATGAGACTAACCGTCGCGCCCTTGATTTGAATCAAGACTTTTGGAGTAACGTTTCCAAACGAGGTTTCCCTTAGTGTCACCGTGCCGCGCATCGGCGCCCGGGTCCGCGCCGCCACACTGCGCGGGCCAAGCTGCACTCCTGCCGCGGAAAATGGGCGGTCCCCCCTTCTTTTCAACGTCCCTGCGGCGCCCTGTCGCCGGTTCCGCCGCGCGCCGCGCGCGCTCTGGACAGCGCCGGGGCGGGTGATACGCTCCGCGCAACGCGCAAGAAGGAACCCCAACATGGCTCAAGAAAACGTGTCTTTGGACACCGTCCTCACCAAGATCGACGCCGATCTTCCGGTCGCGATCGACCGGCTGCTCGAGCTTCTGCGAATCCCTTCGATCTCGACCGACCCCGAGTACAAGGCGGCCTGCGACAAGGCCGCCGACTGGCTCGTGGCCGATCTCGCCAGCATCGGCGTCGAGGCCAGCAAGCGCCCCACCCCGGGCCATCCGATGGTGGTGGGCCATGTCGACGGGCCGGGGCCGCACGTGCTTTTCTACGGCCATTATGATGTGCAGCCGGTCGATCCGCTCAACCTGTGGAACCGCGACCCGTTCGACCCGGCGATCGAGGAAACCGCCAAGGGCAAGGTGATCCGCGGTCGCGGCTCGTCGGACGACAAAGGCCAGCTGATGACCTTCATCGAGGCCTGCCGCGCGTGGAAGGCGGTGCATGGCACCCTGCCCTGCAAGATCACCTTCTTCTTCGAGGGCGAGGAAGAGAGCGGCTCGCCGTCGCTGATCCCCTTCATGAAGGAGAACGCCGAAGAGCTGAAAGCCGAGATCGCGCTGATCTGCGACACCGGTCTCTTCCAGTCGAAGACCCCGGCGATCATCACCCGCCTGCGCGGCCTTCTGGGCGAGGAGATGACCATCAAGGCGGCCGACAAGGATCTGCACTCGGGCATGTACGGCGGCGTCGCGATGAACCCGATCCGCGTGCTGACCAAGATCCTCGGCGGGCTCTTCGACGAGAACGGCACGATCCAGGTTCCCGGCATCTATGAAGGCGTGCCCGACCTGCCGGCGGAGATCCTCGAGCAGTGGAAGGCGCTGGAGTTCGACGAGGCGGCCTTCCTCGACGGCGTCGGCCTGTCGAAGCCCGCGGGCGAGAAGGACCACCTGCCGATCGAGATGATCTGGTCGCGCCCGACCGCCGAGATCAACGGCATCTGGGGCGGCTACACCGGCGCGGGCTTCAAGACCGTGCTCCCCGCCGAGGCCTCGGCCAAGATCAGCTTCCGTCTCGTCGGCACGCAGGACCCGGTGGCGATCCGCAGGAACTTCCGCGCCTGGGTCGAGGCGCAGGTACCCTCCGACTGCTCGGTCGTGTGGAAGGACCACAGCTGCTCGCCCGCGTCCGAGATGCACACCACCCACTCCGGTTTCGAGGCCGCCCGCAAGGCGCTCGGCGACGAGTGGGACGAACCGGCGGCCTACGCGGGCTGCGGCGGCTCGATCCCGATCGCCGGCTACTTCCAGAACATCCTCCAGATGGACGCGATGCTGGTGGGCTGGGGCAAGGACGACGACCAGCTGCACTCGCCGAACGAGAAGTACGACCTCGAATCCTTCCACAAGGGGATTCGCAGCTGGGCCCGAATCCTCGACGCCATGGCGAACGCTGCCTGAGATCTGAGCAGTTTTCTGGGCGGGGCGCGGATTTCGCGCCCCGCCAAACCCCAGCATTTACAACAAATTCATATTTGCCTGTCACTGAGGCGACAAAGCCCGGACCCCTTATTTTCTGGGCTTCCCGGCGCACTAATCCGAAGGGATAGGTGGATGGTCCGAACGGATGCCCAACTTCGCCAAGAAGATATCCGACGCACGCCATATTCGCCGCCACATTTCGCCACATTCGATTCCTAGCGTCGATTCCAACGGGAGCTTGAACAGCCCCCTGCGGGCAGAAAGCCGGCGGCATCTGGCAGAAGGAGCTAGGATCATGAGAGCCTACGCAGTCCGGAAAGTGACACACGCAGATTTCGAAGCCCGCGTCCGGCGCATCGATCCGCAGTTCGCCCGGTACGGTGCAAGCGACGCAGGCACCGCCGCACGCACCTCCAAGCGCCCGCTCGTTTCGGGCATCCTCGGCTTCGCCTGGGCCGGCGTCGTGATCGCGATCGCCCGCAACCAGCAGGTCATCGAGACGAGCCTCCTGCAGGGCAACCTGCCCCGTGAATACCACGTCTACGTCTTCGGCACCCTCGCCGCCCTGCTCGCCGTCTCGGGCGTCATGGCGATGATGCACCTGCTGCGCGTCGTCAGCCGCCGCGGCTCGGCACGCGGCAACTCCGCGGGCATCCTCGCCGGCATCAGCGCCGCCGTGATGCTGAGCATGGTTCCCGCCGAGACCTTCGAGGCCGGGCTCGGCCTGCTCGACGCGAACTCCCGCAACCTGATCGCCTCGGCCAGCAACTCGGTGCGCACCACCGGCGGCCTCGACATCAGCGGCACGACCTTCGTCAGCTCGCTCGGAAACTGATCCCCGACCGTCCCGGCACCCCGGGCAGGACGACGACCAGGCCACGCCTTTCCCGATGCGCCCCGGCCCATGGCCCGGATGCGCGCCTCAAGACCCTCAAGACCGCACTCCCGGCCCAAGGGCCAGGCAGAGCGCCTCAGAACAGACCGTAGAACCGTTCCGGCAGCAGGTACTGCCTATCGGGTTCCGAGCGGTCGAACTGCCAGTACCCCGTCTCGCCCCGCGGCTGCCAGCTGCGATGCATGCGAGCGCGCAGCTCGGCAAAATCGAACCCCTGCTCCATCGGCATTTCGGCGAACCCGTCGAAGACCGCCCGATCCTCGCCCCGCGCCTCGGCAAACCAGTGGCGCCCGATCGCGGCCTCCCTCACCCCCACGCCCAGATCCCCCGTCACGCGGTTGCGCCGGTCCGTCGCCGCCACATACTCGCCGAAGTCGCAGAATTTCAGGTGGAAGAGGTAGAGCGGCTCCGGCGTGAAGAGCTTCGACGCCTGGGTGAAATGCCCACCCCGCGCGATCTTCGTGCCCCGCGAGACGACGCAAGGCTTGGCGTAATGCGGCGCCAGCCGCAGGTGGCGGCGCGGTCCGAGAATGGCCTCTCCCAGTTGCTCCGGCTCGAGCTCGGGCCGGTGGATCACCTCGAGCCCCACAGGCGTCAGCACCCGGCGCAGCGGCTGCCTTGCAAGGAAATCGAGCAGGTTGCCCTCGGCCGGGTCGAGCACCACCAGCTCGTCCACGTCGCCGACGATCACGTGCCGGTAGTAGCTGCGCAGCCCGTTCACCTGCCCGTTGAGCAGTCGCCAGCGCTTCATGTCGAAGTTGGGATGCGGATCGCCGGGGATGCCGATGACATTGCAGCCCTCGGCCAGCGCCGCGACCTCGGCCCCGCGGCCGTGATTGATGACGTAGCAGTTCTCGCGCCCGAGCAGGCGGCCATAATGGCGCAGCCAGGCCTTCAGGAAGAAGACATCGTCGCGCACCATGGTGACAGCGGCGGCCACGGTCTGCATCTGCTCACTCCAACTCGTCCGAACCCAGGCTTTGCCGCAACATAGCGCCTTGGCCCGGAAAGAGAATCGCCAATCGCCGGGGCTGCCGCTATCGTGCCGAAAAACCATGAGGCCGCGATGATCTCGCAGCAGTTCAGCAGCATCGGCTGGCAGGTCCACCGGCCCGCCCCCGGCATCACCCGCTACCAGGTGTTCGGCGAGCGCAGCTCGGGCACCAACTTCGTCAAGCGCCTGATCGGGCGCAACACGCCGCTCGTGCCGACCGAGGAGCTGGGCTGGAAACACGGCTTCCCGCAGATGACCGCGATCCCCGGGGACACGCTGATCGTCTGCGTCACCCGCAATGCGACCGACTGGGCGCGCTCGATGCATGCCAAGCCGTGGCACTGCCCGCCCGGGATGCAGCGCCTGCCCTTCGCGGAGTTCCTGCGCGCCGAATGGGCGACGCTCGCCGACCGGCCGCGCTATTTCCCGCAGGTGGCGGCGCTTGGCGGCGCGGGACAGCCTCTGCAGCACGACCGGCATCCGCTGACCGGCCTTCCCTTCGAGGACCTCTTCGCGCTGCGCCGGGCCAAGCTCGCGGGGCTGACGAGTTTCTTCAACCGCGGCTGCGCGCTGCTCTTCTGCCGGCTCGAGGCGGTGCAGGCCGAGCCCGAGGCCTTCCTTGCGATGCTGCGCGACCAGTTCGCCCTGCCCGAGGGCGGCCCGCTGCGCCCGGTGCAGAAGCGCCTCGGCAGCAAGTTCAAGCCCGCCGTGCCCGAGCCGCGCCCCGCGACCCCGGCGGAACTTTCGCTGCAGGACATGGAGTTCCTGCGCGCGCGGCTCGACCTCGGCCTCGAGGCGGCGCTCGGGTACCGCTACTGAGCAGGGCCCCGCCGGCGGCGCGCACGGGATCTGTGCATCCGCGCAAATTGCGCTGCGCCGCGGCATGACCGATCTTCGCCGGAACCGCATTCCGAGCCAGGAGGCCACGATGTCCCTCGCCAATACGAAGACCGCCTATGGTGCCGTCACCCGCAGCCTGCACTGGCTGACCGCGCTCGGCATCCTGATCATGATCCCGCTCGGCTGGATCGCCCATGTCGCGCCCTGGGCCACCGAGGCCGAGCTTGCCACCAAGGCGCAGCTCTTCTCGGTGCACAAGACCATCGGCGTGACGCTGTTCTTCCTCGCGCTGGTCCGCATCCTATGGGCGCTGACGCAGGTGAAGCCCGCGCCGCTGCACCCCGAGCGCCGGGCCGAGAACCTCGCCGCCGAGACGGTGCACTGGCTGCTTTACTCCACGCTGGTGATCGTTCCGCTCTCGGGCTGGGTCGAGCACGCCGCGACCGAGGGGTTTGCGCCGATCCTCTGGCCGTTCGGGCAGGACCTGCCCTTCGTGCCAAACTCGGACCGCGTGGCCGAGACCGCCGCCTCGGTGCACTTCCTGTCGCAGTGGCTGCTGGTCGCCTCGCTGGCGCTGCACGTGGCCGGGGCGCTGAAACACGCGGTGATCGACCGCGACGGCACGCTGGCGCGGATGCTGAAGGGCGCGCCGAGCGGCACGCCCGCCGCCGGGCACCGGGTGTTCCGCCCGCTCGTCCTTGCCATCGCCGCATGGGCCGCGCTGATCGGCGGCGGCGCGGCGGCAGGCCTCTTCACCAGCGAGGAGGCGCCCGAGGTGCCGCAGCTCGAGGCCGCGCAATCCGACTGGCAGGTGACCGAGGGCACGCTTGGCATCAGCCTCGTGCAGATGGGCAAGGAGATCGAGGGCAGCTTCGCCGACTGGACCGCCGAGATCGCCTTCGAGCCGCGCGAGACCCCGGGCAAGGCCGGTGACGTGACCGTGCAGATCGCCATCCCGACGCTGACCCTCGGTTCGGTGAGCAAGCAGGCCATGGGTGCCGATTTCTTCGACGCCGAGGCCTTCCCCACCGCCACCTTCCGCGCCGAGATCCTGCGCGGCGACACGGGCTACGAGGCGCAGGGCACGCTCACCATGAAGGGCGCCGAGGTGCCGGTCACCCTGCCCTTCGAGCTGACCCTCGAGGGGGGCACCGCGACGATGCAGGGCACCACCACGCTCGACCGCCGCGACTACGCCATCGGCGGCGGCATGGCGGACCCGAAACAGCTGAGCTTCGAGGTGAAGGTCAATGTCGCGCTGACCGCGACGCGCAGCTGACGGGGTGGATTGGCGCCCTTGCCCGGCGCCGTCCCCGGCGGGACCGTTCCGCCGTGCGTATTTGGAAAGAGAAGAAGGGCGCGGGGGTTTCTCGCGCCCTTCTGTGTCGTTTCAGCCCATCTGGCTCGACGGGGTGGAGCGCGAGAGCGCCTTTTCCTCCTCGTCCATGTCCTCGACGATGCCCTCGAAGAGCGGCGTCGTCATGTAGCGCTCGCCGGTGTCGGGCAGCATGGCGAGGATGACCGTGCCCGGCGCCGCGCTCTCGGCGACCTTCATCGCCACCGCGAAGGTCGAGCCGCCGGAAACGCCGGTCAGGATGCCTTCCTTCTGCGCCAGTTTCTTCGCCCAGGCGATGCCGTCGGGGCCCGCGACGGGGATCAGCTCGTCATAGGCGCCCGCGTCGAGTCCCTCCTGCAGCACGGCGGGGATGAAGTCAGGGGTCCAGCCCTGGATCGGGTGCGGCTCGAAGGCGCTGTGGCTCTCGGCCGGGGATCCGTCCGGGCCGCGCGCCTGCGCGATGCCGCTGCCGACGAGCTGGGCATTCATCGGCTCCGACAGGACGATCTTCGTCTCGGGGCGCTCCCTGCGCAGCACCCGCGCGACCCCGGTAACCGTGCCGCCGGTGCCGTAGCCGGTGACGAAGTAGTCGAGCCGCTTGCCGGCGAAATCGTTGACGATCTCTCGCCCGGTGGTGGCCTCGTGCACGGCGGCATTGGCCTCGGTCTCGAACTGCCGGGCGAGGAACCAGCCGTTCGCCTCGGCCAGTTCCACCGCCTTTCGGTACATGCCGAAGCCCTTCTCGGCGCGCGGCGTCAGCACAACCTTGGCGCCCAGCATGCGCACCAGCTTGCGCCGCTCGATCGAGAAGCTGTCGGCCATGGTCACCACCAGCGGGTAGCCCCGCGCGGCGCAGACCATGGCAAGCCCGATGCCGGTGTTGCCCGAAGTCGCCTCGACCACGGTCTGGCCGGGCTTCAGCGTGCCGTTCTTCTCGGCGGTCTCGATGATGCTCATCGCCAGCCGGTCCTTGACCGAGGCGGCGGGGTTGAAGAACTCGGCCTTCACGTAGATCTCGACGCCCTCGGGGGCGAGGTGGTTGATGCGCACGGCGGGCGTGTCGCCGACTGTGTCGACGATGCTGTCGTAGAGCCGGCCGCGGCCGCGGGTTTCGGGGGATGATGCTGCGTCCATGGTCTCTCTCTCCCTGAGGTGTTTCCGTCGGGGCATCCTACCCCAATCCGCGCCGTCCTGCTCGGAAACTCGGGTTGCAAGGGTTTCAGTCCTGCCTGCAATTGTTTCGGGCGCCCCTGCCCGGAGGCGCATTTCCCGCCGCCTCCGCGCGCAAGCCATCTGGCCCGGCGCGCGCGCGCGTGCTAACGCGCGGGGCATGACCCAGATCACGCTCCGCCGCCCCGACGACTGGCACCTGCACCTCCGCGATGGCGAGATGCTGGCCGGCATCGCCCCCGAATCCGCCCGCCACTTCGGCCGGGCGATCATCATGCCCAACCTCGTGCCCCCGGTGGTCACCGGTGCGCAGGCCGCCGCCTACCGGACGCGGATCCTCGAGGTGCTTCCCGAGGGCAGCACCTTCACCCCGCTGATGACGCTCTACCTGACCGAGACCACCGATCCTGCGGACGTGGCCGCGGCCTATGACGCCGGCATCATCACCGCGCTGAAGCTCTACCCGGCGGGCGCCACCACCAACTCCGCCTCCGGCGTGCGCGACTTCGACAAGGTGCGCCCGGTGCTCGAGCTGATGGCCGAGAAGGGCATCCCGCTCTGCGTGCACGGCGAGGTGGTGGACGGCGACGTCGACATCTTCGACCGCGAGGCGGTGTTCATCGACCGGGTGCTCGACCCCATTCGCCGCGCCACGCCCGGCCTGCGCGTGGTCATGGAGCACATCACGACGAAGCAGGGTGTGGACTATGCCCGCGCGGGAGGTGACGACCTCGGCGCGACGATCACCACGCATCACCTGGTGATCAACCGCAACCACATCCTCGTCGGCGGCATCAAGCCGCACTACTACTGCCTGCCCGTCGCCAAGCGCGAGGAGCACCGGCTGGCGCTGCGCGAGGCCGCGACCTCGGGCGATGCCAGCTTCTTCCTCGGCACCGACAGCGCACCGCACACCGATCCGGCCAAGGAAAGCGCCTGCGGCTGCGCCGGCTGTTTCACCGCGACCAACACGCTGTCGATCCTCGCCGAGGTCTTCGAGCAGGACGGGGCGCTCGACCGGCTCGAGGACTTCGCCTCGCGCAACGGGCCGGCCTTCTACCGCCTGCCGGTGAGCGAGGAGAGCGTGACGCTGGTGAAGGGCGCGCCCGTCACCTACCCCGCCAAGATCGAGACCGGCGCCGGCCCGGTGACCGTCTTCGATCCCGGCATGCCGCTGCACTGGCGCGTCGCCTGATCCCCGGGACACCGGAGCGGGGGCGCTGCCCCCGCGCCCCCGGAGTATTTGTGGAAAGATGAAAAGGCGGGCGGGGCGCTCTGTGCCCTTCCCGAAGCCGCGCTTTCGCGCTAAGGCGGGCGCGGTTTTTCAAAGGAGCTGCCCCATGATCCCCTCGTCCTATCCCTCGCAAGAAGAAATGGCCCGGCTGACGGCCCGGATGCTCTGGGAAATCGGCGCGGTGCATTTCATGGGCGATGCGCCCTTCAAGCTGGCCTCGGGCCTGCCCTCGCCGGTCTACATCGACTGCCGCACGCCGATCTCGCACCCGCGCATCCGTTCGACGCTGATGGATTTCCTGACCGTCACCGTCATGCGCAACGCCGGCTTCGAGGCCTTCGACAACATCGCCGGCGGCGAGACCGCGGGCATCCCCTTTGCCGCACTGGTGGCCGAGCGCATGGCGCTGCCGATGACCTACGTGCGCAAGAAGCCCAAGGGCTACGGCCGCAACGCCCGCATCGAGGGCAAGATGACCGAGGGCCAGCGCGTGTTGCTGGTCGAGGACCTGACCACCGACGGCGGCTCGAAGCTCAGCTTCGTCGACGCGATCCGCGAGACCGGCGCCACCTGCGCGCATACCGCGGTGATCTTCTACTACGGCATCTTCCCCGAGACCACGAAGACGCTCGGCGATCATGGCGTTCAGCTGCACTACCTCTGCACCTGGCATGACGTGCTGGCCGAGGCCAAGGCGCGCGGCGGCTTCGAGCCCGCGACGCTGGCGGCGGTCGAGGCCTTCCTCGAGGATCCGCGCAAATGGCAGGCGGAAAACGGCGCATAAGCCATTTTCCCCGGGCGGAGGGAAAGCCGCTCCGCCCGGCCAGCTCCACCAAATGTTGCGAAAACCCGTGATGCTGCTACGATATGCTCGAAGCCGGCCGCGGGTTTCGTGGCGCTTTGCGGTTATCCCGAAATAGTCCACAGGGATTTCCAGATTGGTCCGGGCCCCAAGGCGCGCTAAGACGCTTGGACCTGCGGGACTCGGGGGAGCCGGCGGGACGAGAGGGACAGGACAAGACGTCGGCCCACGGCAGGGGCCGCGGCGACAACAGGCCACGGGGACAGGCATGAACGATCACAGCGTATTCAACGCCACCGGCGTGGAGGTCGAGCAGGCCGACACGATGCCGCATTCGATCGAGGCCGAGCAGCAGTTGCTCGGCGCGATCCTGACCAACAACGACGTCTACGACCGGGTCGCGGCCATCCTCGGGCCGCATCACTTCTACGACCCCGTGCACCGCCGCATCTTCGAGATCGCCGCCGCCCGCATCGCCAAGAACAACCTCGCCTCGCCGGTGACGCTGAAGGCGTTCATGGAGGATGACGAGGGGCTGAAAGAGCTCGGGGGCCCCGCCTACCTTGCCCGCCTCGCCGGCGCCGCGGTCTCGAGCTTCGCGGTGCGCGACTACGCGCAGATGATCTACGATCTCGCAGTGCGCCGCGATCTCATCCGGCTCGGCCGCGACATCTCGGACCGCGCCAGCAAGGTCGACGTGAAATCCGAGCCGCGCGAGCAGATCGTCGCCGCCGAGCAGGCGCTCTACAAGCTCGCCGAGCAGGGCCAGACCGAGGGCGGCTTCCAGTCCTTCCTGCGCGCGGTGACCGACGCGGTGAACGTCGCCAACGCCGCCTACCAGCGCGAGGGCGGACTCGCGGGGGTCTCCACCGGCCTCGTAGACATGGACAAGAAACTGGGCGGGCTGCACCCCTCGGACCTTCTGATCCTCGCCGGCCGCCCCTCGATGGGCAAGACCTCGCTGGCCACCAACATCGCCTTCAACATCGCCAAGGCCTACAAGAAGGGCCTGCGCCACGACGGCACCGAGGGCGCGATCGAGGGCGGCGTCGTCGGCTTCTACTCGCTCGAGATGAGCGCAGAGCAGCTCGCCGCGCGTATCCTGTCGGAAGCCGCCGAGGTGCCTTCGGAGCAGATCCGCCGCGGCGACATGACCGAGGCCGAGTTCCGCCGCTTCGTCGATGCCGCGAAGAGCCTCGAGGCCTGCCCGCTCTTCATCGACGACACGCCCGCGATCCCGATCGCCCAGCTCGCCGCTCGCGCGCGGCGGCTGAAGCGGACCCACGGGCTCGACGTGCTGATGGTCGACTACCTGCAGCTGGTGCGCGGCACCGCCGAGAACCGGGTGAACGAGATCGCCGAGATCTCCATGGGCCTCAAGGCCATCGCCAAGGAGCTGAACATCCCGGTGATCGCCCTGTCGCAGCTCTCGCGCCAGGTGGAAAGCCGCGAGGACAAGCGCCCGCAGCTCTCGGACCTGCGGGAATCGGGCTCGATCGAGCAGGACGCCGACGTGGTGATGTTCGTGTTCCGCGAAGAATACTACGTGGAACGCGAAAAGCCCTCGGACGACCGGCTCGACGAGATGGCCGCCTGGCAGGAGCGCATGGAGCGCCTGCACGGCAAGGCCGAGGTGATCATCGGCAAGCAGCGCCACGGCCCGATCGGAACGGTGGAGCTCAGCTTCGAGGGCCGCTTCACCCGCTTCGGCAACCTCGTGCGCCCCTGGCAGAACGGCGAAGGCGACAATTTCTGAGCCTCGCGCGCCCCGCCCCGGGCGCGCGCCTTGCGTGGCCTGCGCGCCCGCCCCGCTTCCAAATGTCGAAAATATCCCACGGGGGTGCGGGGGTGTGAAACCCCCGCTCCTGCCCGCACCGCAGGCCCTCCGGGTCGCGCCCGGGGCGCCGCCGCCCGCGCCCGCGCTTTCCCTCTTGACGCCCCGCGCGCGCGCAGCAATCAACGCGCCATGGCACAGGCACAGCTTACCGTCGATCTCGATGCGATCCGCGCCAACTGGCGCGCCCTCGACGCCCTCTCCGATTGCGAGACCGGCGCCGTGGTCAAGGCGAATTCCTACGGGCTCGGCGCGGACCGCGTCGCCCCGATGCTGGCGCGCGAAGGCGTGCGCCGCTTCTTCACCGCGACCGCCGAGGAAGGCGCCGCGGTCCGCGCGGCCCTGGGCGAGGGCCCCGAGATCAACGTGTTCGGCGGCCACATGGCGGGCGATGCGGCGCTGATCCGTGCGGCGTCGCTGACGCCGATGCTGAACTCGATCGACCAGATGCTGCGCCATGTCGAGGCGCTGCCGGGCCATCCCTTCGGCATCCAGCTCGACACCGGCATGAACCGGCTCGGCATGGAGGCCGAGGAGTGGTCGGCGCTGCGCGAGCTCGCGATGAAGCAGAAGCCGCGGCTGGTCATGTCACACCTTGCCTGCGCCGACGAGCCGAACCACGGCATGAACGCGCACCAGCTGCGCACCTTCCGCGAGATGACCGACGGGCTCGACGCGCCGCGCTCGCTCTCGGCCACGGGCGGCATCCTTTTGGGCCGCGACTACCATTTCGACGTCACCCGCCCCGGCATCGGCCTCTACGGTGCGCTGCCCTTCCGCGACGCGCGCCGCGTGGTGGCGCTGCACATCCCGGTGATCCAGGTCCGCGAGGTCGCCATGGGCGAGTCGGTGGGCTATGCCAACGCCTTCGTCGCCCGCTCGCCGATGAAGGTCGCGACGATCTCGGCCGGCTATGCCGACGGGCTGCACCGCGCGCTCGCGCCCAAGACCTACCTCTGGGCCGGCGAGACCCGCTGCAAGCTGCTCGGCCGCATCTCGATGGACCTCATCACCGTCGACGTCACGGCGGTCGACACGGTGCCCGAGACGCTCGAGCTGCTCGGCCCGCACCAGGGCGTCGACCAGCTGGCGAACCACATCGACAGCATCGGCTACGAGATCCTCACCTCGCTCGGCGGCCGCTACAAGCGGGTCTACCAGGGCGAATGAGCCTCGGGACCTCCCTCGCCGCGCCGCTCGTGAGGGCGATCACGGGGGCGCTGGGAACGCTTGGCCGAGGCGTGATCCGGGGGCTCGCGTCGGCGGGGCGGCTGACGCTCTTCGCGCTCTCGGCGCTGAGCCACATCCTGCGCCCGCCGCTCTACCCGCGCGAATTCGCCACGGCACTCCTGAACATCGGCTGGCTGTCGCTGCCGGTGGTGGGCATGACCGCGATCTTCACCGGCGGCGCGCTGGCGCTGCAGATCTACTCTGGCGGCGCGCGTTTCAACGCCGAGGCGGTGGTGCCGCAGATCGTCGCCATCGGCATGGTGCGCGAGCTGGGCCCGGTGCTCGTCGGGCTGATGATCGCGGCGCGCGTCACCTCCTCGATCGCCGCCGAGATCGCCACGATGAAGGTGACCGAGCAGATCGACGCTTTGGTCACCCTCTCCACCAACCCGATGAAGTACCTCGTCGCGCCGCGCCTGCTGGCGGCGCTTGTCACCGTGCCGCTGCTGGTGGCGGTGGGCGACGTGATCGGCATTGCCGGCGGCTATGCCGTGGCAACGAGTTCGCTGGGCTTCAACCCCGTGGGATACCTGAAGAACACGCTCGACTTCCTCGAGCCGCTCGACGTGATGTCCTCGCTCGCCAAGGGCTGCGCCTTCGGCGGCATCGCGGCGCTGATGGGCTGCTACTACGGCATGCACTCGGGCCGCGGCGCGCAGGGCGTCGGCCGCGCCACCAAGTCCTCGGTCGAGGTCGCGGCGATTCTCATCCTCGCTGCGAACTTCCTGCTCACGGGGGTGTTCTTCTCGGCATGATCACCCTCACCGACCTGCACAAGAGCTTCGACGGCGCGCCGGTCCTGCGCGGCGCGACCCTGCACGTGCCGCGGGGCAGCTCGATGGTGATCATCGGCGGCTCGGGCACCGGCAAGTCGGTGCTGCTGAAATGCATCCTCGGCCTCGTCACCCCCGACAGCGGCCGGATCGAGATCGACGGCCAGGACGCCACGCGCGGCGACCGCGAGGCCTTCCTCGCGCGTTTCGGCATGCTCTTCCAGGGCGCCGCGCTCTTCGACTCGCTGCCGGTCTGGCAGAACGTCGCCTTCCGGCTGCTGCGCGGCCCGCTGAAGCGCCCGCGCCGCGAGGCGCGCGAGATTGCCATCGACAAGCTGCGCCGCGTCGGTCTCGGCCCCGAGGTAGCCGACCGCCTGCCCGCCGAGCTCTCGGGCGGGATGCAGAAGCGCGTCGGCCTTGCCCGCGCCATCGCCGCCGAGCCCGAGATCATCTTCTTCGACGAGCCGACGACCGGGCTCGATCCGATCATGGCGGGCGTGATCAACGACCTGATCCGCGAGATCGTCACCGAGATGGGCGCGACCGCGCTGACCATCACCCATGACATGAGCTCGGTCCGCGCCATCGCCGACCGGGTCGCCATGCTCCACGCCGGCAAGATCCGCTGGGAGGGTCCGGCGCTGGATCTCGACACCGCGCCCGACCCTTACGTGCAGCAGTTCATCCACGGCCATGCCACCGGCCCGATCGAGGCGCTGCGTTGAGCCCGTTCCAGCCCAGCCCCGTCCTGCTTGCGCTGATCGTCCTCAAGAGCTTCGTCTACTTCGAGCTGCTCGCGCTGCTCGCGCTTGGCCGCACGCTCTTCGGCCGCGGGCCGTCACGGCTCGCGGCGCTGGTCTCGCTTGGGCTTGCGTGCCTCGGCAGCTACGCAGGCCTCGCGCCGATGCTTGCGCCGCAGTACGGGCTGACGGGCCCGCCGCTGCTGCCGGCGCTCTCGCGCCTGCTCACCTGGCAGCAGGGCCTCCCGGCGCTGCTCCTCGCCTCCGCCCCGCTCGCGCTCAGCGCCGCGCTGCCCAGCCGCCGCCTGCGCGGCATCGACATGCTGCATGGTCTGCTGATCGCCACCCTGCTCGCCCTCTGGCTCGCCGCGCGCTACAGCTGATCGGTCGCACCGAGCCCTACCCCCATGGCGCCGGTTCCGCCGTCAGCACCCGGCCGAAGACGTTCTCCCGGTGCCAGCGCAGGTTCTCCGGATGCGGCACATTGCGCGGGTCTTCCGGCTTCAGGAGCTTTCCGCCTGGCGACAGCAGGCGCGAGACGACGTCGCCCGGCACCTTGTTGTGAGATACGAGAATGGTCTCGCAGTCATCGGCGACCGAGATGAGCCCACGGTCGAACATCCAGTGCAGCGTCCCCGAAAGCGCGAGCCCGTTGCGCACGGAATCGCTGCCCTGGTTCTCGACGGGCCGGATATGCGCGGCCTGGACCTCGGGCCGGCCACCCCCGTTGCGCAGCATCAACCCGGACATGGCGCAGCGGTAACCATACGCCTCGCGCACCTTCCTGCGGAACGCGACATCCCGGTAAGGGCGCCGGGTCAGCGGCTCGAGCACCGGCCGCTCGAAGATCTGCGCACCTTCCGCGATCTCGTAGCCCGCAGGGCTGTAGCGCGTCGCCTCCATCTGCTCGAGATCCTGCGGCAGGCCAAGGTTCACGATCCGCGCGAAATCCGCCTCCGGCAGCCTGCGCACCGCCAGCTGCACGGCCCCGCCGCGCTTGGCGGAACCGTCCTCCTCGGTCAGCGCGGCTTCTAGGGGGCGGCCTTCGACCAGCCTCGGCACCTCGACATCGAAGGGCAGGAAGCTCTCGGGCTCGATCAAGGCGAGAAAGCGCCCGTCCACCCCCGGTTTCGGAAAGACCTGCGCGATCTTGGCCACCGCAAAATAGCCGCGCGGGCCGGCCTTGGCCGGTTCGTAGTAGACGATCCAGTCGCCGACAGCCTCCTGCATCGCCTTCAGATAAGCGCGCGGGAAATCGTAGACGACATCGGGCTCATCCTCGTAAATCGAGTCAGCCTTGTGCATGAGAACAAGCTTCACCATGCGCCCAGGAACGCATCAACCCGCAGAAAATCAATGTTTTTCTTACGTCACCCCGGTGGAGGGACTTTTGTCTGTGAGGATCCTGGAGCCCAGCCGTCTGGCCCCGACCGGGCGGGAGGTATAAGCCGTGCCCGAGCCCCCCACGCCGATTGCAGGCTGCCCATGCTGAAATACGCCAATCTCGCCCTCTTCCTGCTCTACCCGGTGGCCTGGGTCGCGCCGCTGATGCGGGCGGGGCTGCTGCCGCTGTTCGGGCTTTCGGAAATCAGCGTGATCTCGGGGATCGTCACGCTCTGGCACAGCGACGTCTTCCTCGCGCTGGTGGTGGCGCTTTTTGCGCTGGTGGCGCCGATGGTCAAGATCGGGGGACTGGCGCTGGTGCAATTCGGCCTCGTCTCGCGCCGCGCCCTGCCGGTGATCAACGGGCTCGGCAAGCTGGCCATGGCCGACATCTTCCTCGTCGCGGTTTATGTCACGCTGATCAAGGGCATGGGGGTGGGCAGGATCGAGACCGGCTGGGGCCTCTATCTCTTCACCTTCTGCGTGCTGGCATCCCTTGCCCTCGGCATGGTCGAAAGCCGGAAAAAAGGCGACTGAATTACACAGCTTTCACGCTACAATTGCAATTCTGCCACTGTGATTGTTCAGCCCGCAAACGGGCCGGTCATTAAAGTTAACATTTTTCTCTCCTTTCGGTACACTCGAACTATTCTATTCCGTTACCGTTCATTCTTTGGCTTTTTCTTGGGAGTCCCCCATGGTGTCCCAACTTCGTGACGCAGGTCTGGCCCTGCACTATATCCTTCAGAGACTTGCCTTCCTCGTTGTCGGCGTCATCGGACTGGCGTTGCTGGTCTGGACCGCGGCCGCCGCCGCCGGGCTTGCGCCCTGGCTCGAGATCGACCTGAGCCTTGGCGGGCAACCGATTGAGAACGCGGGTCTTTGGGTGCAGTGCACGTTTGCCGGGATTGCGCTGGTGCTGGTGTCCTTCCTGCCGAACGCGGCGCATGTCATGGCCTTGGAGCGGTCGCACCGCTCTTTCCAGATCGGCATGCGCGACATTGCGAAAGCCTATGCGCTGTCGCACCGCGCCGATCGCGAGGGGGTCTTCAGGCTGGAGTCGGAGTTCGATTCGGTGCGCGAGAGGCTCGCCTACCTGCGGGACCACCCGGACCTTGCCGAGCTCGAACCCTCGGTGCTCGAGGTCGCCGCCCAGATGAGCCACGTCTCGCGCGATCTTGCGCGCACCTATTCCGACCGCAACGTGCAGCGCGCGCAGGATTTCCTGATCGCACGCCAGCAGGAGGTCGAGGATTTCAACATCCGCATCGACAAGGCCAAGGCGGCGGCGGTCGAGATCCGGCGCTGGCACGAACGGCTGGAGCTCGACGAGGCGATCGCCCAGGCCCAGCTCGCCCGGCTGGTGGACGAGCTCGAGGACATCCTGCCCGAGATCCTGCCCGAGGCCACGGTCAGCATGGACGCGCCCGGCTTCGACGTCGTCGAGGAGCCGCGGCCCGACCATATCGTTCCCCTGCCCCGCGCCGCCGAGTGAGCGAGGCACCCTGACCTCGCAGACGGGGGCGCTGCCCCCTCTGCGGCTTCGCCGCAGTCACCCCCGGCGTATTTGGAAAGAGAAGAAGAGCCGCGCTTGCGCGCCGCCGCGCGAGCGGGCAGAAACCGGGCATGGCCAAACCTTCCGCGAATTTCGTCTGTCAGTCCTGCGGCAACGCCACCTCGAAATGGTCGGGGCGGTGCGATGCCTGCGGGGAATGGAACTCCATCACCGAGGAGGTGCCGCTCTCGCAGGGGCCCGGCGGCAAGACGCTGGGCGCGTCGCGCGGGCGCAAGGTGCTGCTCTCGGACCTCGCGACCACCGAGGCCGCGCCGCCGCGCACCGCCTCGCGCCTCGACGAGCTCGACCGGGTTCTGGGCGGCGGGCTGGTGCCCGGCTCGGCGATCCTTGTCGGCGGCGATCCCGGCATCGGCAAGTCGACCCTGCTGCTGCAGGCGGCGGCCGCCTTTTCCCGCGCCGGCCTGAAGGTGATCTACGCCAGCGGCGAGGAGGCGCGCGCGCAGGTGCGCATGCGCGCCCAGCGTCTGGGACTTGCCGATGCGCAGGTGCAGCTCGCCGCCGAGACCAACCTGCGCGACATCCTCACCACGCTCGAGGCCGAGAAGCCGGGGCTGGTGATCGTCGACTCGATCCAGACCATGTGGGTGGACAACGTCGCCAGCGCCCCCGGCTCGGTGGCGCAGGTGCGCGCCGCCGCGCACGAGCTGACCACCTTCGCCAAGCGCCAGGGCACCTCGGTCATCATGGTCGGCCACGTCACCAAGGACGGGCAGATCGCCGGGCCGCGCGTGGTCGAACACATGGTGGATACGGTGCTCTACTTCGAGGGCGAGCGCGGACACCAGTTCCGCATCCTGCGCTCGGTGAAGAACCGCTTCGGACCGGCCGACGAGATCGGCGTCTTCGAGATGACCGGCGCGGGGCTTTCCGAGGTGCTGAACCCCTCGGCGCTGTTCCTGTCGGAGCGCGGCACCCCGGCCCCGGGCTCGGTGGTCTTTTCCGGCATCGAGGGCACGCGGCCGGTGCTGGTCGAGTTCCAGGCGCTCGTCGCCCCCACCCCGCAGTCGCAGCCGAGGCGCTCGGTGGTCGGCTGGGACGGTGGGCGGCTGGCGATGATCCTCGCCGTGCTCGAGGCGCGCTGCGGCATCCCCTTCGCGGGACTCGACGTCTATCTCAACGTCGCCGGCGGCATGAAGATCAACGAGCCGGCGGCGGATCTGGCGGTTGCGGCTGCGCTGCTTTCCGCCCGCGAGGACATCGCGGTGCCCCCGGAAACCGTTGTTTTCGGAGAAATAAGCCTCTCGGGGGCCCTCAGACCGGTCGGCCAGACCGAAAACAGGTTGAAAGAGGCGCAAAAACTTGGTTTTTCCAACGCGATCCTGCCGAGGGGCGGAAAGGTAACGGGCAAGAGCGGTCTCACGCTCAGCCAGATGCCCGACCTCGTCACGCTGGTGGGTGAGGTATTCGACGCCGGCTGAGGCGCGGCACCGGACAAACGGTTCAGACGAGGGGCGCGGAGCGCATGGACGGATTCACTATCATCGACGGGGTCGTCGCGCTCGTCATCGTGCTCTCGGCACTGCTCGCCTATTCGCGCGGGCTGGTGCGCGAGGCGCTCGCGATCATCGGCTGGATCGTCGCGGCGATCCTCGCCTTCGTCTTCGCGCCGCAGGTGCAGCCGCTGGTCAAGGAAATCCCGGTGCTCGGCGATTTCCTCTCGGACAGCTGCGAGCTGTCGATCATCGCCGCCTTTGCCGCGGTCTTCGCGCTGGCGCTGGTCGTCGTGTCGCTCTTCACCCCGGTCTTCTCGAGCCTCGTGCAGCGCTCGGCGCTCGGCGGGCTGGACCAGGGGCTCGGCTTCCTCTTCGGCGTGGCGCGCGGCGTGCTGCTCGTGGCCATCGCCTTCTTCGTCTACGAGACGGTGATCACCGCGCAGGGCATCCCGATGGTCGACGATTCGCGCTCGGCTGCGGTCTTCGCGCAGTTCACCGGCAAGATCGAGGACCAGAACCCTGAGGCGGCGCTCGGCTGGATCACCGCGCAATACGAGCAGCTGGTCGGCACCTGCGAGGCCCCGGGCGCGGGCGACGCCTGATCCCCGGCCCGGCCTGCCGCCGGACCCTGCGAGCCAAGGACACGAGCCGCGCCCCCGGGCGCGGCTTTCGCGTTCCGGCGCCTGCCGCGCGGCAACGCCACGGGGCGCGCGCAATCTTTACGCGCGGTCCGCGCAGACCTTGTCACGCCGCGCTGCGGCGTCCATATGCGAAGCTTCCGTGACACGAGCCCTCCATGCCGGTATGAGGGGGCCGTACCCAGCCCCATGGATTCGGAGCCGCCCTTGTCCGATCGCCAGATGCCCCCCGCCCATCCCTTTGATTTCGACGCGGTCGATGCCGACAAGCTGCACGAGGAGTGCGGCGTCTTCGGTGTCACCGGTGTCACCGACGCGGCGAACTTCGTCGCCCTCGGCCTGCACGCGCTGCAGCACCGGGGACAGGAAGCCGGCGGGATCGTCTCCTACTCGCCCGAGGAAGGGTTCAACTCGGCCCGCCGCTTCGGCTACGTGCGCGACAACTTCACCAGCGCCTCGCTGATGGAAACACTGCCCGGCGCGCTGGCCATCGGTCACGTGCGCTACTCGACCGCCGGCTCCAAGGGGGCCGCGATCCGCGACGTGCAGCCCTTCTTCGGCGAATTCTCGATGGGCGGCGCCGCCATCGCCCACAACGGCAACATCACCAATGCCGAGGCGCTGCGCCGCGAGCTGATCGAGCGCGGCTCGATCTTCCAGAGCTCGTCCGACAGCGAATGCATCATCCACCTGATGGCGCGCTCGCTGCAGCGCGACATCCCGGCCCGCATGGAAGACGCGCTGCGCCGCGTCGAGGGCGCCTTCTCGGTCGTCGCCATGACCCGCACCAAGCTGATCGGCGTGCGCGACCCGCTGGGCGTGCGCCCGCTGGTGCTCGGCAAGCTCGCCGACGGCGGCTACGTGCTCAGCTCCGAGACCTGCGCGCTCGACATCATCGGCGCGGAATTCGTGCGCGAGATCGAGCCCGGCGAGATGGTCGTCATCTCGGGCGGCAAGGTCGAGAGCCGCCGCCCGTTCCGCCCGCAGCCCTCGAAGTTCTGCATCTTCGAGCACGTCTACTTCTCGCGCCCCGATTCGATCATCGGCGGCCGCTCGGTCTACGAGACGCGTCGGCAGATCGGCGTCGAGCTTGCCCGCGAGGCCCCGGTCGAGGCCGACCTCGTCTGCCCGGTGCCCGACAGCGGCACTCCGGCGGCGATCGGCTTCGCGCATGAGAGCGGCATCCCCTACGGCATGGGGATCATCCGCAACCAGTACATGGGCCGCACCTTCATCGAGCCGACCGAGCAGATCCGCAACATGGGCGTGCGCCTCAAGCTCAACGTCAACCGCGCGCTCATCCGTGGCAAGCGGGTGATCCTCGTGGACGACTCGGTGGTTCGCGGCACGACCTCGCGCAAGATCAAGGAGATGATCCTCGACGCGGGCGCCGCCGAGGTGCACTTCCGCATCGCCTCGCCGCCCACCGCCTGGCCCTGCTTCTACGGCGTCGACACGCCCCAGCGCGAGAAGCTGCTGGCCGCGACCATGTCCGAGGACGAGATGCGCGAGCATCTCGGCGTCGACAGCCTCAAGTTCATCTCGCTCGACGGGCTCTACCGCGCCGTGGGTGCGAGCGAGCAGGGCCGCAACAACTCCTGCCCGCAATATTGCGACGCCTGCTTCTCGGGCGAGTACCCGGTCGAGCCGGCGGACATGATCGAGAAGGGCTTCAAGCTCAAGACTGCGGCAGAGTAACGCAGCGCGTGCGCGCCTCCCCGCCGGGGGGCGCGCCACTTTCCGCCGCAGGCGCAGTTCCGTCGCGGCGCCCACGGGGACGTGACCGGACGTCCCCCTTTTTGTGCCCGCACCCCTTCTTTAACTGGCTGCGATCCGCTGCAACCAGACGAAGGAGACACGGCCATGACGAATTCCACCCCCCCGAAGGTCGCGGCCAGCGCCACCACCCAGACCCCCCTGCCGAGCGGCATGGCGCTGCTTGGCGTGCGCGGCTCGGATCGCGATCCGCGCGCCCTCATCCGCCTGCCCGATGGCCGGGTCGTCACCGTCGGTCTTGGCACGCAACTCGGCAACCAGAAGGTCGTGGCCATCGACAAGGACCGCATCGCGCTGTCGAAGGGCTCGTCCTCGCAGTGGATCGAGCTTCCCTGACACGGGGCGATTTCGCCGCATCCCGGCGCATCTTACGCGAATTGACATTCGTCTGCGTCCGGGCGACACGGCTGGCATGAGTGAACAGATCGCCCTTGTCACCGGAGCCTCGCGCGGGCTGGGCTTTGCCCTCGCCGAAGCGCTCGCCCCGGCCTATCACATCGTCGCCGTCGGTCGCACCGTCGGCGGGCTCGAGGATCTCGACGACCGCATCAAGGCCAAGGGCGGGGCGGCGACGCTCGCCCCCATGGACATCACCAAGCCCGAGGCCATGGCGCAGCTCTGCCGCTCGGTCTGGGACCGCTGGGGCGGGATCAAGCTCTGGCTGCACACCGCCGTGCATGCCGCGCCGCTGACCCCCGCGAACCACATGGACCAGAAGGACTGGGCGAAGTCGATCGCGACCAACCTGACCGCGACCGGCGTGCTGATCCCCTATGTGACGCCGCTGCTGGGCGAGCACGGCCGCGCCGTCTTTTTCGAGGACGACCACGCGGGCGAGCGGTTCTACGGCCATTACGGCACGACCAAGGGCGCGCAGATCGCGCTGGCCCGCAGCTGGCAGGCAGAGACCGGCAAGACCGGCCCGCGGGTCGAGATCGTCAGCCCGAAGCCGATGCACACCACCACCCGCGTCGTCTTCCACCCCGGCGAGGACAAGACCGTGCTCGCCTCTCCCTACGCGGAAGCCGCGCGGCTTCTGGGCGAGCTCGGCCTCCTCTGAGACCCGCGATCCGGGCTGGCGGTCACGCCAGCTCGAAGCGCTCCACCCCGGCCGCGGCCAACTCCTCGTCGAGCGTCGGCGAGGTCAGGAACTCCAACACTGCCATCGCCTCGGGCGCGGCCTGCCGTGTGACGAAGACCGACATGTCGATGTGCGTTCCCAGCGCATCGGGAAAGATCGCCGCGGGCTCGACGCCGGGGCTGGCAAGGATGGTCGTCAGCGGCGCCACCGCGAGCTCGATCTCTCCCGCCGCGACCGCGGTCACCGGGGCCCCACCGCCCATCGGGCGGCTCTGCGGCGCCACCTCGGCGACGATGCCGAGCCTGCCGAGCATCCCCAGATAGGTGCGCCCGCTGGTGCCCGCGCCGGTGTAGCCGATGCTGCGCGCCGATTTCAGCATCGCGACGATCTCGTCCTGCCCGCCCAGCACCCCCGCCCCGCTCCCCGCCTTCCGCGCGACGGCAAGCCGCACCCGGCCAAAGGCCCGGTGCGTGGCCGCGTCGACGAGGCCCGCCTCGATCAGCTGGCGCACGTAGGGCGGGTTGGTGAGGCCGATGTCGCCGGGCCGACCCGCGAAGATGCGCTCGGGGATTGCCGGGTTGAGATCGTTGACCACCCGAAGGGGCAGGCCCGCGGCCGCCTCCATCCGGGTTCCGAACGCGGACATCACCGCCTTGATCGCGAGAGGCACAAGAATGACGAGGGCCTGCGGCGGCATGGGCGAAGCCTCTGAAAAACCGGATGACGCCTGACGATAGCACGTTCCGGGGGGAAGCGAAGCCTCTGCCACAGGGACCAATTGTCTCGCTTCCCGGGCGCGGTCCGCTACTTCAGAGTCACACCTGAGGCCAGATCGCATCAGCCGCGCGCCGCCGGGCTCCTGCGCCTTGCCCCACCGCAGGCCATTGCCTATGGAAGTGAGATAACAGGGACCCGATCATGCGCATTCTCATCACCAACGACGACGGCATCAACGCCCCGGGGCTGACGGTGCTGCACGCCATCGCCGAAGAGCTCGCCGGGCCCGATGGCGAGGTCTGGACCGTGGCGCCGGCCTTCGAGCAATCGGGGGTCGCGCATTGCATCAGCTACACCCATCCGATGATGATCGCCGAGATGGGGCCGCGCCGCTGGGCCGCCGAGGGCAGCCCGGCCGACTGCGTGCTTGCCGGCCTGCACGACGTGATGAAGGACTGCCCGCCCGACCTCGTGCTCTCCGGCGTCAACCGCGGCAACAACTCGGCCGAGAACGCGCTCTATTCCGGCACGCTCGGCGGCGCCATGGAAGGCGCGCTTCAGGGGCTGCCGTCGATCGCCCTGTCGCAGTATCTCGGGCCGCGCACCCGCAACCTGAAGAACCCCTTCGAGGCCGCCGCGACCCACGGCGTCGAGGTGGTCCGCCGCATCCTCGCCTCGGGCACCAAGGCGGACGGCGACTACCGGCTGTTCTGGAACGTGAACTTCCCGCCCTGCCCGGCGGACGAGGTGCTGGGCACCCGCGTCGTGCCGCAGGGCCGCCGCGCCGAGACCAACTATTCCGTCGAGCCGCACCTGTCGCCCTCGGGGCGCAAGTTCCTGTGGATCCGCGGCGGCGACCAGCGCCGGCCCGCCCCCGCAGGCACCGACGCCGCGGTCAACCTCGAGAGCTACATCTCGGTGACACCGATGCGCGCGGATCTGACCGCGCATGACGCCCTGGCTCCGCTGCAAGAGGCCTTCGCATGAGTTTCGACGCCGAGCGCAAGATGCAGCTGCTCTTTGCCCTGCGCTCACGTGGGGTCACCGACAGCCTCGTGCTCGAGGCGATGGAGAAGATCGACCGCGGGCTCTTCGTGAAGGGCTACTTCACCGACCGCGCCTACGAGGACATGCCGCTGCCGATCCCCTGCGGGCAGACCATCTCGCAGCCCTCGGTGGTCGGGCTGATGACCCAGGCGCTGAACGTGTCGAACCGCGACAAGGTGCTCGAGGTCGGCACCGGCTCGGGCTACCAGGCCGCGATCCTCAGCCAGCTGGCGCGTCGGGTCTACACCGTGGACCGCCACCGCCGCCTCGTGGTCGAGGCGCGCAAGATCTTCGACGCGCTGGATCTTTCCAATATCACCGCCTTTACCGCCGACGGCAGCTTCGGCCTGCCCGATCAGGCGCCCTTCGATCGCATCCTGGTGACCGCCGCGGCAGAGGACCCGCCCGGGCCGCTCTTGGCCCAGCTGCGGATTGGCGGTATCATGGTGTTGCCCGTGGGGCAGTCCGACACCGTGCAGCACCTCATCCGGGTGACCCGCACGGAGCAGGGCTTCGACTATGACGAGTTGCGCCCCGTGCGCTTCGTGCCGCTTGTGGAAGGTCTGGCCAAGGAGAGCTGACCGCCACCGGCGGCGATTTACATGACGTCCCGGGACAAGGGGCGCAGGCGAGGATCGAGACAGATGCAAGACGCATTCCGCAAATCCGCGACCCGCATTGCCGGGCCCCTGGCCGCGACCGCCCTTCTGGCGGCCTGCTCCGGCCCGCTCGACTATGACATGCGCGGCCGCATGGGCGGCTCGCTCGACACGTCGCAGGCAGCACTCGCCGCCAGCACCGCCGACCGGCCGGTGCCCGACGCGCGCGGGGTGCTGTCCTACCCGACCTACCAGGTGGCCATCGCCCGCGGCGGCGACACCGTGGCGGACGTGGCCAACCGCGTCGGCCTGCCCGCCGGCGAGGTCGCGCGCTACAACGGCATGCAGCCCAACGACCCGCTGCGCCCGGACGAGATCATCGCCCTGCCGTCGCGCGTCGGCGTGGCCGTGCCCTCGGCCAGCGCGCCCGTGGACATCGCCACCCTCGCCGGGAACGCGATCAACAATGCACCGGTGACCGCGCGCCCGTCGGAGGTGACCACCACCACGCTTGCCCCGGCGCAGACCAATTCCGCGGTGCAGACCGGCGGCGTCGAGCCGATCCGCCACAAGGTGCAGCGCGGCGAGACCGCCTTCACCGTCGCGCGGCTCTACGGCGTGACGCCGAAGTCGCTGGCGGACTGGAACGGGCTCGATGCCAACTTCACCCTGCGCGAGGGCCAGTACCTGCTGATCCCCGTGGTCGAGCAGAAGGCCACCCGCGCCGAGAGCGTCACCGTCTCGCCGGGCAGTGGCTCGCCGACGCCGCAGCCGCCCTCCTCGACGCAGCCGCTGCCCAAGGACGAGCCGTCGCGCACGACGCAGACCAACGAGGCCAAGGCAACCGCGGCGGCCTCCAAGCCGGTGGCCGACATCGGCCAGGCGAGCTCTAACGCGCTGATGGTGATGCCGGTGAACGGCTCGATCGTGCGCGAATATTCCAAGGGCAAGAACGAGGGGATCGACATCTCGGCCCCCGCGGGAAGCGCGGTCAAGGCGGCGGCCAGCGGCACGGTCGCGGCGATCACCCGCAACACCGAGAACGTGCAGATCGTCGTCATCCGCCACCCGGACGAGCTTCTGTCGATCTACACCCACCTCGACGGGCTGCAGGTCAAGAAGGGCGACGCGGTGAGCCGCGGCCAGACCATCGGCTCGGTGCGCGCCGCCGACCCGGCCTTCCTGCACTTCGAGGTGCGCAAGGGCTTCGAGAGCGTCGATCCCATGTCCTACCTGCGCTGACCCGCGCAAGGGCCTGAAATTGAAAACCCCGCGCCTGATGGCGCGGGGTTTCCTCTTGTCCGGGGGGCGTTGGCTCAGACCAGCGAGACCGACACCGTGCCGAGCCCCGCGATGGTGCCCGAGACCTGGGTTCCGGCCGGGAAATAGGGCAGGCCGCAGAGCGAGCCGGTGATCACCACCTGCCCCGGCTGCAGCCCGCCGCAATGATCGCCCAGCACCTCGCAGAGCAGCGCGAGGTTGGCCAGCGCCGAGCCGCCCGGCACCGTCGCCGGGCCATCCAGCACCACGTCCTCGCCCGCCACGAGCTTCGCCTCGACCGCGCCGAAATCGCTGCCGTCCCAGTCCGCGAGCGGCGCGCTCGCCACCAGCCCGGCGTTGACCTGCATGTCGGCGAGCTTCAGCAGCGGCATCTCGGCGCTTTCGCCCTCGAGCCGGGTGTCCACCAGCTCGATCACCGGGCGTGGCACGAAATACTCGGCCACCGGCTCCGGCAGGCCGCGGCCCGGCAGGGACTTCAGCAGCTCGAAGCCGATCTCGAGCTCGATGCCGAGTCGGCCGCGCACCGTCGCGGCGCCGCCGTTCTCGACCACGTCGGCCGCCGCGATCGGTGCCACGACCGGCGCGACGATCCCCGCCCCGGCCGCCACCTTGAAGCCCGCCACCGCACCGCGCGCCGCCGTGATCGCCCGCTGCACGGCAAGGGCATCCTCGCGGCTTTCGGGCAGGGCGATGCCGGAGGCCGCGGGCGCGAAGCGCGTGCCGCTCTCATGCGCATGCTGCAACGCGGCGACAAGCGCGGACAGATCGGGGGACAGGGACATGGGAATTCTCCGGGAAGACTGGCTGTTGGGCAGCCGAATGGCAGCCTCGGCCAAAGGTTTAGAGCAAGGAGGACTCGCCGCCAAGCGCGGCCGAATCCGCGCCTTCGCAATCGCCGAAATTGCGGCTCCCCGCACCCCGGCACCGCCCAATCGCTGACCAGCCCCGGCCCCCCTCCCGAGGGCGGGGTTCAACTTTTTGTGTAGGGATCTTCAAACCCGGGCGCGGATCCCATCCTCGCGCCGCGGCAGCGCGCGGCCGGCCGCTTCCGGCCCGGCGGAAATAGCTGCGGGTTTCCGCATGATTTCCCTAGAAACTCCGGAGTTACCCGGTCTATTCCCTGCCCGCGCGGCGAGCGAGTCGCTGCGCCGCACGTTCCGTCACGCAAAGCTGATCGGCAAACATGTGCGACGGAATGACCTATTCGGTTCGCGCCTGCAGCATTTTACGCGCGACCCACCTGTAACGGACGTGCCCGTGCTGAGCGCGCCCGAACTGTTCTCCCGGGCTGGCCTCCCTCCTCCTCCTTACCGGCCCGGAAAGACTTGCGAGGCTGACTTGAGACTATCGTTCAAAATACCGATCCTGCTGGGAGCGGTCGCGAGCCTGTCGGCGTGCCAGTACGACGTGCTTGCGCCGTCGGGCTGGGTTGCCGCCGAGCAGCGTGACCTGCTGGTCATCTCGACCCTGCTCATGCTGATCGTGATCATCCCGGTCATCTTCATGGCCGTGTGGTTCCCGCTGCGCTACCGCGCCGACCGCCCCGACCAGTCCGACTACGCGCCGGAATGGTCGCACTCGACCAAGCTCGAGTACGTGCTCTGGGGCGTGCCGATCGTGATCGTCGCGATCCTCGGCGTCTACACCTACATCTACACGCACCGGCTCGACCCCTACCGCCCGCTCGACGCGGCGGAGATCGGAACCGAGATCGGCGAGCCGATCGAGGTGGACGTGGTCTCGCTCGACTGGAAATGGCTGTTCATCTACCCCGAGCAGGGCATCGCATCGGTCAACGAACTGGCGGTTCCCGCGGGTCGTCCGATCAACCTGCGCCTGACCTCCTCGACCGTGATGACCACCTTCTCGGTCCCGGCGCTCGGCGGCATGATCTACACCATGGCCGGCATGGAGACGAAGCTGCACCTCATCGCCGATGAGGAAGGCACCTTCTTCGGCCAGGCGGCGCATTACTCGGGCCCGGGCTTCTCGGAGATGCACTTCGACACGCTGGCGATGAGCGACGCGGACTTCGACCAGTGGGTCGAGAAGGCCCGCGCCTCGAATAACGAGCTGTCGCGCGAGACCTACCTCGCGCTCGAGGTCCCCTCGATGGCCAACCCGGTGCAGTACTACAGCGGCGTCGATGCGTCGCTCTTCGACCGCATCCGCGGCCTCTGCGTCGACGAAGGCAAGGTCTGCATGGACCAGATGATGATGCAGGACGAGATGGGCGGCGGCGGCCTCGAAGGCATCGCCGACAAGCACAAGTACCAGTACGACGACCAGCGCGCGATCGACGGCTTCGGCAATCCGATCGGCGTGCCCGCGACGCCTTCCGCCCCGGCCCATGGCCACGAGGACGGTGAAACCCTTTCCATGAACACGCATGAGGGAGCAGCGCACAATGGCAACTGAAGCCCATGTCCAAGCCCCCGAGACCTGGTCGCCGATCTTCGGCCGCCTGACCCTCGACTGGATCCCCTACCACGAGCCGATCCTTGTCGGCACCTTCTCGGCGATCGTGCTGGGCGGCATCGCCGCGCTGGTCCTGATGACCTACTTCAAGCTCTGGGGTCCGCTCTGGCGTGACTGGATCACCAGCGTCGACCACAAGAAGATCGGGATCATGTACATGATCCTCGGCTTCATCATGTTCATCCGCGGCTTTGCCGACGCGCTGATGATGCGCGCCCAGCAGGCCATGGCGGCCGGCGGCGCCGAGGGCTACCTGCCCCCGCACCACTACGACCAGGTCTTCACCGCCCACGGCGTGATCATGATCTTCTTCGTGGCGATGGCCTTCATCACCGGCATCATGAACTTCGTCATGCCGACGCAGATCGGCGCCCGCGACGTGGCCTTCCCCTTCCTGAACAACTTCTCGTTCTGGATGACGGTGGCCGGCGCGCTGCTGGTGAACATCTCACTCTTCATCGGCGAGTTCGCCCGTGTCGGCTGGCTGGCCTTCCCACCCCTGTCGGGATCGGCCTTCTCTCACGGGCCGGGCGTCGACTACTACCTCTGGGCGCTGCAGATCGCCGGCGTGGGCACGACGCTTTCCGGCGTGAACCTGCTCGCGACGATCTTCAAGATGCGCGCAAAGGGCATGAAGCTTTTCGACATGCCGGTCTTCACCTGGACCACGCTCTGCACCAACGTGCTGATCGTCGCGGCCTTCCCGGTGCTGACCGCCACGCTGACCATGCTGACGCTCGACCGCTACCTCGGCTTCCACTTCTTCACCAACGATCTCGGCGGCAACGCCATGATGTACGTGAACCTGATCTGGATCTGGGGTCACCCCGAGGTCTACATCCTGATCCTGCCGATCTTCGGGGTGTTCTCGGAAATCGTGCAGACCTTCTCGGGCAAGCCGCTCTTCGGCTACAAGACCATGGTCTGGGCGACCGCCTGCATCATGGTGCTGTCCTTCGTCGTCTGGCTGCACCACTTCTTCACCATGGGCTCCGGCGCCAACGTGAACACCTTCTTCGGCATCACCACGATGATCATCGCGGTGCCCACCGGGGTTAAGGTCTTCAACTGGCTCTTCACCATGTACAAGGGCCGCGTGCGCTTCGAAGTGCCGATGCTCTGGACCACCGGCTTCATCGTCACCTTCGCCATCGGCGGCATGACCGGCGTCCTGCTGGCGGTTCCGCCGGTTGACTTCCAGCTGCACAACACGCTGTTCCTCATCGCCCACTTCCACAACGTCATCATCGGCGGCGTGGTGTTCGGGGTCTACGCGGCCGTCACCTTCTGGTGGCCCAAGGCCTTCGGCTTCAAGCTGGACGACAAGTGGGGGCGCCGCACCTTCTGGTTCTGGTTCGTCGGCTTCTACTTCGCCTTCATGCCGCTCTACGCGCTCGGCCTGATGGGCGTGACGCGCCGCCTGCAGAGCTACATGGACCAGGCCTGGCAGATCTACTTCATCGTCGCCGCCTTCGGCGCGGTGCTGATCGCCTGCGGCATCGCCTGCGGCTTCATCAACTTCGCCGTCTCGATCCTGCGCCGCAAGGAGCTGGCCGTCGGCAACGACCCGTGGAACGCGCGCACCCTCGACTGGGCAACCCAGTCGCCGCCCGCCAACTACAACTTCCCGCAGGACATCGTGGTCTCCGGCCGCGACTACTTCTGGAAGATGAAGCAGGACGGGTTCAAGTGGTCGACCAAGTACCAGGACATCCACATGCCGAACAACACGGCCACCGGCATCATCGTCGCCGCCATGGCCCTCGTCTTCGGCTTCGCGATGATCTGGTACATCTGGTGGCTCGCCGCGATCTCGTTCATCGGCATGATCGCGACGGTGATCGCGCATACCTTCAACTACAATCAGGATCACTGGATCCCGGCGGCAAAGGTCGCTGAAACGGAAGCGAAGGGAGAGGTCGCATGACCATGCTCGACACTCCGCTGACCGGACGCGTGGAGGGGCCCAAGGGCCCCGACCACCACCCCGATCATCACCACGCCAGCCCCACCCCGATCGGGTTCTGGATCTACCTGATGAGCGACTGCGTGATCTTCGCCTCGCTCTTCGCCGCCTATGCCGTGCTCGGCAACAACTTCGCCGGTGGACCCGGCCCGAAGGACCTGTTCGAGCCCGGCTTCGTGGCGATCGAGACGGCGCTGCTGCTGTTCTCGTCGATCACCTTCGGCGTCGCCATGCTGAAGGCCGAGAACCACGACATGGACGCCACCACCCTGTGGCTGGTGATCACCGGCCTGCTCGGCGCGGGCTTCATCGGGATGGAACTCTACGAGTTCAACCACCTGATCCACATCGGCGCGGGCCCTGACCGCTCGGGCTTCCTGTCGGCCTTCTTCCTGCTGGTCGGCACCCACGGTCTGCACGTGACCGCGGGCCTCATCTGGCTCTGCGTGATGATCGCGCAGATCCGCATGAAGGGCATGATCCCGGCGAACATGCAGCGCCTCTCGACGCTCAGCATGTTCTGGCACTTCCTCGATCTGGTGTGGATCGGGGTGTTCTCCTTCGTCTACCTCGTGAGGCTGATCTGATGAGCGCACATTCCGAAGCATCGCACGGCACCATGGGCCAGCTGATGATCGGGTTCGCCCTCGCGGCGATCCTGAGCATCATCCCCTTCGCGCTGGTCATGATGGAAACCGGGCTTGCGCCCTCCACGCTGGTCGCGATCATCATGGGTCTGGGCGCCGTCCAGATCGTGGTGCACCTCGTGTACTTCCTCCACCTCAAGAGCAGCACCGAAGAGGGCTGGACCCTCGCGGCCACCGTTCTTGCGGTGGTGATCGTGGCGATCGTTCTGGCAGGCTCGCTCTGGGTCATGCACAATATGAACGTGAACATGATGCAGATGAGCGAGAGCAACATGGTGAGCGATCCCGAAGCCACGCCCGGCGCCTCCATGCAGGGCATGTCCGGCCACGGCGAGCACGGCGCGGCCGAGCACGGCGAGATGGACCACAGCCAGATGGACCACGGCAAATGAGCAAGGCGGCGGCGCATAAGTCCGGCGTGCAGCGCCGCCGCTGGCCGCTCATCGTGGCGGTCACGCTCTTTGCCCTTGCCGGTCTGGTCGGCTTCACCTCGCTGGCGATCTGGCAGGTGAACCGGCTGCACTGGAAAGTGGCCCTGATCGAGAGGGTCGAGGCGCGCGTCCATGCCGCGCCCGTCCCCGCCCCCGGCCCGGAAGACTGGGCCGGGATCACCGCCGAGAGCGCCGAGTACCGGCATGTCACCCTCGCCGGCACCTTCCTCAATGATGAGGAAGTGCAGATTTACACCCCCGCGGATTTCGGCCCCGGATACTGGGTCCTGACCCCGCTGCGCCGCGACGACGGCACGGTGGTGATGGTCAACCGCGGGCTGGTGCCCGAAACCCTCAAGGATCCCGCCACCCGCAAGGCGCCCGAGGGAGAGCAGACCGTTACCGGCCTGCTGCGCCTCTCGGAGGACCGCGGCTGGCTCTTCTCGCGCGACAACGACCCCGAGGGCGGGCAGTGGTATCGCCGCGACATCGGCTCGATCACCGCGGCCAAGGGGCTCGAGAACGCAGCCCCCTATTTCATCGATCAAGACATGGGAGATGATGCCAAGGCCTGGCCGCGCGGCGGGCAGACCGTGGTCAGCTTCCGCAATGCGCATCTCAGCTACGCGCTGACCTGGGCCGGGCTCGCGCTGATGGTCCTCGCGGCCTGGGGCCTCTTCCTCTGGACGGAATTGCGCCGCGGTCGCTGAGCGCTCAGCGCCGCGCCATCAGCGGCAACAGCACCAGCGGCACCAGCATCAGCAGCAAGGCCACCGCGCCGAACGAGACGCGCAGGCCGAAAAGCTCGGAGAGCCCGCCCATCAGCGGCGGGCCCATGAAGAAGCCCGCGTAGCCCATCACCGTCGCCCGGCTGATCGCCCGCGCCCGCGCCTGCGGCGTCAGCCGCGCGCCGAGCCAGGCATAGGCCATGGGCGCCAGCACCGAGACGCCGAAGCCGAGGATCGCAAAGCCGGTCCAGCCGACGAGCGCGGTCGGCGCCAGCGCCGCGATCACCGCGCCGAGCGCGGCAAGCCCCGCCCCCGCGCCGAGCACGCCCGCGCCGTTGAGCCGCCGGATCAGCCCCTGCCCCGACAGCCGCCCCGCACCCATGGTGAGCCCCAGCAGCGTCGGCGCCAGCGCGCCGCCGACCGCCCCGGCGCCAAGGTTGCGCTCGAGGTGCAGCGCCGACCAGGCCTCGGTCGCCTGCTCGGCCATGAAGCCGATGCAGATCACCACCCCCGCGAGGCTGATGAGCCCCCAGGGCAGCGGCGCGCGGCTGCCGATCCCGGCCTCCTCGTGATGCGGCACGGCCTCGCCGCCGCGGGCGATCAGCGCCGCCACCAGCGTGAGGCAGGTGGCCCCGAGGAAGATCGCCCAGACCGGCAGGCCGCTGCCGCGCGCGATGCCCGCCGCCAGCGCGGCGCAGGCATAGACCAGCGAGTAGCCGCCATGCGCGAGGTTCATCAGCGGCCGCCCCGAGCGCGCCTCGAGCTGCGAGAGCTGCGCGTTCATCGCCACGTCCACCGTGCCCGCGGCGGCGGCGCAGAGCAGCATCGCCGCGGCGAACTGCACGCCCGAACCCGCCAGCCCCGGCAGCAGGAAGCCGAGCCCCAGCAGCGCGGTGAAGAGCGGCATGGCCTTGGCCTTCAGCCGTTCCTCGACCCAGGGCGCCAGCCACATCGCGAGGATCGCGCCGCAGGTCGAGACCAGCATCGCGGTGCCGAAGCCGCCGTCCGAGAGCCCGACCTGGGCCTTGATCTGCGGCACGCAGCCTGCGAAGACGCCCCAGCAGATGCCGATTGCAGCAAAACCCGCGAGCGGGCGGCGGATCAGTCGAAGGTCACTCGGAATGCTCATGGCGCAAGCCGTGACACGGGCCGCGGCGAAGGTCCAGACGCGTCAAATGCGCCCCGGCGCCGGGACTGGCACGATTCAGCCCTTGCCGAAAATGGTGATCCGGTCTATGGGGCTGCGTTCATCGCGGGGTGACAGCCTTGGAGGCACCCTGCCCTAGATACATTGGAGATACAAAATGGCTGGTGAGATTCCTGATCTCGTAGCTCTGGAACGGTCGGGGACGGGCAAGGGCGCCGCTCGGCAAGCTCGTCGTGACGGCATGGTTCCTGGCGTCGTGTTTGGTGGCGAAGCAGAGCCGCTCGCGATCCAGATCCCCTTCAACTCGCTGCTGAAGACCCTGAAGGCCGGGCGCTTCAAGTCGACCCTCTTCAACCTCAAGGTCGATGGCCACGAGGATGTGCGCGTGATCTGCCGTGACGTCCAGCGCGACGTCGTGAAGGACCTGCCGACGCACTTCGACCTGATGCGCCTGCGCCGCACCTCGCGGATCAACCTGTACATCCACGTTGATTTCATCAACGCGGAGCAGGCACCGGGCCTCAAGCGCGGCGGCGTTCTGACCATCGTCCGTCAGGAAGTCGAGCTGAACGTGCTCGCCGGCGACATTCCGGACCACATCACCGTGGACCTGGCTGGCAAGACCATCGGCGACGTCATCCACATCAGCGATGTCGTCCTGCCGGAAGGCGTGAAGCCGACCATCGACCGCAACTTCGTGATCGCGAACATCTCCGCTCCGCGCGGCCTGGTGGGCGGCGACGACGAAGTCGAAGAGGCGGCTGCAGAGGAATAATCCTCTCGCACGTTCCGACGTTTCGAACGGCCCTGCCCCCGGCAGGGCCGTTTTCGTTTGCGGCGGCCCCGCGCCGTCTCAGACCAGTTCGATCACCGACTCGAAGATCTCGAGCTCCGGCCCGCCCCGGTACATCTCGGCCCGGCCCTTCGCGCCCTTGTGGGCGATGCGGAAGGCCTCGCTCTTCGTCCAGCCGATGAAGCTCTCCTCGTCCTCCCAGATCGTGTGCGAGGCATAGAGGACATGGTCCTCGCGCTCGGGACCCTTCAGCAGGGCGAAGCTGCGGAAGCCCGGCACGGTCTTCAGCTGCGTGTCGCGCTGCGCCCAGACCTCCTCGAACTCCGCCGCCTTCTCGGGGATCACCTTGAAGCGGTTCATCGTGAGATACATGGTCTCTCCTTCCTGTCTGTGCTATCGCCGTCCCCGCCCTATCTAGGGCGTGGCAGAAGCAAATCGGAGAGACGCGGTGCAGATTTTCGTGGGTCTGGGCAATCCCGGCGGCAAATACGCGAAGACGCGGCACAACATCGGCTTCATGGCCGTCGATCGGATCGCCGAGGATCACGGCTTCACGCCGTGGCGCGCGCGCTTCCAGGGCGAGGTCGCCGAGGGGCGTCTCGGGTCCGAGAAGGTGCTGCTGCTGAAGCCGCAGACCTTCATGAACCTCTCGGGCCAGTCGGTGGGCGAGGCGATGCGCTTCTTCAAGCTCGAGCCGGGCGACGTGACGGTGTTCCACGACGAGCTCGACCTTGCTCCGGGCAAGTGCCGGGTGAAGACCGGCGGCGGCCACGCCGGGCACAACGGGCTGCGCTCGATCCACCAGCACATCGGCGAGGCCTATCACCGCATCCGCCTCGGCATCGGCCACCCGGGCCGCAAGGAAGCGGTGTCGGGCTACGTGCTGCACGATTTCGCCAAGGCCGAGGAAGACTGGCTCGACGACCTGATGCGCGGCATCTCGGACGGGGCGAAGGCGCTGGCCGAGGGCGACAAGCCGGGCTTCCAGAACGCCGTGGCGCTGCGTGTCGCGCCGCCGCGCTCGTCGAAATCCGCGCAGAAGGGCGAGGCAGGCGCGGAGGCGGCGAAACCCGCCGCGGCCCCCGCCCCCGTCGAGGACACCCGCAGCCCGATGCAGAAACTGGCCGACAAGTTCCGCTGACCCATCCCGGCCTTGCAGCCGCGCGACTTGCCGGAGGGCCGAGCTCTCACTAGGTTGAGGGGAACTGGGGGCATGTTGATGGAGGACGCGATGCAAAAGGATCGGGCGATCAACGTATTGGGCGGCCAGCTCCACCCCTGCTCGGTGCAGCCGCTGACCGGCTACTTCCGCGATGGCCATTGCAACACCTGCGCCGAGGACGCGGGCAGCCACACCGTCTGCGCGGTGATGACGGCCGAGTTCCTCGCCTATTCCAAGTATGTCGGCAATGACCTCTCGACCCCGCGCCCCGGGCTGCGCTTTCCCGGGCTGAAGCCGGGCGACCAGTGGTGCCTCTGCGCGCTGCGCTTCCTGCAGGCCCATGACGAGGGCTGCGCGCCGAAAGTGCAGCTCGAGTCCACCCATGCCCGCGCGCTCGAGGTGGTCTCGCTCGACATCCTCGAAGAGCACAGGTCCGAGTAGGGCGCCTCAGAAGGTCGGCGGCGTGCAGGCCGAGAAGAGCACGCAGGGCTCGGCCCCGACCTGCCGGAAACGGTGCGGCACGCGGCTGTCGAAGTAATAGGCATCGCCGGGCCCGAGGATCTTGCGCTCCTCGCCCACGGTGATCTCGACCCGGCCGGAAATGACGATGCCGCCCTCCTCGCCCTCGTGCCCGTACATCACCCGGCCGGTGTCGGCCCCCGGCGCGTAGGTCTCGCGCAGCAGCATCATCGCCCGGCCGATCAGCGTCGCGCCGACCTGCTTCAGCGAGAGGTTCTTCTTGCCGATCTCGACCAGTTCCTCGGCGGCGTAGAAGATCTGCCGTTCGGGCGCGGGCTCGAAGGCGAAGAACTCCGAGAGGCTGACCGGGATACCGTCGAGGATCTTGCGCAGCGCCCCCACGGAAGGGTTGGTCTTGCCTGACTCGATCAGCGAGATGGTCGAGTTCGGCACCCCAACCTTCTTGGCAAGGCTACGCTGCGACAGGCCCGCGCGCTCGCGAAGCACCCGCAGGCGGTGACCCAGCGCAAGGTCCTCCTGAGTCGTGTTCGATGTGTTCATTATCCGCAAAACCTTGTTCAGCCACCCAGCATCTACAACGAGTTGCAGGCAGCAAGAAACAGACTTTTTCGCAATACTGGAACCTGTAGCCTGCCGGTCAGAGAAACGCACGGGCCGCGACGCGGCCCCCCGGAGGACAGACCATGCTCAAGCAGACCGCCAACGCCGAGATCGAAACCCGCCGCAAGGCCGCGCTGGCCCGCGGCGTCGGCGTGCTCACCGACCATTACGCGGTGAAGGCCGAGAATTCCGAGATCTGGGACGCCGACGGCACCCGTCTCATCGACTTCGCCGCGGGCATCGCCGTGGTCAACACCGGCCACCGCCACCCCAAGGTCATGGCCGCCGTCGCCGAGCAGCTGAACGCCTTCACCCACACCTGCCATCAGGTCGTGCCCTACGAGAACTACGTGCGCCTTGCCGAGCGCCTGAACGAACGCGCGCCGGGTGACTTCGCCAAGAAGTCGATGTTCGTCACCACCGGCGCCGAGGCGGTCGAGAACGCTGTGAAGATTGCCCGCGCCCACACCGGCCGTCAGGCCATCGTCGCCTTCAGCGGCGCCTTCCACGGCCGCACCTTCATGGGCATGACGCTGACCGGCAAGGTCGCGCCCTACAAGACCGGCTTCGGCCCGATGATGAACGACGTCTTCCACGTGCCCTTCCCGAACGAGCTTCACGGCGTCAGCGTCGAGGACAGCTTCAAGGCGCTCGACACGCTGTTCAAGGCCGATGTCGACCCGGCCCGCGTCGCCGCGATCATCTTCGAGCCGGTGCAGGGCGAAGGCGGCTTCAACCCCGCACCGAAGGAGTTCGTCGAGCGGATCCGCAAGCTCTGCGACGACAAGGGCATCGTGATGATCGCCGACGAGGTGCAGACCGGCTTCGCCCGCACCGGCACGCTCTTCGCCATGGAAGCCTATGGCGTCGCCGCTGACCTCACCACCATGGCCAAGGGCCTTGGCGGCGGTCTTCCGATCTCGGGCGTGGTCGGCCGCGCCGAGATCATGGACGCGGCGGCCCCCGGCGGCCTCGGCGGCACCTACGGCGGCAACCCGCTCGGCATCGCCGCGGCCAATGCCGTGCTCGACGTGATCGACGAGGAGAAGCTCTGCGAACGCGCCAACACCCTCGGCACCAGGCTGAAGGCCCGTCTCGAAGCGCTGCGCGCCGATGTCCCCGAGCTGGCCGAAGTGCGCGGCCCGGGCTTCATGGTCGCCGCCGAGTTCATCGGCGCGGACGGCACCCCGCTGCCCGAGCTCGCCAATGCCATCCGTCTCGAGGCGCTGAACCGCGGCCTGCTGCTGCTGACCTGCGGCGTCTATGGCAACGTCATCCGCTTCCTCGCGCCGATCACCATCCCCGACGCGATCTTCGACGAGGCCATGGGCATCCTCGAAGCCGCCGCCAAGACCGCGAAAGGGCTCTGAGATGAAAGACCTGAACACCGCATCGCTTCCGCTCAAGGACGCGACCCTGCTCGAGACCCGCGCCTACGTGAACGGCACCTGGGTCGAGGGCGAGAAGACCTTCCCGGTGGAGAACCCCTCCACCGGCGAGATCATCGCGCATGTGGCCGATCTTTCGGCCGCTGACGTCACCGCGGCGATCGACGCGGCCTATGCCGCGAAAAAGGCCTGGGCGGCGAAGTCGGGCAAGGAGCGCAGCGCCGTTCTGCGCAAGCTCTTCGACCTCATGGTCGAGAACGCCGACGACCTCGCCACGATCCTCACCGCCGAGATGGGCAAGCCCTGGGCGGAAGCGCGCGGCGAAATCCTCTATGGCGCCTCCTACGTCGAGTGGTTCGCCGAGGAAGCCAAGCGCGTCTACGGCGACATGATCCCCGGCGCGCAGTCGAGCACCCGCATGGTCATCGTCAAGCAGCCGGTGGGCGTCGTCGGCGCGATCACCCCGTGGAACTTCCCCAATGCCATGCTGGCGCGCAAGATGGCGCCGGCGCTGGCGGTGGGCTGCACCATGGTGGCGCGCCCCTCCGAGTTCACCCCGCTCTCGGCGCTGTCGCTGGCGGTGCTGGCCGAGCGCGCGGGCGTGCCCGCGGGTGTCTTCAACGTGCTGCCGGGTCTCGACGCGGCGGGCATGGGCATGGAGATGTGTGCCAGCCCGAAGGTCGCCAAGCTGACCTTCACCGGCTCCACCCGCGTCGGCAAGCTGCTGATGAAGCAGGGCGCCGACACGGTGAAGAAGCTCTCGCTGGAGCTGGGCGGCAACGCGCCCTTCATCGTCTTCGACGATGCCGATCTCGACGCGGCGGTCGAGGGCGTGATGCTGGCGAAGTTCCGTAACAACGGCCAGACCTGCGTCTGCGCCAACCGCATCTACGTGCAGGCGGGCGTCTATGACGCCTTCGCCGAGAAGCTGGGTGCGGCGATGGGCAAGCTGACGCTGGGCGACGGTTTCGCCGAGGGCGTCAACACCGGCCCGCTGATCAACACCGCGGCGCTGGCCAAGGTCGAGGATCACATCGCCGACGCCGTGGCCAAGGGCGCGACCGTGGTGAAGGGCGGCGCCCGCTCCGAACTCGGCCGCACCTTCTACGAGCCGACGCTGCTGACCGGCGTGACGCAGGCGATGAAACTCGCCCGCGAAGAGACCTTCGGCCCGCTCGCCCCGCTGGTGCGCTTCGAGAGCGAGGACGAGGCCATCGACTGGGCGAATGACAGCGAGTTCGGCCTCGCCGGCTACTTCTACACCCGCGACATCGCCCGCGCCTGGCGCGTCGGCGAGGCGCTGGAGACCGGCATGGTCGGCATCAACACCGGCGTCATCTCGACCGAGCTCGCTCCCTTCGGCGGCGTCAAGCAGTCGGGCATGGGCCGCGAGGGGTCCAAGTACGGCTGCGACGACTACCTCGAGATCAAGAACCTCTGCTTCGGCGGTCTGAGCTGAGGCCAGCCAGCAGAAACGACAAAGGGGGCCGAAAGGCCCCCTTTCTTCATTTCGGGAAACTCCGAAGCAGCGACCCCGGCCGGATGGCCCGGTCTCAGCCGCGTTTCACGCCCGGCAGGGCGCAGAGCATCTCGAAGAGGTAGTTCGCGGCGATGACCGCGGTGTTGCCCGCCGGATCGTAGGGCGGCGAGACTTCCACGAGATCGCAGCCGACGAGGTTCAGACCGGCGCAGCCGCGGATGATCTCGAGGCCCTGGATGGTGGTCAGACCGCCGACCTCGACGGTGCCGGTGCCGGGCGCGAAGGCCGGATCGAGGCTGTCGATGTCGTAGCTGAGATAGACAGGCGCATCGCCGATCTTGGCGCGGATCTCGGTCATCAGCGGCGCCAGCGACTTGTGCCAGCACTCCTCGGCGGGGATCACCGTCCAGCCCTTCTCGCGGCCCCAGTCGAAGTCCTCGGGCGCGTAGCCCGAGCCGCGCAGTCCGATCTGGAACACCTTGTCGTTGAGCAGCAGCCCGTCCTCGTAGGCGCGCCGGAAGGGGCAGCCATGGGCGACGGTCTCGCCGAACATCTCCTCGTTGGTGTCGGAATGCGCGTCGACGTGGATCAGCGCCACCGGCCCGTGCTTGGCGGCAATGGCGCGCAGCACCGGCCAGGTCAGCGTGTGGTCGCCGCCGAGCGTCAGCGGGATCACGTCATGGGCGAGGATGCCCTTGTAGTGCTCGGTGATGATGTCGACCGACTTCTTCAGATCGTAGAGGTTGATCGGCACGTCACCGATGTCGGCCACCTGCAGGCTGTCGAAGGGCGCGGCGCGGGTCGCCATGTTGTAGGGGCGGATCATCCGGCTCTCGTCGCGAATCTGGCGCGGGCCGAGGCGGGTGCCCGGACGGTTCGAGGTGCCGATATCCATCGGGATCCCGACGAAGCAGGCGTCGAGCCCTTCGGCGGTGGGCTGCGTCGGCAGCCGCATCATCGTTCCCGGGCCGCCGGTGCGCGGCATGACGTTGCCACCAAGTGGTTGATTGAGTTCTGACATTCGAGCCTCGAAATTCCTATCGCCGCCAGTCTTCCGCGCTTGCTCGCTTCGAGGAAATAAGGAATTTCCGAAAATCATTTCGGCAAAGGCCGAAGTGACGATCAAGATTTCCACAAATGACATTCCGGCGGGGAACATCGCGGGTCCTGAAATCGCCATTCCTCTACGTAAAATCGCGCCGCATCATCATAACATTATGTTTTTAAGTTATTTCTGCAGAACCCCTTCAAAACCGGCCGCCGCGCGGGAGTTTCTTCGGCATATCCCGAAGTGAATTCCGTTCTTTCGTGATGTTTCGTGAAGCGTCGTTGAAGTCTTCTGCCGTGAACTCTTCGAAAACGCGACAACAGGGACTGCGACATGATCAGAACTTCCTCGCTCACGCGCCGAACTCTCCTCAAGACCGCCGGCGCCATGCCGCTCGCGCTGGCCGCGCCCTCCGTGCTGCGCGCCGCGGGCGATCCGCTGAAGGTCGGCGTCTACGGCGGCTATTTCCAGGACAGCTTCGACAGCTTCGTCTACCCCGAGTTCACCAAGGCCACCGGCATCGAGATCGAGAGCATCGCGGTCCCCACCGGCGAGGCCTGGCTGATCCAGCTGCAGCAGGCCGCCCGCGCCAAGCGCGCCCCGGCGGACGTGTCGATGATGGCCACCGTCAGCATCATGCGCGGCATGCGCACCGGCCTCTGGGCAACGCTCGACGAGGCGGCGATGCCGAACGTGTCGAACATCCTGCCGACGCTGCAGAACCGCTACGAGAACGGCGGGCTCGCCGCGGTCGGCGCGGTCTCCTGGTACATCACCGTCGCGACCAACACCGACACCTTCCCCGAGCCGATCGGCAGCTGGGCCGAGCTCTGGGATCCGAAGTACCAGGACAGCCTCGGGCTGCTGGCGCTGGTGTCGAACTCCTACCTGCTCGAGATCACCGCGAAGACCTTCTTCGGCGGCACCGAGTACCTGTCGAGCGACGAGAGCATCCTCGAGGTGCTGGCCAAGGTCGCCGAGCTGAAGCCGAACACGCGCCTGTGGTACCGTGACGAGGCGCAGTTCGAGCAGGCGCTGAAGTCGGGCGAGATCCCGATCGGCCAGTACTACCACGACGTCACCGGCCTTGCTGCCGCCGACGGCTTCCCGGTGCGCTCGAACTTCCCCAAGGAAGGCGGCCTGCGCGAGTCCGGGAACTGGGCCGTGGCGGGCGTGTCGGACAAGATCGACCAGGCGCAGGTCTTCATCGACTACATGTCGCAGCCCTCGGTGCAGGCGATGCTGGCGCGGAACCTCGGCACCGCGCCGAACGTCGCGCGCGAAAGCATGGACCTGACCGACGAGGAATTCGCCGCCGTGTCCTCCGAGATCGAGCCGGTGGTCCCGCGCTACGACCTGCATTTCGAGCGCACCGACTGGCTCAACCAGATCTGGGCCGAGATGCTCCAGGCCTGATCGCCTCACCAAATTTCAACCAAACAGGAGACGGCCGGATGCCTGGGCACCCGGCCGCAGGGAAGACGCACGCATGTCAGGTCTCATCGTCGAAAACGTCGACAAGTTTTACGGAAACGTCCAGGCCCTCAGTGACATCTCGCTCACCGTGGACAATGGCCAGTTCGTCTGTCTTCTGGGGCCTTCGGGCTGCGGCAAGACCAGCCTTCTGCGCATCGTCGCGGGGCTCGAGGACCCGAGCGCCGGGCGGATCGTTCTGGACGGCGCGGACATCACCGCGAAACCCGCGCACAAGCGCGATTTCGGCATGGTGTTCCAGTCGCTTGCGCTCTTCCCGCACCTGACCGTGGGCGACAACATCGCCTACCCGCTCGCCATCCGCGGCGTGCCCAAGGACAAGCGCCGCGCCGAGGTCGAGCGCCTGCTCGAGCTCGTGCACCTTCCCGGCAAGGCCGACCGCGCGATCACCCAGCTGTCGGGCGGCCAGCGCCAGCGCGTCGCCATCGCCCGCGCGCTGATCATGCAGCCCAAGCTCTTCCTGCTCGACGAGCCGATGTCGGCGCTCGACGCCAAGCTGCGCGAGTCGATGCAGGTCGAGGTGAAGCGGCTGCAGCGCAGCCTTGGCGTGACCTCGCTGCTGGTCACCCATGACCAGCGCGAGGCGATGACCACCGCCGACCTCGTGGTGGTCATGTCCGAAGGTCGCATCCAGCAGGTCGCGCCGCCGATCGAGATCTACCGCAACCCCGCCAACGCCTTCATCGCCGATTTCATCGGCATCACCAACCTGATCCAGGGCCGCATCGAGGGTGGCCGGTTCGAGGGTCCGGGCGGCGCGCTGGTGCTGCCGGGCGCCAAGGCGGGCAATGCCACCCTGTCGATCCGCCCCGAGGACATCACCCTTGCGCCGCAGCAGGGCGAGAGCACGCTGAGCGGCAAGGTGACCTTCGTGCGCCATCTCGGCGCCACGACCGAGATCAGCGTCGACACCGGCAACGCGGACGAGAAGGACCTGACGGTCAGCCTGCCCGGCCGCACACCCTGCCCGCTCGGGGTCGGCGACACCGCCTATCTCGCGGTCGATCCCGCGGCCGTCGTCGTCCTGGGCTGAGCCATGATCCAGTCCCGTCCACGCACCCCGCTGGGCTACCTGCCCATCCTGCTGCCGGCCTTCGCGCTTTTCGCCTTCTACGTCGTGCCCTTCGGCTCGATGGTCGGCATGTCCTTCTTCCACAACCTCGGCGGCGGCGCCTACGAGGAGGTGTTCACGCTCGAGAACTACGCGCGGCTCTTCTCGCCCTTCTTCCTGAGCGTGCTGGCCACCTCCTTCGAGGTCGCCTTCCTCGTCGCGCTCTTTGCCATCGTCGTCGGCTTCCCCTTCACCTACCTGCTGGTGAACGCGCGCCGCGGCACGCAGGTGTTCTGGCTGATCGTCATGCTCTCGGTGCTGTCGCTGTCGGAGGCGATCATCGGCTTTGCCTGGTCGACGCTGCTGTCGCGCACCGCCGGGATCGGCGTGCTCTTCGAGGCGCTCGGCCTCACCGAGAAGGCGCAGAGCTACGCGCCCTCGCTCGGCGCGGTGCTGGCCGGTGTGACCTACATCGCCATGCCCTACGCCGTGCTGCTGCTCTACCCGATCCTGAGCCGCATCGAGCCCGACATCGAGCAGGCCTCGCGCACGCTCGGTGCCTCGCCGCTGCGCGCCTTCTTCAACGTGATCGTGCCGATGCACCGCACCCCCATCGTGGTCAGCTTCGTGATGATCTTCGTCTTCACGCTGGGCTCGTACCTCTTGCCGCAGATCCTCGGACGGCCGACCAACTGGACGCTCTCGGTGGTGATCTCGGACCAGGCGCTCCTGCAGTCCAACATGCCCTTCGCCGCGGCGCTGTCGATCTTCCTGATGACCGTGACGATCCTGCTGGTGCTGCTCGTCACCCTGATGAACCGGAAAGGCGCCAAGGCATGAAACCCGGCAAGATCCTCTCCACCCTCTTCTTCTGGATCGTCGGCATCGCGATGATCGCCCCCTTCGTGGTGATCGCCGGGGTCTCGGTCAACGAGCGCAAGTCGCTGACCTTCCCGCCCGAGGGGTTCAACCTCGGCTGGTACGCGGACCTGTTCCTCGACGCCGAATGGCGCGCGCCGCTGATGAACTCGCTGACCATCGCGCTGCTCGCCTCGGTCGTGGCTGTGCTGGTCGCCTTCCCCATCGCCTGGTTCAACTGGCGCTACCGCACCGGCTTCGGCAAGCTGGTGGCCGGGCTCGGGGCCATGCCGTTCCTGCTGCCTCCCGTCATCACCGCCATGGGCTTCCTGACCTTCTTCGTCATCCTCGGCCGCTACGGCGAGTTCTGGACGGTGGTCGTCGCCCACGCGGTGTTCCTCGTCACCCTGCCGCTGGTCTCGCTGTCGCTCGGCTTCGAGGACATCGACACCAGCCTCGTGGAAGCCTCGCGCTCGATGGGAGCGTCCGAGACCACGGTGCTGCGCACCGTCGTGCTGCCGATGATCCGCCCCTACGTGATCTCGGGCTTCTGCTTCGTCTTCGTGATCTCGCTCAACGAATACATCATCGCTGTGATGACAGTGGGTGCCGTCTTCGAAACCCTGCCGATGAAGATCTTCAACGCCCTGCGCTACGGCTACACGCCGGTCATGGCCGCCGCCTCGGTGGTGTTCGTGGCCGCCACCGTGCTGATCTTCTCCCTCGTCGCGGCCTTCAGCGACCTGCCGAAACTGCTTGGAGCCAGAAGCAAATGACCCTGACCCAAAAGGCACTCGCCCACGCCACGCTCTACCCGCTGTGGCTCGACAACCCCGCCGCGCCGGAAACCTGCCCGCATCTCGTGGGCGCGCGCGAGGCCGACCTGCTGATCGTCGGCGGCGGCTTCACCGGGCTCTGGGCGGCGATCATCGCCAAGCAGCGCGACCCGCAGCGTGAGGTGGTCATCATCGAGGCCGGCAAGGTGGCGCACGGCGCCTCGGGCCGTCCCGGCGGCATCGTCTCGACCTCGGTCATGCACGGGCTGGTCAACGCCGAGCGCGTCTTCCCGAAGGACATCGAGCTGCTGGAAAAGCTCGGCATCGACAACCTCGACAGCTGGCGCGAGACGATCGAGGCCTTCGGCATCGACGCCGATCTCGAGTGGGGCGGCGAGATGACCGTCGCCGTGCGCGGCGAGGATCTCGAGGAGCTGCGCCGCGAGTACGAGCTGCACATGGGCCACGGCCACGACGTGGCCTGGCTCGACAAGACGCAGGTCCAGTCGGAAGTCGCCTCGCCGCTCTTCCAGGCCGGCATCTGGTCGAAGGAGCGCACCGGCACCGTGCAGCCCGCGAAGCTCGCCTGGGGCCTCAAGGCGGCCGCGCTCAAGCTCGGCGTGACGATCCACGAGCACACGCCGATGGAAGAGGTCGAGGACCTCGGCTCCAAGCTGCGCATCCGCACCCATGACGGGGTGATCACCGCGCCCAAGGTGCTCTTTGCCACCAACGCCTGGTGCGCCGGTCACAAGAAGATCAAGAACTACGTCGTCGCCATGCGCGACCGGGTGATCGCCACCGAGCCGCTCAGCGACGAGCAGCTCGCGCGCATCGGCTGGACCCACCGGCAGGGCATCTACGACACCCGCACCCAGCTCAACTACATGCGCCTCACGAAGGACAACCGCATCGTCTACGGCGGGCGCATCGGCTACTACTACGGCGACAAGACCGACCCCGACGGCGACCGGCAGATCGCGGTCTACGACCGGCTCGCGGGCTATTTCTTCAAGACCTTCCCGCAGCTCGAGGACGTGAAGTTCTCGCACGCCTGGTCCGGTCCGATCGACCTGACCACCCGGCTCGCGGTGCACTTCCAGCCCTACTACGGCGGCAAGGGCGTCTACGCGGGCGGTTACTCAGGCTTCGGCGTAACCGCCTCGCGCTTCGGCGCGCGGCTGGGGATCGAGATGCTGGATGACACCGGCGTGCCCGAGCTGGAGCTCGGCCTTGCCAACTCGCTGCCGCGCCCGATCCCGCGCGAGCCGTTCCGTTGGCCGGGCGCCGCGATCACCATGCGCGCGCTCGACGAGGTGGACGACAAGGGCGGCTGGCGCCGCGCCTGGGTGAAGATGGTGCATGCGATGGGGTTCCCGCTGTGAGCGTTGCAGAGATGATCGAGACCCGCACGGGCGCCGTGTTCCTCAATGGCAGCTTCAACGCCGGCAAGGGCGCGCTGCGCGACGCGGTGAACCCGGCGACGGGCGAGGTCTTCGCCCGCTTCGCCACCGCCACGCCGGGCGACGTGACCGCTGCCGCCGAAAGCGCCGAGCGCGCCTTCGGCACGTGGCGCCGCCTGCCGGTTGCCGAGCGCGCGCGCTTCCTGCGCGGCTTTGCGGGTGGGCTCGATGCGCGCCGCGACGCGCTGATCGAGCTGCAGATGCGCAACAACGGCAAGCCGCGCTTCGAGGCCGAGATCGACCTCGGCGATGCCGCCGCCTGCTTCCGCTACTATGCGGATCTCGTCGAGGGCGGCGCGCTGGACCGGGGCCGCGTGGTGCTGCCTGATGACGGCTTCACCGGGCGGCAGGTGCTGGAACCCTACGGCCCCGCCGCGCTGATCGTGCCGTGGAACTTCCCGTTGGTCACCACCGCGTGGAAGCTCGCCCCGGCGCTGGCGGCGGGCTGCACCGCACTCCTGAAACCCTCGGAGTTCACCACGCTCGCCGAACTCGTCTACGGCGAGATCGCGCAGCAGATCGGCCTGCCCGAGGGCGTGCTGTCGATCCTGCCCGGCGAGGGCGCGATCGGCGCCGCGATGCTGGACGCGCCGCAGATCCGCAAGGTCTCCTTTACCGGCTCCAACGCCACCGGCGCGCGCATCATGGGCGCGGCGGCGAAGCGCCTGCTACCGGTCTCGCTGGAACTCGGCGGCAAGTCTCCCATCGTCGTCCTTTCGGATGCCGACATCGACGCGGCGGCCGAACTGGTCTGCGGCGGGGTCTTCTTCAACGCCGGGCAAATCTGCTCGGCGACCTCGCGGCTGATCGTCGACGAGGCCATCGCCGACGATCTCATCGCCGCCCTGCGCGCGCGCATCCGCAAGATGGCCGTCGGCGATCCGCGCGGCGAGATCGACATGGGCCCGCTCACCACCATGGCGCAGCGCGACAAGGTGCTGGGCTACCTGCTCACCGCACGCTCCGAGGGGCTCGACTGCCTCTGCGGCGGCACCGGCGCGGTCGGCCCCGGCTTCTTCATCGAACCCACCGTCTACCTCGACGTGCCCGAGACCAGCGCGCTCTGGCGCGAGGAGATCTTCGGCCCGGTCCTCTCCGTCCGCCGCGTCAAGGGCGACGAGGCCGCCATCGCGCTCGCCAATGCCTCCGACTACGGGCTGGCGGCGACGGTGGTGGGCAGCGATCCCGACCGTGCGAACGCCGTCGCCGACCGCATCGACGCGGGCCACGTCTGGGTCAACACGATGCAGATCATCTTCCCCGAGACCTCCTGGGGCGGCTTCAAGGCCAGCGGCATCGGCCGCGAGCTCGGCTTCGGCGGGCTGCAGGGCTACGCCGCGCTCAAGCACATCACCACCCCGGCGTAAGCCGGACCTTCCAAGGACAGACCAATGAGCAAACTCACCCGCCTTGCCCCCGAGGGCAGCAACGGCCTCGAAGCCTGCGCCGTCGTTCCTGCAGAGTCGCTGCTGCCCGGCTCCGCCCAGCCCGTCGAACGCGGCGCGATCGAGCTGTCGGACGGCGAGACCACCGGCGGCATCTGGGAAGCCACGCCCTATGCCGAGCGCTTCGACAACTACCCGTTCCACGAGATGGCGCATGTCGTCTCGGGCCGCGTGACCATCACCCCCGAAGGCGGCGCGGCGCAGAGCTTCGGCCCGGGCGAGACCTACCTGATGGAGAAGGGCTTCACCGGCACCTTCGAAGTCACCGAGACGCTGCGCAAGTTCTACTTCATCGCGGCCTGACCGGGCGCGAAAGACCGGAGGAGACCCGACATGACCCCGAGTGCCGACACGATCCTGTTCAACGCCGCCCTGCTCACCATGGATCCCGCGCGCCCCGGCGCGACGGCCCTGGCGATCGAGGGCGGGAAGATCGTGGCGCTCGGGGAAGATGCCGAGGTCCTGGCCCTTCGGGGCCCCTCCACCCGCGTCATCGACGCCAAGGGGCGCACGGTGATGCCCGGCCTCAACGAGAGCCACATCCACCTCTTCGTCGGCGCGGTGGAGCTCTCGCAGCTCTCGCTCTTCGAGCGGTCAGGCTTCGAGACCATCAAGGGCCTGATCCGCGCCTATGCCGCCGGGAACCCCGGCCTGCCCATCGTGCTTTGCGGCAGCGCCGACTATACCATCCTCGGGGGTGGTCGCAGCCTCGACCGGCACGTGCTGGACGAGATCCTGCCGGACCGACCGCTGGCGCTGATGTCGCCGGACCACCACACCGTCTGGGCCAACACCGCCGCGCTCGACAAGGCCGGGCTGCTGCACGGGCGCCCGCTGGCGCCGGGCAACGAGGTGGTGATGGGCGCGGACGGGCTGGCCACCGGCGAGCTGCAGGAGGCCGAGGCCTTCGCGCCGATCTACGACCTCACGCCAAGCGGCGGGCGCGACCGGCTCGGGATGATCTCCGGCCTCGATCCCGCGACCCCGCCCTCGCCCGGGGAGCGTGCCGCCGACAAGGAGGTGCTCGAGCGCGGGCTGCGGCACCTTGCCTCCTTCGGCATCACCAGCTTCCAGAACATGGACGGCAACCGCTACACGCTGGAGCTTCTGGCCGAGCTCGAGCAGGAGGGCCGTCTGCTCTGCCGCGGCCGCGTGCCCGCGCGCTACGTCTCGGGCAGCGTCGGGGACGCGCTGGACCGCGCCGAAGAGATGCGCGACGCCTTCGCCACCCCCATGCTGACCTCCGGCGCGGTGAAGTTCTTCATCGACGGCGTGCTCGACAGCTACACCGCGGTGATGAGCGCCCCCTACGAGGGCCGCCCCGACTGGTCCGGCGAGCCGCGTTTCGAGCCCGAGTCCTTCAAATCCGTCTGCACCGAGGCCGACGCCCGCGGCCTGCAGATCGCCGTGCATTCGATCGGCGACCGGGCAACGCAGATCGTGCTCGATGCCTTTGCCGCGGCCCGCGCGCAGAACGGCGCGCGCGACAGCCGCCATCGCATCGAGCACCTCGAAGTGGTGCGCGAGGAGGATTTCGCCCGGCTGAGGGATCTCGGCGTCACCGCCTCGATGCAGCCGCCGCACCCCCCGGGGCAATGCGGGTTGCCCTTCGAGCCGACGATCACCCGCATCGGCCGCGCCAACTGGCCGCGCGCCTATGCCTGGCGGCGGATGCGCGACGAGGGCATCCCGCTGATCCTCTCGTCCGACTGGCCGGTCTCATCGGTCGATCCCTGGGCCTCGATCCAGTCCGCGATGACCCGGCAGCCCTGGTGCGACAGCCAACCCGACAACCGCCAGACGCTGGACGAGGCGCTGATGGCCTATACCACGACCGCCGCCTATGCCGAGTTCGCCGAAGGCACCAAGGGCATGCTGCGCGAGGGCTTCCTCGGTGACGTCGTGCTGCTCGACCGCGACCTTTCGGCGACCGCGCCCGGGGACATGGCGGGCGTGCGCGCGCTGCTGACCATCTGCGGCGGCAGGGTCACCCACGAAGACGCGGCGCTCTGACGTGCCCGGCGGGCCAGAGACTGCCGGCCCTTCACCCCTTGGACTTTCCGCGCGAACCCGTCAAAATCGCCCGACCCAGTCCAAGGCCGGATCCATGGTGAAACGCGAGACCCCGAATGCCGCGCTCGGGCGGCGCGTCAACTTCTCCGTCGAGAGCATCGACATCCGGCTGATCCGGATCTTCATGACCGTGGTCGAGGCCGGCGGCATGACCGCGGCGCAGGGCGAGCTCAACCTCGCGCTCTCGACCGTCTCCGAGAAGATCTCCTCTCTGGAAAAGCGCTTCGGCGTGCGGCTCTGCCGCCGCGGCCGCACCGGCTTTGCCCTGACCGACGCGGGCGAACAGTTCTACCAGGAATGCGAGCGGCTCGTCTCGGCGCTCGACCAGTTCGGCCAGCGCACCATGGCCCTGGGCTCGCGCATGCCGCGCAGTTTCACGCTCGGGCTGGTCGACAACATGGTCACCTACCCGAAGAACGGCGTCTCGGGCGCCATCGCCGATTTCGCCGACCGCGCCCCCGAGGTGCACCTGAAGCTGGTCACGCTGAACCCGTCGGAGCTCTTGAGCGAGGTGCTCGCGCGCCGCGTCGACATGGTGGTGGGCAGTTTCCCGAAGGTGGCGCTGGGGCTCGACTACATCGACCTCTTCGACGAGCAGCAGAACTTCTACTGCGCCGAGGGGCACCCGCTCTTCACCGTGCCCGACGCCGAGATCGCCATCGAGACGGTGCGCGACCACCGGATCATCTCGCGCGGCTACTGGGGATCGCGCGACACCCGCATCTTCGCGATCACCGCGCCGCATGCCACGGTGGTCGACATGGAGGCCGAGGCGCACCTGATCCTGTCGGGGCGCTACCTCGGCTACCTGCCCGACCACATGGCCGACGCGCTGGCGCGGACCGTGCCGCTGCGGGTGATCCGGCCCGATCTCTTTTCCTACAAGGCGCGCTTCCAGATCGCGCTGCGGCCGAACTGGGAACGCCACCCGGCGACGAAGCTGATGGTCGAAAGCCTGCGCGCCCGGCTTGGCTGACGCGCAGGGGAGCTTCAGGCTTCGCTGATCTCGATGGTCACCAGCGCGTCGCCCTGCGGCGCGAGCGCGTCGGTATCGGGCGCCTCGGCGAGCCGGGCGAGGTCGTGGCGCAGGAGGCCGATCTGCGGCAGATCATCAAGCGCGAAGACGAGGCAGGTCAGGCCCGCCCCGCTGCCCCGCCGCGGCGCGCCGCGGTAGACCTCGGCCCGGTAGGGCGCGCGGACCATGACGTTGAGGTCGAGCAGTTCCGGCCCCAGCAGGTCGCAGTCGCAGGCCACCTCGCCGCTGAAGCCGAAGGGCGCGTCCGCCTCCCCCAGCACCCGCGCGCTCCCGTCCGGGAAGCTGAGCCGCATCGGCCCGCCCTCGATGACGGTCAGGCTGCGCTGCACGCCCGGAAAGCTCGAGAACGGCCCGGACTGCGCGACCTTGGCGGTGCTGATGCGCCAGCCGAAGGCATCGAAGCCCGCGCCCTCGGGAACGCAGAGGATCTCCGCCGTCTCGCCGCCACCGTTCTTCCAGGGCGCGAAGCAGCGCTCCGCCCCCCGGTGAATTTCCGAAAAATTGGTCACCCCAGGATCCCCGGCAGGTTGAGTTGATGCTCGCGGGCGCAGTCGATTGCGATCTCGTAGCCCGCGTCCGCGTGGCGCATAACGCCTGTCGCCGGGTCATTCCAGAGCACGCGGGCGAGGCGCTTGTCCGCCGCCTCCGACCCGTCGCAGCAGATCACCATGCCCGAGTGCTGCGAGAAGCCCATGCCGACGCCGCCGCCGTGGTGCAGCGACACCCAGGTCGCGCCCGAGGCGGTGTTGAGCAGCGCGTTCAGCAGCGGCCAGTCCGAGACCGCGTCCGAGCCGTCCTTCATGGCTTCCGTCTCGCGGTTCGGCGAGGCCACCGAGCCGCTGTCGAGGTGGTCGCGGCCGATCACGATCGGTGCCTTCAGCTCGCCGTTCCGCACCATCTCGTTGAACGCGAGGCCGAGCTTGTGGCGCAGCCCGAGCCCGACCCAGCAGATCCGCGCCGGCAGGCCCTGGAAGGCGATGCGCTCGCGCGCCATGTCGAGCCAGTTGTGCAGGTGCGGGTCATCGACCAGCTCCTTCACCTTGGCGTCGGTCTTGTAGATGTCCTCGGGGTCACCCGAGAGCGCCGCCCAGCGGAACGGGCCGACGCCGCGGCAGAACAGCGGGCGGATGTAGGCCGGCACGAAACCGGGGAAGGCGAAGGCGTCCTCGAGCCCCTCCTCCAGCGCCATCTGGCGGATGTTGTTGCCGTAATCCAGCGTCGGCACGCCGGCGTTCCAGAACTCCACCATCGCCGCGACGTGGTCGCGCATGGACGCTTTCGCGGCCTTGGTCACCCCCTTCGGGTCGCTCTCCTGCCTGGCGCGCCATTCGGCGACGCTCCAGCCCTTCGGCAGGTAGCCGTGCACCGGGTCATGCGCCGAGGTCTGGTCGGTGACGATGTCCGGCCGGCCGTTCGGCAGCGGCTCGCCCGCCTTCATCCGGCGCACCAGCTCGGGGAAGACGTCGGCGGCGTTGGCGATCAGCGCGACGGATTTCGCCTCGCCCGCCTTGGTCCAGCGGTCGATCATCGCCAGCGCCTCGTCGAGCGAATGGGTCTTCTCGTCGCAGTAGCGGGTGCGGATGCGGAAGTCGGCGCGGGTCTCGTCGCATTCGACGGCAAGGCAGCAGGCCCCGGCCATGACCGCCGCCAGCGGCTGCGCGCCACCCATGCCGCCAAGGCCCCCGGTGAGGATCCACTTGCCCTTGAGGTCGCCCGCGTAGTGCTGGCGGCCGGCCTCGACGAAGGTCTCGTAGGTGCCCTGCACGATGCCCTGGGCGCCGATGTAGATCCAGGACCCGGCGGTCATCTGGCCGTACATGGCGAGGCCCTTTTTATCCAGCTCGTTGAAATGGTCCCAGTTCGCCCAGTGCGGCACGAGGTTCGAGTTGGCGATCAGCACGCGCGGCGCGTCGGGATGGGTGCGGAAGACACCGACCGGCTTGCCGGACTGCACCAGCAGCGTCTCGTCCTCCTCGAGCTTCTTCAGCGCGTCGACGATGCGGTCGAAGTCCTGCCAGGTGCGGGCGGCGCGGCCGATGCCGCCGTAGACCACCAGCTCGTGCGGGTTCTCGGCGACGTCCGGGTGCAGGTTGTTCATCAGCATCCGCATCGGCGCCTCGGTCAGCCAGGACTTGGCGGTGATCTCGGTGCCGGTCGCGGGGTAGACGTCGCGCTGGTTGTGGCGGGGGTTGGTCATCTCGGGGTCTCCTCGGGGGGCGGAAAGTCGGTGGTGTGCGGGCGGGTCAGGACTGGATCTTGCGGAGCACCGCGGCAAAGCGCGGGGCGATCTGTTCGTCGAGCGCGTGGCGCCCGTTCTCGATGACCTTGCGGCCGCGCACCGTGACGTCGCGGATCGCCCGGTCGCCAAGCGCGAAGATCCAGCGGTCGATCAGCGCGTCGTCCTGCGCTGTGGCAAGGAAGGGATGCTCGGGGTCGAGCGCCAGCCAGCTTGCCGGGGCGCCGACCTGAAGCCCGGCTGCGGAAAGACCGGCCGCCTGGTGCCCGCCCGCCAGCGCGCCATCCAGAAGGCGACGGCCGGTCGAGCTGCCTTCGCCCGCCGCGAGGCAGTTGCGGGCGCGGTCGCGCAGGCGCTGGCTGTATTCCAGCAGGCGCAGTTCCTCGGCCACCGAGGTCGCCACGTGGCTGTCGGTGCCGACGCCGAACCGCCCGCCCTGCGCGAGGAAGTCCCGCGCCTCGAAGATGCCGTCGCCGAGGTTGGCCTCGGTCGCCGGGCAGAGCCCCGCCACCGCGCCGCTCTGCGCCATGCGGGTGATCTCGGTGTCGGTGAGGTGGGTCGCGTGGATCAGGCACCAGCGCGCATCGACCGGCATCTCGTCCAGCAGCCATTCGACCGGGCGCCGGCCGGACCAGGCGAGCGAGGCCTCGACCTCGCGCATCTGCTCGGCGACGTGGATGTGGATCGGGGCCGCTTCCGGCAGCTCGGCGAGGATGGCGCGCATCTGTTCGGGCGTGGCGGCGCGCAGCGAGTGGATGGCACAGCCGGCAAGCTGGCCGTCCTCGGCGGCGCGGGCGCGCACCGTTTCCATGAGGCGCAGGTAGCCCTCGACGTCGTGCAGGAAGGGGCGTTGGCCCGCGACCGGCGGCACGCCGCCGAAGTCGGACTGCGCGTAGAAGACCGGCAGCAGGGTGAGGCTGATGCCGCTCTGCTTCGCCGCCTCGAACTGGCGCAGCGAGGTCTCGGCGGGGTTGGCATAGGGCGTGCCCGTGCCGTCGTGGTGCTGGTAGTGGAACTCGACGAGGTGGCCGAAGCCACCCTTCAGGAGCTCGATCTGCAGGTAGAGCGCGACGGTCTCGATGTCGTCGGGGGTCATGCTGGCGACGCAGCGGTACATGCGGTCGCGCCAGGTCCAGAAGCTGTCGGCGCTGGGGCCCGCGACCTCGGCAAGGCCGGCCATGGCGCGCTGGAAGGCGTGGGAGTGCAGGTTCGTGAGCGCCGGCACCATGATCTCGACCTCGGCCATGCCCGGAGCGCGCGTGGCGCCCTGCTCGACCCGCTCGATGTCGCCGTCGGCCGAGATGCCGATCACCACGTCCGTCGCCCAGCCTGTCGGCAGCAGCGCCTTCCTAGCGAAAACCTGAGAAGCCATGATCCCTCGCGCAAGATGTATATGCTTGTATATGGAACTTGCGGGCAGGTTCTTGCAAGCCCTTCCTGCGGGGTGCGGCGATTTTCCTGCCGGCGCGCTGCGAGCCGCCGCTCCGCCGCTCGGACACCGCCCCTTCGAGAGGCGACGTCAGGTCGCAGGCGGGCCGGGCCCGGCGGGGTTCCCTTCCGGCGCCCGCTTCTCTATAGCGGCGCCCACGCGGACCGGCCCTGCCCTGCCAAGGTCACCCCGCGTGCCCCAGCCGTTCCCCGACGCACAAGGGACCGCCGGCTCCCCGGTGGTGCGCGCCGTGGTTCCTTTTCCGCGGGGCGCGGCGCGAGACGCGCCGCATGTGTCGTTGCAAGTGCAGGCGCGGACGCCTTGAGGCCCCCGCGCATTTGCCCCCAGAACGCGAAACCAACTGACGAGGTCGCAATGGCTCAGGCCACCGGAGAACAAAGGGTGATACGGGATTCCGTGATCGTGGGGCTGGCGATGTTCGCCGTCTTCTTCGGCGCGGGGAACCTGATCTTCCCGCCGCAGATCGGCTTCCTCGCCGGCGACGGATGGGGCGCGGCGCTGGTCGGCCTGCTGATCACCGGCATGGTGCTGCCGGTGCTGTCGGTGGTCGCGCTCGGGCTGCGCGGCGGCTCGGTCGAGCGGCTCACCGCCCCGGTCGCGCCCTGGTTCGGCTCGGCGCTGCTGTTCGTGACGATGATCGGGCTGGCCTGGCTGATCGCCGTGCCGCGCACCGCCAGCGTCGCCTTCGAGACCGGTTTCCGCACGCTTGCCCCGAGCCTCGACCCGGGGATCGGCATCTGGCTCTTCGTGCCGCTGTTCTTCGTGGTCTCGACCTATTTCGCGCTCGACCGCTCGCGGGTGATCGACCGCATCGGGCGGTACCTCACGCCGCTGCTGCTGGGCCTTCTCGGCATCATCGTGGTCTGGTCCTTCCTCGCGCCGCTCGGCGCGCCGGCGGACACCGGCGAGGCCGCGCCCTTCAAGCTCGGCCTGCTCACCGGCTACCAGACCGGCGACGTCTTCGGCGGGATCATGTTCGGCATCATCTTCATCGAGGCGTTCCGCGACCGCGGCTACACCCCCGGCGGGAGCTACACCGCCGCGCTCTGGGGCACGGCGCTGGTGACCTTCCTCGGCCTCTTCTTCGTCTACGGCGGGCTCGAATACCTCGGCGCCACCGGCAGCGGCGTGCTGGCATCGGACGTGCCGCAGGCCGGGCTGCTGACCGCGCTGGTGGGCGAACTCGCGGGCCGGGTCGGGGCCAACACGCTTGCCGTGGCGGTGCTGCTGGCCTGCCTGACGACGGCGGTGGGGGCCACCGCGGTGCTGGGCGAGTACATCCAGAAATGGACGCGGGGCCGGGTCGGCTACCGGACCGGGGTGCTTGCGGTGTCGCTCACCTCGCTGGTGCAGGCCTTCGGCGGCGTCGACTACATCGTCGCGCTGGCCGAGCCGATCTTCCTGCTGCTCTACCCGGTGGGCATCGCCATCGTGCTCCTCGGCCTGCTGCCGCGCGCGCTGGTCAACGACGGCGCCTGGAAGGGCGCGACTCTGGCGGCGATCCTGATGGGGGTCTACGACCTTGCGGAGAGCCTCTCGGTCAAGCTCGGCACCGGGCTGCCCGAGGCGGTGCAGGCGGCGCATGACGCGATCCCGCTGGCCTCGGCCGGTTTTGCCTGGCTGGTTCCGGCGCTCGTCGGCGGCGTGGCGGGGGGCCTTGTCTGGCACCTCTCCGGCACGCCGAACGTCGCCGATGCCGAGGCGCGCCAGACGCCCGCCGAGTGACCCGGCACAGGGTGGCCGGGCGGCAGCCCGGCCCCTCTTCCCCGATCCGCAACAGGTTTGCCTCCCGCAAAGAATTTTTTCCGCGCGCCCCCTCCCGCCAGTCGCCAACTTTACATTGGGTGCTATGCTCTTCCCTCATCCCCCTGATGGAAGGCCCGCATGCTTCGTCAACAGAGCCCAGTCTACGGGCCCATGGATTTCCTCGCCGGAGACGGCGAGATGGCAACCCTGATCCGTGAAAAGGACTGGAGCACGCATCCTTTCGGCATCAAGGAAGACTGGCCGCAGTCGCTGCGCTCGGCGCTGGCGATCTGCCTGAACTCGGCCTTCCCGACGGCAATCTACTGGGGCTCGGAACTGCGGCTGCTCTACAACGACGCCTGGGCCCCGATCCCCGGACCGCGCCACCCCGCCGCGCTTGGCGCCCCGGCACGCGAGGTCTGGAGCGACATCTGGTCGATCATCGAGCCGCAGTTCTCCGAGGTGATCCGCACCGGCCGGGGCCTCTTCATGCAGGACCACATGCTGCCCATGCAGCGCTACGGCTTCGAGGAAGAGACCTACTGGAGCTACAGCTTCACCCCGCTGCGCGGCGAGCAGGGCAACATCGTCGGGGTCTGGAACACCGGCAGCGAGACCACGGGCAACGTGATCCAGCGGCGCAACGCCGAGTTCCTCGTGAAGCTCAACGAGGCGCTGCGCGGCGCGGGATCGGCGCAGCAGGGGCTGCGCATCGCGGTCGAGCGGCTCGGCGTGCACCTCTCGGCGGCCGGGGTCGGCGTGATCCTTCCCGTTCCGTCGGGCGAGGGCTTCGCCGTGGAAAGCGAGTGGGTGCCGCAGCTGTCGCAGGCGCGCATCGACCCCGATCTGCCCTGGATCGGTGCGCAGGCCGAGGCTGACCTGCGCGCCGGCAAGGACCTCTTCCTCACCCGCCGCGCCGTCGATCTCGAACCGGAGAGCCGCGCCTATCTCGACGCGCGGCGGGTCTCGAACGCCATCTTCGTGCCCTGGGTCGAGGGCGGGGCGCTGTCCCGCGCGCTGGTGCTCCACTGGACCCGGCCCCGCGCCTACAGCGCGCTCGACGTGTCGCTGGTCGAGCGGGTGCTCGACATCGTCATGGGCTGGGCGGCGCGCGAACGGACCCTGGCGCGCGAGGCGGTCATGGCGCAGGAGATCGACCACCGCGCGCGCAACATGCTGGCGATCCTGCGCTCGACATCGCGTCTGATCCGCGCCGACACGGTCGCCGAATTCCGCGAGAAGCTCGACGAGCGCATCACCTCGCTGTCGCGCACCCATGGGCTGCTGTCGCGGAAGAAATGGATCGACGTCTCGCTGCGCGAGGTGGTCGACGAGGAATTCGCCTCCTACGGCGCCGACATCCACGAACGGGTCGCGATCAACGGCCCGTGCCTGCCGCTCGCGGCCAACGACGCCCAGATGATCGCCATGCTGGTGCACGAGCTGACGACGAATGCCGTCAAGCACGGCGCGCTGCGCGAGACCGGCGGCACGCTGCGCCTGAACTGGAGCCTGACGCCCGAACGGGCCTTGCGGCTGGTCTGGGAAGAGAGCTTCGCCTCCGGCCGCGAGCCTAAGCTGCCCGAGGCCGGCCACGGTTTCGGCACGCAGCTGCTGGCGCGCATCGCGCAGGACCATTTCGGCGGCCGGATCAGCCGCGAGATCGGCACCGCCCGGCTGCGCTACGAGATCACCCTGCCCCGCGGCACCTGGTCTGCCGCCGAGCCCCAGCCCGATGCCGTGGTGCCGCCCGCGCCGGAGCCCGCGCGGCGCTCGGTGATGATCGTCGAGGACGAGCCGATCATCGCGCTCGACCTCGTGGGGATGATGGAACACGCGGGCTTTGCCATCTTCGGGCAGTTCGCCTCGGTCGCCGCCGGGCTCGAGGGCACCGCCGAGACCCTGCCCGACTTCGCGCTGCTCGACGAGAACCTCGGCGGCGAGACCTCGACACCCCTGCTCGACCACCTGCTCGCGCGGGGCGTGCCGGTGGTGATCATCTCGGGCTACGAAGGCGATGTGCGCACCGGCGTACCGCGGCTGTCGAAACCCATCTCCGAGGCCGAACTTCTCTCGACCATCGAGAACCTCTGACCCCGGCGCAAGGCGGGGCGCCGGAGCGGCGCCCCCGGCCCGGTCAGCCCGACGTGGTCAGCCCTTGTCCTTGCGCAGCTTGATCGCGCCCGCCTTCTCGGCAAGGTCGCGGGCGATGGCGAAGGCGCCCTTGATCTTGTCGGCGTCGCTCGACCAGTCGCGGCGCACGATGATCTTGTTGTCCTTGATCTTCGCCAGCCCGTTCTGCGCCTGGATGAATTCGACCAGCCCCTCGGGCCGCGCGAACTTGTCGTTGTGGAACTGCACCGTCGCGCCCTTCGGCCCGCCGTCGAGCTTGGCGATCCCGGCGTGTTTGCACATCGCCTTGATCCGTACCACCAGCATCAGCGTGTTGACCTCCTTCGGCAGCTTGCCGAAGCGGTCGATGAGTTCCGCCGCGAAGCCCTCGAGCTCGACCTTGGTGGTCAGCTCGGACAGGCGCCGGTAGAGGCCGAGGCGCACGTCGAGGTCGGGCACGTACTCCTCGGGGATCAGCACCGGCACGCCGAGGTTGATCTGCGGTGCCCATTGCCCGTCGTCGTCGGTCAGCCCCTCGAGCTCGCCCGACCGGATCTTGGCGATCGCCTCCTCGAGCATCGACTGGTAGAGCTCGTAGCCCACGTCGCGCATCTGGCCGGACTGTTCCTCGCCCAAGAGGTTGCCCGCGCCGCGGATGTCGAGATCCTGCGAGGCCAGCGTGAAGCCCGCCCCCAGCGTGTCGAGCGAGCCCAGCACCCGCAGCCGCTTCTCGGCGGTGTCGGTGAGCTTGGTGCGCGGCTTGGTGGTCAGGTAGGCATAGGCGCGGGTCTTCGATCGCCCGACCCGGCCGCGGATCTGGTAGAGCTGGGCAAGGCCGAACATGTCGGCGCGGTGCACGACCATGGTGTTCGCGGTGGGGATGTCGAGGCCGGATTCAACGATGGTGGTCGCCAGCAGCACGTCGTACTTGCCGTCGTAGAAGGAGTTCATCCGGTCGTCGAGCTCGCCCGCCGCCATCTGGCCATGCGCCACGACAAACGAGACCTCGGGCACCTGCTCGCGCAGGAACTGCTCTATTTCGGGAAGATCCGAAAGACGCGGCACCACGTAGAAGCTCTGCCCGCCGCGGTAATGCTCGCGCAGCAGCGCCTCGCGGATGGTGATCGCGTCGAACTCGGACACATAGGTGCGGATCGACAGGCGATCGACCGGCGGCGTGCCGATGATCGACAGGTCCCGCACCCCCGAGAGCGACAGTTGCAGCGTGCGCGGGATCGGCGTCGCGGTCAGCGTCAGCACGTGGATGTCCGATCGCAGTTGCTTCAGCCGCTCCTTGTGGGCGACGCCGAAGTGCTGCTCCTCGTCGATGATCAGCAGGCCGAGGTTGTTGAAGCGGATGCCCTTGGCCAGCAGCGCGTGGGTGCCCACGGCGATGTCGACCGTGCCCTTCGCGATGCCGTCGCGGGTCTTGGCCGCATCCCCCGCCGAGACGAAACGCGAAAGGGGCGCGACGTTCAGCGGGAAGCCGCGGAAGCGCTCGGCGAAGCCCTTGTAGTGCTGGCGGGCCAGCAGCGTGGTCGGCGCGATCACCGCCACCTGCACGCCCGACATGGCCGCGACGAAGGCCGCGCGCATCGCCACCTCGGTCTTGCCGAAGCCGACGTCGCCGCAGATCAGCCGGTCCATCGGCTGGCCGCTGGTCATGTCGCCGAGCACGTCCTCGATGGCGCTCATCTGGTCGTCGGTCTCGGTATAGGGGAAGCGCGCGCAGAAGCTTTCCCAGGCGCCGGGCGGCGGGTCGATGATCGGCGCCTTGCGCAGCGCCCGCTCGGCCGCGACGCGGATGAGCTTGTCCGCCATCTCGCGGATGCGCTCCTTGAGCCGCGCCTTCTTGGCCTGCCAGGCACCGCCGCCGAGCTTGTCGAGCAGCCCCTCGTCATGGCCGTAGCGCGACAGAAGCTCGATGTTCTCGACCGGCAGGTAGAGCCGCGCGTCCTCGGCATATTCCAGCAGCAGGCATTCATGCGCGGCGCCGGCGGCGGTGATCACCTCGAGCCCGCGATAGCGGCCGATGCCGAAATCGACGTGCACCACCAGGTCGCCCGGGCTGAGCGACTGCGCCTCGGTGAGGAAGTTCTCGGCCTTGCGGCGCTTCTTCGGGGCGCGGATCAGCCGGTCGCCGAGCACGTCCTGCTCGGAGATCACGGTGATCTTCTGCCCGTTCTTTGGATCGCCCCAAGGCGCGACAAAACCCTGCTCGAGCCCCCAGACCGCAAGGTGCAGCCCGCGCTTGCCGATGCGCGTGCCGTCCATCACCGGGATCGCCTCGGCCAGGCCCTCGTCCTCGATGAGCCCGGTCAGGCGCTCGCGCGCGCCCTCGGACCAGGAGGCGATGAGCACCGGCCCCTCGGCCAGCTGCTTCTTCACGTGGTCGGCGAGCGCGGCAAAGAGGCTGATGCTCTCCTGCTGGCGCTCGGGGGCGAAGCTGCGCCCGATGCGCCCGCCCGCGTCCACCACGCCCGGCCCGCTGGCCTGCGGAAGCGGCGAGAACTGCACCACGCGGCGCGCGCCCACGACGGCGTCCCAATGCGCCTCGTCGAGGTAGAGCAGCTTCGGCGGCACCGGCTTGTAGACCGAATCGAGCCGCCCCTTCTGGCTCATCGCGTGGCGGCGCGTGCCGTACTGGTCCTCGATGCTTTCCCAGCGCGCCAGCCGCGCCGGGGTGATCTGGTCGTCCATCAGCACCGGCGCGCCGGGCAGGTAGTCGAAAAGCGTTTCCAGCTTCTCGTGGAAGAACGGCAGCCAGTGCTCCATGCCCTGCGTCTTGCGCCCCGCGCTCACCGCCTCGTAGAGCGGATCGTCCGAGCCGGCGGTGCCGAACTCGATGCGGTAGTTCTGCCGGAAGCGGGTGATCGCCGCCTCGTCGAGGATCACCTCCGAGACGGGCGCCAGCTCGACCACGTCGAGCTTTTCCGTGGTGCGCTGGGTGACCGGATCGAAGCGCCGCGCCCCGTCGAGCACGTCGCCGAAGAAGTCGAGCCGCACCGGCCCGCCCTCGCCCGGCGGGAAGATGTCGATGATGCCGCCGCGGATCGCGAAATCGCCGGGCTCGTGCACGGTGGGGGCGTTGGAGAAGCCCATGCGCACGAGGAAGCCGCGCAGCGCCGCCTCGTCCACCCGGTCGCCGACGCGCGCGGCAAAGGCCGCCTCGCGCAGCACCTCGCGCGCGGGGATGCGCTGCATCGCGGCCGAGAGCGTGGTGAGCAGCACGAAGCGCTGCGGCATGCCATGCACCAGCCCCGCCAGCGTCGACATGCGCGTGGCCGAGATGTCGGGATTGGGCGAGACCCGGTCATAGGGCAGGCAGTCCCATCCCGGGAAGGTGACCACCGGCATACCGGGATCGAAGAAGGCCAGCGCCTCGCGCAGCGCCGCGAGACGCTTGTCGTCGCGCGCGATGTGCAGGACCGGGCCGGAGGTCTTCTCGACCTCGGCGAGGATGAGCCTGGCGTCGAACCCCTCGGGTGCGCCGCCCATGGTGATGCGGGCCGTCTTGGCAAGCGACTGGGACATGCCGCTCACATGGCTTGCCGCCGGGTCTTCGTCAACCGAGAACGCCGTGCGCGAGGTTCTGGTACATGCCCCACATGGCGGTGACGAAGATCGAGATCATGCCGATCACCTGCACCCAGAAGCGGTGCACCGTCAGCTTGCGCCAGAGCGCCTCGCCGCTCAGCCCGCGGCCGCGGATGCGCTCGGCGGTGGCGATACTCAGCAGCCCGACCAGCGACATCGGGAAGCCGAGCAGGAACAGCGCCTGCGCCAGTTCGATGTCGTACCAGAACCCGAGGCTCGCCAGCATGGTCAGCAGCGCCGCGGCCAGCGCGACCAGCCAGAGCCCCGCCTCCTCGACGATGAAGAGCCGCCGGTTCACGTTGATGCGCACCATGTCCTCGAGATCCTGCGCCGCCTGCCCGCCGTGCTTGCGGGCACGGCCGACCATGTCGAAGGGCACGCCCAGCACCCGGTGGCTGGTGGTCGACCAGGCCACGGCGAGGGCGATCCAGAACCACAGGTTCGAGAACGACCGCATGTCGATGGTTTCGAAAACGAGCCTGGTCCAGTCCACGGCTTACCCACTCTTGTCCTCGGCGCCGCTTCGGCCCCTTCGCTTCCGGTCCTGCCCGACCGGGCCCTTGCCCGGTCCGCCGCGCCGCCCTGCGGGGTGCGCATGCCGGGCGCCCGGGAGGGAGCCCTTGTGACAGGCGTCTTTCCATGCCACCCAAGGGAAACCTTGACAAGGGATACGAAGGACACGCCCGATGAAACCCGTGATTGCCGCCTTTCCTGCCACACGTCTGCGCCGGCTGCGCAAATCTCCCGCGATCCGCGCGCTCACCCAGCAGACGCTGCTGACCCCGGGCGACTTCATCTGGCCGGTCTTCGTGCGCGACGGCGAGGGCATCGTGGAGCCGATCGCCTCGATGCCCCGGGTCAACCGGCTCTCGGTCGACAAGGTGGTCGAGGCGGCGCGCGAGGCGCATGCGCTCGGCATCCCGGCGATCTGCCTCTTCCCCTACACCGACCCGGCGAAGAAGACCGAGGACTGCGCCGAGGCCTGGAACCCCGAGAACCTCTCCAACCGCGCCACCCGCGCCATCAAGGAGGCGGTGCCGGAGATCGCGGTGATGACCGACGTGGCGCTCGACCCCTACAACATCACCGGCCATGACGGCTTCACCGAGAATGGCGAGATCGTGAACGACCGCACGGTCGAGGCCCTCGTCAGGCAGGCGCTGAGCCAGGCCCGCGCCGGCGCCGACATCATCGGCCCCTCGGACATGATGGACGGGCGCATCGGCGCGATCCGCTCCGCGCTCGAGGCGGAGGGCTTCCCGAACGTGCTGCTGCTGAGCTACGCCGCCAAGTACGCCTCGGGCTTCTACGGCCCGTTCCGCGACGCCGTCGGCGCCTCGGGCGCGCTCAAGGGCGACAAGCAGAGCTACCAGATGCAGCCGGGCAACTCCGACGAGGCCATGCGCCTGATCGAGCGCGACCTGCAGGAGGGCGCCGACATGATCATGGTCAAGCCCGGCATGCCCTATCTCGACATCTGCCGCCGCGCCAAGGACATGTTCGGCGCGCCGACCTTCGCCTACCAGGTGTCGGGCGAATACGCGATGCTGGCGGGCGCCTTCGAGAACGGCTGGCTCGACCGGGACAAGGTCATGCTCGAGAGCCTCACCGCCTTCAAGCGCGCCGGCTGCGACGGGGTGCTGACCTATTTCGCCCCGGCAGCCGCGCGGCTGCTCAACGGCTAGCAGTTGGCCGCCGCGCCCGCGCTTGATCTAGTGACAGCGTGGGCCGGTCTGCCTATACTGCGCCCTGACAACCGGCGGAACAGCCGGGCAAAGAGGCTTCGGCCGGGACGACCGGCCCAAAAATCGGCGAGGAAAGAGCAGATGATCTACAACCGACGGGGACTCCTTCTTGGTCTCGGCGCGACCGGTGCGCTGGCGGCCTGCGGCAACGGCGTGGGCGGCAGCGGCGCGCAGACCATCGACGCGCGGGTCAATGCCACGATCAACCAGATGTATTCGCAGTACCCGGGCACCCGCGATCTCGCGGCCAAGTCCGCCGGCATGCTGGTCATGCCGCTGGTCACCGAGGCCGGGCTCGGGCTCGGCGGCGCCTATGGCCGCGGCGCGCTGCGGGTGAACAACGCGACGGTGGACTACTACTCCGTGGTCAAGGGCTCGGGCGGGCTGCAGATCGGCGCGCAGCAATACGCCCACGTGCTCTTCTTCATGACCCAGGACGCGCTCGGCAACTTCCGCCGCTCGCCGGGCTGGGCCGCGGGCGCCAACGTTGAATACGCGATCCCCGAGGGCGGCGAGACGCTGGCGGCCGAGACCACCACCTCGCTCGCGCCGATCATCGCGGTGATCTTCGGCCAGTCGGGCCTGCACATGGGCGCGACGCTCGAGGGCGTGAAATACACCCGGATCATCCCCTGATCTCAGGCGGTCTTCCTGCCGTCGGGGCCTGAGGGGGCGCTGCCCCCTCGCCGCTGCGCGGCTCACCCCCGGCGTATTTTTCAAGAGAAGAAGGGGCCCCGACGCGGCCCCCTCTTCTCGCCGCTTCTTCTCTTTCCAAATACGCATGCACACCGGTTGCCGCAGGCGCGGCGTCAATGGTAGCGGAACTCGCCCACCACCTGCCGCCATTCCCCCGCCGAGATCATCTTGCGATGGGTGAAGCGCACCGAGTGCAGCGGCCCCTCGATCTCGTCCTGCCAGAACTCGATGAAGCGGAACAGGCGCGGATGGTCCGGCGCCAGGTCATAGTCCTGCCAGACGAAGGTGTTCAGCACGTTCCGGTAGTCGGGCATGCGGTAGAAGAGCTCCGCGGTGGTCAGCCCGTAGCCCTTCAGCATGAGTTCGGTCGGGGATTCGTCCATGGCTTTACCTCGCATGACATCCATGTAACGAGGCTGCCGAATGCCGGGTTAGTTTTCAAATAAAACAGTATGTTAGCCACTTGGCGAGGTGGCTGCCAGAATAAGCCGCCCGCCGCCATTGCGCCCAACACCTAGCCTCTGATATACGTAGTCTCAACTAGATATAGAGACAGCACGGACAGGCGAGCAACGTGAGCGACACGCCGGAAACCCCCGAAAACGAAGAAGAAACTCCGCGTCCCGAGCGGAGCCCTCATGGCGGCCCGGTGATCTCGATCATCGACGAGATGAAGTCGAGCTACCTCGACTATGCCATGAGCGTCATCGTCAGCCGCGCGATCCCCGATCTGCGCGACGGCCTGAAACCTGTGCATCGGCGCATTCTCTACACGCTGTGGGAGAACGGGCAGACCAAGTCCAAGAACTACCGCAAGTGCGCGACCGCCGTCGGCGACGTGATGGGCCGCTACCACCCGCACGGCGACTCGGCGGTCTATGACGCGCTCGTCCGCATGGCGCAGGACTTCTCCATGTCGCTGCCGCTGATCGACGGCCAGGGCAACTTCGGCTCGATGGACGGCGATCCGCCCGCGGCCTACCGGTACACCGAGGCGCGCCTCGACCGCACCGCCGAGGCCCTGCTCGAGGACATCGAGAAGGACACGGTGGACTTCGTCCCGAACTACGCCAACGAGCGCAACGAGCCCGTCGTGCTGCCCGCGCGCTATCCTAACGTGCTGGTCAACGGCGCCGAGGGAATCGCGGTCGGCATGGCGACGCGCATCCCGCCGCACAACCTCGGCGAGGTGATCGACGCGACGCTGGCGATGATCGAGAACCCCGATCTCACCTCCGAGCAGCTGATCGAGTACATCCCCGCCCCCGACTTCCCGACCGGCGGCGTGATCCTCGGCCGCTCGGGCGCGCGCAAGGCGTACCTCGAAGGCCGCGGCTCGGTGATCATCCGCGCCAAGACCCGCATCGAGGAGCTGCGCCGCGACCGCTACGCCATCGTCATCGACGAGATCCCCTACCAAGTGAACAAGGCGACGATGATCGAGCGCATCGCCGAATGCGTGCGCGACAAGAAGATCGAGGGCATCGCCCACGTGCAGGACGAGTCCGACCGCTCGGGCGTGCGGGTGGTGATCGAGCTCAAGCGCGACGCCACCGCCGAGGTGGTGCTCAACCAGCTCTTCCGCTTCACCCCGATGCAGGTCAGCTTCGGCTGCAACATGCTGGCGCTGAACGGCGGCAAGCCCGAGCAGCTGACCCTGCGCACCTTCCTCACCGCCTTCCTCGACTTCCGCGAGGACGTGATCGCGCGCCGCACCGCCTTCCTGCTGAACAAGGCCCGCGAGCGCAGCCACGTGCTCTGCGGCCTTGCCGTGGCGGTGGCCAACGTCGACGAGGTCGTGGCGACCATCCGCAGCTCCTCCGATGCCGCCGAGGCGCGCGAGAAGCTGATGACCCGGCGCTGGCCGGCGGCGGAGATCGCGCCCTTCATCCGGCTGATCGACGATCCGACCCACAAGATGAACGACGACGGGACCTACAACCTGTCCGAGACGCAGGCCCGCGCCATCCTCGACCTGCGCCTGCAGCGCCTGACCCAGCTCGGCGTCAAGGAGGTCACCGACGAGCTCGAGGATCTCGCCGGCAAGATCAAGGAATACCTCGAGATCCTCGGCAGCCGCGAGCGCATCCTCGAGATCATCTCGAACGAGATGATCGCGGTGAAGGAGCAGTTCGCCGTTCCGCGCCGCACCGAGATCGTCGACTGGGCCGGCGACATGGACGACGAGGACCTGATCGAGCGCGAGGACATGGTGGTCACGGTCACCCAGTCGGGCTGGATCAAGCGCACCCCGCTCGCCGATTTCCGCGCCCAGAAGCGCGGCGGCAAGGGCCTCTCGGGCGGCGGCCTCAAGGAAGACGACGTCGTCACCCAGCTCTTCGTGGCCAACACCCACACGCAGCTGCTGTTCTTCACCACCGACGGCATGGCCTACAAGCTCAAGTGCTGGCGCCTGCCGCAGGGTGGCCGTACGTCGAAGGGCAAGGCGATCGTCAACATCTTGCCGATCCCGCAGGGCGTGTCGGTGGCGGCGATCATGCCGGTAGACCGCCCCGAGGATGACTGGGACGACCTGCAGATCGTCTTCGCCACCTCCAAGGGCTCGGTGCGCCGCAACCGCCTGTCGGACTTCACCAACGTCATGCGCAACGGCAAGATCGCGATGAAGTTCGAGGGCGAGGACGAGAACACCCGCCTGATCAACGCGCGCATCTGCTCGGAAGATGACGACGTGATGCTGGTCACCAACTCCGGCCGCGCCATCCGCTTCCCGGTGCCCGACGTACGCGTCTTCAACTCGCGCGCCTCGACCGGCGTGCGCGGCGTGCGCCTGACCAACGGCGACGAGGTCGTGTCGATGTCGGTGATCCGCCACTTCGAGGCGGACTCGGACGAGCGCGCCTCCTACCTCAAGATGCGCCGCGCCATGGCGGGCATCGCCGATGACGCCGAGGCCTCGGACGAGGAGGAGGGCAACGCAGACAGCCTGCTCTCCGCCGAGCGCTACGCCGAGATGTCGGCGGCCGAGAACCTGATCCTGACGGTGACGGCGCGCGGCCTCGGCAAGCTCTCGTCGAGCCACGACTACCCGATCCGCGGGCGTGGCGGCATGGGCGTCACCGCCTGGGAGAAATCCATGCGCGGCGGCGAGATCGTGGCCTCCTTCCCGGTCGAGATGGGCGACCAGATCATGCTCGCCACCTCCACCGGCCAGTCGATCCGGGTTCCGGTCGAGGGCATCTCGTTCCGCTCGCGCAGCGCCGGCGGGGTGAAGGTGTTCAACACCCGCGACGGCGAGACCGTGGTCTCGGTGGCGTGGATCGCCGACCAGGACGAGGACGAGGCCGGCGCAGAGGCTGGCGAGACCCCGGGCGAAGGCGCCTCCGAGGAATAAGGCTCGTCAACTGCGCAAAGTTCGACGCCCCGGCCGATCCGCTCGGCCGGGGCGTTTGTTTTTTTGAGTATTTGTGGAAAGATGAAAGCCGCCTTCATCTTTCCATAAATACTCACTTCCTGCCGCCGTCCCGCGCGCGGCGCCAAGCCGTCTTGGCGCGAGCGTTGTTCCACCCCATATTCGGCCCATGCTGAAGCTCACCCCCATCCTGCTCGCCATCGCCTATGCCGTCCTCGCCTACCGCTTCTCGGCCTGGCGCACGGCGCGGGAACTCGACGCGCGCTCGACCGAACTTGCCGACCCGCGACTCAAGGCGCTGACCGACCGCATGGCGGCGGCGCTCGACCTGCCGCGCATCCGGGTGAACATCTACGAGATCGAGCCGGTCAACGGGCTGGCCGCGCCGGACGGGCGCATCTTCATCACCCGCGGCTTCTACAACCGCTACAAGTCCGGCGAGGTCAGCGCCGAGGAGCTGTCCTCGGTGATCGCGCACGAGCTCGGGCACGTGGCGCTGGGACATTCGCGGCGGCGGATGATCGACTTCTCCGGGCAGAACGCGATCCGCACCGTGCTCGTCATGGTGCTGGCGCGGCTGGTGCCGGGGCTGGGTCCGCTCATCGCCAACACGCTGACCTCGCTGCTGGCGGCGCGGCTCTCGCGCGGCGACGAGTACGAGGCCGATGCCTATGCCGCCGCGCTGCTGCACAAGGCCGGGATCGGCGTCGGGCCACAGAAATCGCTCTTCGAGAAGCTCGAGCGGCTGACCGCGGGCGGCACGCGCAGCATTCCCGCCTGGCTGCTGTCGCACCCCAAGACGGCGGAGCGGATCGCGGCGCTGGAACGGCTCGAGGCGCGGTGGGCGGCGGTGCAGGGCTGACGCCCGTCAGCGCCGCAGGACGCGGCGGCGCAGCAGGCGGTCGAGCGACAGCGCCCCGCCGCCGGTGAAGACCAGCACCAGCATCAGGAACGCCCAGAGCAGCCGCTGGTCGAGGATCGGCGCGTCGGGCTGGCGGTCGAAGAGCGCGCCTATGGTGGCGGCGTCGACCCCGTGGCCGAAGATGTCGGTGAGGCTCATCACCAGCAGGAAGCCGATCATCCCCAGTGCGGCGAGCCGTGTGCCGAGCCCGAGGACCAGCAGCAGCGGCAGGATGAATTCCGCGGCGGTGCCGGCGGCGACCACGAGGTGCGCGAAGAGGCCGAGCTTGCCGGGGTCGTAGCCCGCCGCCTCCATCGCGCGGGGGAAGATCTGCGCGTAGGCGTTCGGCGAGAGGGTGAAGCCGTCGATCTTGGTCAGCGCCGATGACCAGAAATACCCGGCCAGCGTGGCGGCGAAGACCAGCCGCGCCGCGAGGCCCAGCACCGTGGGGGCAAGCCGGGTGACGGTGGTGTCCATGCGGGCAAGCAGCGCGAAGACCGGTGTCGAACCCGTTTTCGGAATGGCAAGATCGCTCATGGTTCCGTTCCTTCCTCTTGGCCAAGGGCGCCCGCGCTGAAGAGGCAGGCAAAGATTGCTCCATGGTCCGTCCCGGCGGGCAGGGCCGCGCCGAGCGGCTGGCCCGCCGCCAATGCGTGAAGCGTCGCGCGGGTGCCCTCCGGGGCGGCGCAGATCCGCAGGGCCAGCGCGGGGCGGGTGACCAGCACCTCGCCGGGCGGGCTCTGCGCGAGTTCCGGTCGCCCGGCATTGCGCGCCCAGATGGCAAGCGCCGGATAGCGGGTCCGCAGGATGCGCGTCGCGGGATGCGGGCGCGGGCGGAACGCGGCCAGCGCCTCGGGAGACAGGGCCCCCAGCGCGCGCGGATCGAGCGGCGCGGCATCGGCGGACTGGCTGGCCTCGCGCCGCGCCTGCTCGATGCGGGCGACCTCGGGCAGGTAGGGCAGCGCGGCAAGCGGCGGGAACCGCTCCATCCAGTCCGGCAGGTCGGCGCCGTAGATCGCCATGACCGGGCTGCGCGGCGGATGCGCGCGGGCGAAGTCGCGCGCCATGGCGGCGAAATAGGCCTCGCCCACCAGTTGCTGCACGGCGGGGAAGGCGGCGGCGAGCGCCTCGGTGAGCGCGACGGCGACGTTGTTGCGGTAGACGTCAAAACGCCGCGTCGCCGGCGCGCCCGAGGGATCGCGCAAGGTTTGCGGCCGCGCGGCCTCCGGCGCCAGCAGCGCGCCCGCAAAGAGGCCCTGCCCGCTCATGCCGCCCTCCGCAGCGCCATCACGCCCGCCGCGCGCGCCGCCTCGGCCTCGAGGGTGGCGAAATCGGGCACGTCATTGTCCCATTCGATCAGCGTCGGGCGCGGACCGATGCGCGAGATGACCCCGGCGTAGAGCGCCCAGACCGGGTCGGCCACCGGCGCGCCATGGGTGTCGATCAGCAGTGGCCCGCCCTGCCCGTCCGCTTCCTCGGTGTAGCCCGCAAGGTGGATTTCCCCCACGAGATCGACCGGATAGTCGGCGAGATAGGCCTGCGCCGAGGTGCCGAGGTTGCTGGCCGAGATGAAGACGTTGTTGATGTCGAGCAGCAGCCCGCAGCCGGTGCGGCGGGCGACCTCGGCAAGAAAATCGGTCTCGGAGAGCGTGCTCTCCTCGAAGACGAGATAGCTTGACGGGTTCTCGAGCAACATGCGCAGGCCGAGGCTTTGCTGCACCTCGCCGACGTGGGCGGCGACGCGCTCCAGCGTCGCCTCGGTATAGGGCAAAGGCAGCAGGTCGCTGAAATAGGCGCCCTCGTGGGTGGACCAGGCGAGGTGCTCGGAGAATTGCGCCGGCCGCACGCGCTCGATCAGCCGCTTCAGGCGCGCGAGGTGCGCGGCGTCGAGAGGTCCCTCGCCGCCGATCGACAGGCCCACGCCGTGGACCGAGATGGGGAAGCGCGCCCGCAGATCGTCCAGCATGGCAAGGCGCGGGCCGCCCTCGACCATGTAGTTCTCGGCGTGGATCTCGAGCCAGCGGACCGCGCCGGGATCGGCGAGATCGTCAAAATGCGCCGACTTGAAGCCGACACCGGCGGCTCTGGGAAGCGGGGCGTTCTGCATGGGGTCCTCCGCGGATTGAGGGGCAAGGGGACTAGGGGACAGGGGCGCACGCGGCGACCTCGGGGCCGCCGCGCGCGGGATCGGGCCTTTGCCTCAGCCCTTCGGCAGGTCGCGCATCAGCGGCTCGAGCGAGCCCATGCGCGGGGTGCCGTCGGCCATGGCGGGAAGCTGGATCTCGGCGCAGGTGCCGGCGGGCACGAGCATCCAGGAATTGCCCTGGTAATCGACCGAGGCGGTGCCGGCGCAGGTGGTGCCGGGGCCCGCGGCGCAGCCGTTCTCGCCCGCCATGGAGACGCCGAAGCATTTCTCCTGCTCCTGGGCCTGGGCGGCCCCGGCAAATTGAGCGAGGCCGGCGGCAAGGGCACCGACGAGGGCGAGATGTTTGCTGTGGATGGTCATGTCAGTCTCTCCAAAATGACAAGCAGCGCATCGCGTCTGCACTTGGGTATTCGGCGAAGGGGTGCGGTTTGTTACGCGGCTCGCGCTTGTGTGATAGAGAGGAAATATTCGGGCGGCCCTGTAACGCGGGGACCAAGGCGCCCGTATGCGCAGGTACATTCCCTGCAGGTGGACATGGCCCGAGCCAGATGACCGGACGCGATGACGAGATCGAGGCGCTGATGCGCAAGGCGCTGGACGGCGACAGGCGCGCCTATGCCGCCTGCCTGTCGCGCCTGGTGCCCCGGATGCGCGCCATGGCGGCGCATGACCTGCCCGCGCAGCACGGGCACCTGGCCGAGGACGTGGTGCAGGAGGCGCTGCTGTCGATCCATCTCAAGCGCGGCAGCTGGGACCCCGGCCGACCGCTGCTGCCCTGGGTGCGGGTGATCGTGAAGCACAAGGCGATCGACGCGCTGCGCAAGACGCCGAGCGCGCCGCACGAGCCGGTCGAGGATCACGCGGGGCTCGGCGCCCCGGCGGTCGATCCACTGGCCGGGCTGCACCTCGAGCAGGCATTGTCGCGCCTCTCGGCGCGGGACGCGGCGCTGGTGCGCGAACACGCGATCGAGGGGGTGGACCCCGAGACGCTGTCGAAGGATTTCGATCTCAGCCCCGGCGCCCTTCGGGTGGCGCTGCACCGGGCGCTGAGACGGCTGGCCGAGGCTGCCAGGAAGGAGGAAGAATGGACACCGACGAACTGATCGCTGCGCTGGCCGCCGATGACGTGCCCGCAAGGCGGCCGCGCCTCCACTGGCGCATCGCCTTCGGTGTCGCCGTCTCCATCGTGCTGATGCTGGTGTTCTGGGGGATGCGCCCGGGCTGGCCGGACGTGCTGCTCATGGCGCCGCTGCTGGTCAAGCAGGCGCTGCCACTGCTCGTCGCCCTCGCCGCCTGGCCGATCCTGCGCCGCAACGATCCCGAGGCGCAGGCACCGCTCTGGCCGCTCTGGCTGCTGGCGGCGGCGAGCGGCGCGGGCTGGCTCTATGCCGCGCTCTCGGGCGGCGACGTGATCGGCAAGACGCTCTGGCAATGCCTGCTGTCGATCCCGGCGCTCGCCCTGCCCATCGCGCTTGCGCTGTTTCTCGGCATGCGCCACCGGGTCGAGCCCCGCCCGGCGCGCAGCGGCATGCTGGCCGGGCTCTTTGCCGGCGGCGCGGCGGCGGCGGTCTACGCGGTGCATTGCGACGAGGACAGCGCGGCTTTCTTCCTGCTCTGGTACGGGCTTGCAATCGTCCTTTGCGGGCTTGCCGGGCGCGCGGCCGGGCGGCGATGGCTGAGCGTCTGATTTCCGGGAAGGAAAAGGCCACCTCCATAAAACGCGCGGCGTGCATTCCCGGGTCCATCGCATTTGCGTGATGGCATTTCGAGGAGCTTCAACGAGTCGCAGTTTTGTGATATGCTAAGGGTCTGGGAAATCGCCGGCTTCCCCCTCCCAAATTCGGGAAACCGGAAACGACCAGGGCGGCCTATTCGCCTCTCCCGCCCATTTTTCCTTGTCATCCCAGGGCCCGTCATTTCCGGACCAGTTTACAAGAATTCCTTTGTCAGAGACGAATTCCGTATCTCGAAAGGAATAGCCATGAAGCTCCTTCTCGCCATTTCCTCCATTTCCCTTGCAGTGACCGCCACCGGACCGGCCTCGGCCGAGAACAGCATGCTGAGCGCGCTGGCTCAATACGTGCCCGAGTCCGTGCTCTCGCTCATGAGCGAGCAGCAGATCTTCACGGCCTTCAGCATCAGCACAAGCCGCGACACGGATGCGCAGAAGGCCACGCAGATCGAATACATCGCCACGAGCAGTGCCGAACCACGCACCTACTCGCGTCAGCAGCTCGACCTCGTTTCGGCCTATCTCACCCCGGAACAGATGTCGCGCATGGATGCGGCGGACATCGGCAACGCGCTTGCCCTGATCCATTCCAGCAAGACCGAGACCGAGAAACGCGGCCTCATCCGGGCGCTCGCCGACTACTGAGACGCGCCACCGGATGCGCAACGAGGAAGGGCCGCGGAACACCGCGGCCCTTTCGCATGGTGCGGAGGCTGCCCGGCCCTACCAGCCGCCGAAGCGCGGCCAGACGCGGAGCGGGCCGCCCTCGGCGCCGATCACGTGGTAGCGGTCGTGTTGCGCCGCGACCGCGCAGGCATGGTTGGGCAGGATGCGCAGCTGCGTGCCCACCGGGAACTCTGGTACCGGGCCCGCGGCGCCGGGGCGCAGCGCAACGATGCCGTGTTCCTGGTTGGCGCTGGTCACGATCAGGTCGGGCAAGACCCGGCCCGCGGCGTCGCAGACCACGCCGTAGCCCTGGTCGACCGCCTGCGCGGCGGTGCCGCGGTCGCGCGACAGGGCCATCCACCCCGCGTCGATCATCGTCCAGCCCTTGGCCTTCTGGTGCCCGATCACCGTCGTCAGCACGCTGAGCGCGATATCGTCGAGCCCGCAGACCCCGATCCCCGCCATGACGAGGTCGAAGAAGACATAGACCCCGGCCCGCATCTCGGTGACGCCGGTCAGGTCGCGCGCCGCATGGGCGGTCGGGGTCGAGCCGACGCTCACCACCGGGCAGTCGAGCCCCGCCGCGCGCAACGCCTCTGCCGCCGTCACGACCGCGGCGCGTTCGCGCTCGGCGAACTCGGCATGCGCCTCGCGGCCGCTCACCCCGTAGCTTTCGCCCGCATGGGTCATCACCCCGCGCAGCAGCCCCGAGCCCGACAGGAGCCGCCCGACCGCGAGGAGCGCCGGGTCCGAGGGCGTGAGGCCGCCCCGGTGCCCGTCGCTGTCGATCTCGATCATCGCGGGCACCCCGGCCTCGGCCACGGCGCGGGCCTGCGCCGCGCTGTCGAGGATCACCGTCAGATCGCAGCCCTGCGCCCGGAGCGCGCGCCCGCGCTCCAGCTTCTGCGGCGCGATGCCGACGGCGTAGAGGATGTCGTGGTGACCGGCGCGGTGGAAGGCCTCGGCCTCGGCAAGGGTCGAGACGGTGATCGGGCCGGGCGTGCCGCCGGTCTGGAGCCGCCCGACCTCGGGCGATTTCGCGGTCTTGAGATGCGGCCGGAGCGCCACCCCGAGCCCCGCCGCGTGCCCGGCAAGACGGTCGATGTTGCGCATCATCCGTGCCTCGTCGAGCAGCAGGCAGGGTGTCGGCAGCGCCTCGAAGGCGGGCGTTTCGGTCTCGGTCATGTCGTTCAGCTCCCGGTCTGCGCCCCGACCCTTCACCGGTCGAGGTTTCTCAGCATCATGCGCATGACCCGCAGGTAGGTCTCGAGATCCTCGGGCGCCACCTCGGCGAGCATCCGCGCCTCGCAGTCGAGGGCAATGGCGAGGATCTCGGCATGGATCTTCTGCCCCGCCTCGGTCAGCCACCAGCTGCGCCGCCGGGCATCGCTGCCGGTGGCCTCGTAGGTCGCAAGGCCCCGCGCCTCGAGCAGCTTCAGCGACCGGCTGGCCGCCGCCTTGTCGAGGCGGATCACCTCGCAGATCCGGTTGGCGGTGATCTCGGGCTCGATGTTGAGCATCGCCATCACCCGCCAGTCGACGATCCCGAGGTCGAAATCGCGGCGGTAGATGGCCGAGGTCTGCCGCTGCCACGCGCTGCTGACCGCGTTGAGCAGGAAGGGCGCGTAATGGTCGATGTCGAGGATGCGGATGCCGGCGCGCTCGCGGGTCGGGCTCGAGATGCGGTCCATCGGCTGATCGGTCACGGTGCGGCAGCCCCTCGGGTTCACTATGCGGCTGTCAGGTCATAATTCTTTTCCAGCAGACTGTCACGGGTGGGCACCACGTCAGCGCCCAGAAGGCGGCGCGCCATCATGTGGGTCCGCGCGTCGTTGATCGTTTCGACGGCGGTCAGGCGCGCGCCGCTGAAGCGCAGCACCGCGCCATTTTCCAGCGCGACAATCTCGTCCGAAGGATCGGCAAGCCCGGCGATCTGCAGCTTCAGATCGGCCTGGTCGGACCAGAACCATGGCACGGCGGCATAGGGCGCCGTCTCGCCGTGAACGATGGTCCTCGCGATGGCGCGGGCATGGTCGGTCGCCGCCTGCACCGACTCGAGCCGCACCCGCCGGCCGCTCGCCGCTTCGGGGAAGGCGGCGCAGTCGCCGAGCCCGAAGATGCGTGGATCGGCAGTGCGCAGCGTGGCATCGACGACGATGCCGTTCGCCGCCTCGAGCCCGGCATCCTGCGCCAGCTCGACATTCGGCCGCACGCCTGCGGCGAGCAGCACGAGATCGGCGGGCAGCTCGGTGCCGCCCGCCAGCAGCAGGCCGCGCTCGGTCACCTCGGTCACGCCATTGCCGAGATGCAGCCCGGTGCCGAGCGCCTGATGCAGGTCGCGGAAACGGCGCGAGATCTCGGGCGAGACGGCGCGGGCCATGAGCCGGGGCGCGGCCTCGGCGACGCTCACCTCGTGCCCGAGCCCGGCGGCAACGGCAGCGAACTCGAGCCCGATGAAGCCGCCGCCGATGACGGCGATCCGGCGCGGCCGGTCGAGCGCGGCGCGCAGGGTGCGGGCGTCCTCGAGCGTGCGCAGGTCGAGCGCGCGTTCGATGCCCGGGATCGGCGGGCGCAGGTTGCGCGTGCCGGTGGCGAGGATCAGCACATCGTAGTCCAGCGTCTCGGACCCGATGCGGATCTGCCGCGCCGCCCGGTCGATGGCATCGACCCACGTCCCCGGGCGCAGCGTGATCGCCTTCTGGTCGAAGAAGCTCGCCGGGCGCAAAGCAAGCTTCTCGGCCTCGCCGGTCTTGAGAAAGGCCTTGGACAGCGGCGGGCGCTGGTAGGGCAGCCCGGGCTCGCCGCCGATCAGTGTGATGGACCCCTCGTGCCCCTCCTGCCGGAGCGACATGGCGGCCTGAAACCCGCCCTGCCCCGCGCCGACGATGACGACGTGGCTCATACCTGCTCCTCCGGCAGGTGCACCACCAGCCCGTCGAGCGTGTCGGTCAGCCTGATCTGGCACGAGAGGCGCGAGCGTCCGGTGACCTCGGAAGCGGCGCTTTCGAGCATGTCCTCCTCGCCGTCCATGCGCGGGCCGGTCGCGCCGGCCCAGTCCTCGTCCACGTAGCAGTGGCAGGTCGCGCACATCATCGAGCCGCCGCATTCGGCGACGATGCCGTCGAGCCCCTGCGCAATCGCAAGGCTCATGACGCTGTCGCCCGGATCGCCGTGAAGTTCGGTGCTGGTGCCGTCGTGGGCCACGTAGGTTACCTTGACCATGGGAGGGTCTCCTCAGTTCGGAATGAGCGTGATGGGCAGGCGGTCGAGCGCGCGGATGGCGTTGCCCGGGCGCCAGACGGGCTCGCCTGCGGGCTCGATGCGGTCGACCCTTTCGATCAGCGCGCCAAGCACCGCCTCGAGCTCGGCGCGCGCGATGTTCTGGCCGACGCAGCCGTGGATGCCTGCACCGAAGGCGACGTGTCCCACCGGCCTGCGGTCGATGCGGAAGACCTCGGGATCGCCCCACTTGGCGGGGTCCATGTTGGCGGCGGCGAGCACGCAGATCACCTTCGTGCCCTCCTCGACCGGGAAGCCCGCGATCTCGGTCGCCTGCCCGGCGGTGCGGCCGAAGGTGTGCACCGGCGAGGTGTAGCGCAGCACCTCCTCGAAGGCAGGGCGGATCAGCGCGGGGTCGCGCTTCAGTGCCTGCCATTGATCGGGGTTCTGCGACAGGCACCAGAGCGCGTTGCCGATGCCGGTGACCGTGGTGTCGACGCCCGCCGAGAGGAACGAGCGCACCAGCATCCCCGCCTCGGCCTCGGTCAGCGTGCCGTCATCGGCCGAGGCGTAGACCATCGCGCCGAGCCCGTCGCCGGTCAGCCGGTCGCGGGTGCAGGCGGCGTTGATCCAGGGCACGATCTCGCCGGCGTGGCTCATCGCCTCGCGGCGCAGGGCGTTGTCGGGGCCGACGGCGTTGAACACCATGGCGCCGTAGTCGACGAGGTGGCGCGGGTTCACGTCCTTCATGCCGACCGCTTTCGGAAAGACGGTGGTGGGGAAGGCCTCGGCGAGGTCGGTGACCGCCTCGATGGTGCCCTTGCCGAGCAGCTGATCGACCAGCACGTCGGCGGTCTCGCGGAAGAGGTCCGCGAAGCCCTTCACCACCTTGGGCGAGAGCGCGCGGGACATGACCTTGCGGGTGCGGGTGTGGTCGGGCTGGTCCACCTCGAGGATGATCGACGGCGGCCGCCACGGGTCCTCGAGCTTGAAGTCGTTGAGGCCAACGCCGTGCGACGACAGGAAATTCTCGTGGTCGCTGAAGACGTGCCGCGTCGTCTCGTAGCGCCCCACGGCGAGCACGCTGTAGCGCGGGATGTAGACCACCTCGCCGAGTTCGCGCAGCCGCGAGTAATAGGCCGAGGGATCGCGCAGCAGCTCGGCATCATAGGGATCGACGTCCCAGACCGGGATGCCGCTGGCGGGGGTGATGGGCTTGTGCCCTTCGATGAGGGTCATGGGGGAAAGCGTCATGGGGGTCTCCTCGGATCAGGCGCTCATCGCGACGCCGACGTGGCGGTGCAGCAGCTCCGCGTCCCGTCGCAGCGCCGCAGCGGGCCCTTCGTGAACGATTGCGCCATTGGCCATCAGCACGGCGCGGGTGGCGAAGGCGAGCGCAGCCTCGGCATGCTGCTCGACCAGCACGACGGCGCGGCTGCCGTCCCGGGCGAGCTCTTCGAAGACCGCCATCAGCTGCTCGCAGATCACCGGGGCAAGGCCCTCGAGCGGCTCGTCGAGCAGCAGCACCTCGGGGCGGGTCATCAGCGTGCGGGCGATCGAGAGCATCTGCTGCTCGCCCCCCGAAAGCTGCGTGCCGCCATTCCTGCGCCGCTCCTTGAGCCGCGGGAAAAGCGCGTAGGCCTCCTCGAGCGAGGCATCGCCGCGCAGGCACGACAGCAGGTTCTCTTCCACGGTGAGCGAGGGGAAGATGTCGCGCGTCTGCGGCACCAGCCCGAGCCCGAGGTCGCAGCGCCGATAGGGCGCGAGCCGGTCGATGGCCCGCCCGCCGTAGCTCACGCTGCCGCCGTGCATCCGGGTCAGCCCCATGATCGTGCGCAGGAGCGTGGTCTTGCCCGCGCCGTTGCGCCCGATCACCGCCAGCCGCTCGCCCGGCGCGATGGACAACGTGACGCCGCGCAGCACGTGGGTCGGGCCGTAGCCGGCGGTGACGTTCTTCAGCTCCAGAACCTTGTCAGACATGGGCCCCTCCGAGATACAGCTCGCGCACCTGCGCGTTGGTGGCGATCTCCTGCGGCGTGTCCTCGGTGAGGATGCGCCCCTGCACCAGCACGACGATCGAGCGGGCGACGCGGAACACGAGGTCCATGTCATGCTCGATCACCAGCACCGCAAGGTCCTCGGGCAGGCGCTCGATCGCCTCGATGATGAGATGCGTCTCGCTCGACGGCACGCCCGCGGCGGGCTCGTCGAGGATCAGCAACCGCGGCTTCAGCGCGAGGCTCAGCGCCATCTCGACCAGCCGCTGCTGGCCATAGGCCAGATCGAGCACCGGGCGGTCGGCGAGCGGGCCGAGGTCGAACTGGTCGATCAGCGCTTTCACCTCGGCCTCGACCGCCGCGTTGCCGCTGGCGCGGCGGAGCGTGCGCCGCCCCAGCCCCTCGCGCTCCAGCACCGGCAGGCGCAGGTTCTCGCGCACTGTCAGGCGCGGGAAGAGCGTGGTGATCTGGAAGGTCTTGGCGATGCCGCGTTTGACCCGCTGCGCCTCGTCGAGGGCCGCGATGTCCTGCCCGTCGAAGCGGATGCTGCCGCTCGTCGGGGTGAGGATGCCGGTGACGAGGTTGGCGAAGGTGCTCTTGCCCGCGCCGTTGGGGCCGATCAGGGCCTTGCGCGCGCCGGGCGGCAGGTCGAAGTCGATATTCTCCGTGACCACCAGCCCGCCGAAGCGCTTGGAGAGGCCGCGGACCTCGAGGCCCGAGGTTTCAGGACTTTGCATGGCGGTCTCCGCTGGTCAGGCGTTTCAGCACGGTGGGCAGATGCGCGATCCCGGCGGGCAGGAAGAAGACCACCGCCAGCACCAGCGCGCCGATGACGAAGAGCCAGTTGAAGGGATCGTTGGCGGCGGCGAGGTGATGCACGGACATGAAGATCACCGTGCCCAGCACCGCGCCGTAGAGCCGCCCGGTGCCGCCGAGGATCAGCATGATCAGCGCCTCGGCCGAGAGCGTGAAGGAAAAGGTCTCGAGGCTGACGAGCTGGGTGATCTGCGCCGTGAGCGCCCCGGCGATCCCGGCGATACCGCCACCCAGCGTGTAGGCCGCGAGCCTGCGGCGGTAGACCGAGACGCCGATGGCGACCATGCGCTCGGGGCTCTCGTGGATGCCGCGCAGCGACAGGCCGAAGGGCGAGCGCGCGATGACCGCGAGCGCGGCGAAGACCAGCAGCAGGACCGCCAGCGCGTACCAGTAGCCGGTGATGCCGATGAAATCGAACTCCCAGAGCCCCAGCACCTTGCCGGGCCGGATGCCGCGCAGCCCGTCCGCGCCGCCGGTCACGCCGCGGGCGCGGTTGGCGGTCTCGGCGCAGATCTGCGCGACCGCGATGGTCAGCATGATGAGCGTCAGCCCCTGCGTGCGCATCAGCACCGCGCCCGAGAGCGCCGCCAGCGCGGTCCCGGCGAGCGCTCCGGCGACCAGCCCCGCCACCGGGTCGGCCCAGACGTGGATCGCGAAGAGCCCCGCCGCGTAGGCCCCCGCGCCATACATGGCGGCCTGTCCCAGCGTGGCGATGCCGGCAAGGCCGAGCACGAGGTCGAGCGACAGGACCAGCACGGTCATGATGACGATGCGGGTCAGGAAGGCGAGGTTGTAGGGAAAGAGGAAATACGCCGCCACGGCTGCGATCAGCATCAGCAGCGGTGGAAGGAGACGTGCCGCCATGCTCAGGCCCTCCCCATCAGGCCGCGCGGGCGCAGCGCCAGGAAAAGGATGACGATGGCGAAGAAGGTGATCGTCGCCATGTCGGGCACGAGGTAACGGCTGGCGGTTTCGATCAGGCCGATGGCCAGCGCCGCGACGAAGGAGCCGAGGATCGAGCCGAGCCCGCCGATCGCCACGACGATCAGGAAGAGCACCATGTAGCGCAGCGGGTAATAGGCATCTATGGGCAAGAGCTCCGCCCCGAGGATGCCGCCGAGCGCCGCCAGCCCCGCGCCGAGCGCGAAGGTCAGCATGTAGATGCGCCCGGTGTCGATGCCGAGCGCCGAGGCGGCGTCGCGGTTGTCGACGGCGGCGCGCAGCCGGATGCCGAAACGCGTGCGGTCGAGCAGCGCCCAGAGGCCGAGGATCACCAGCGCTCCCACCGCGATCACCGCTGCGCGGTGCGCGGTCAGCTGGCGGAAGCCGAGATCGACCGAGCGGCTCAGCGCCTCGGGCAGCGGGATGGCCAGCAGCGCCGAGCCGAGCAGCAGGTTCACCGTGGCGATGATCAGGAAGGTGAGGCCGATCGTCGCCAGCACCTGCTGCAGCTCGCCGAAGCCGTAGATGCGCCGGTAGACGAGGCGCTCGAGCGGCATGGCGACGAGGATGGTCCCGGCGACGGCGAGCAGCAGGGCGAGGCCGAAGGGCAGGCCCAGCCCGGCGCCCAGCCAATGCGCCAGCGCACCGCCGATCAGGGCAAAGCCGCCATGCGCGAGGTTCACCACCCGCATCAGCCCCATGGTGACCGACAGGCCGACGGCGATCATGAAGAGGATCATGCCGTAGGCGATGCCGTCGACCGCGATATTGAGAAGGAGAGTCATGTCGTGTCCCGTGTTTCGGTGGAACGGGCCGGCGCGGGCCGGCCCATCCTGCCAGTCGCTGGTCGGTCACTAGCCGCTTACCGGCCGCTCACTCGGTCCAGCCGAGGTCGCCGACGGTGGCGATCACGCCGGTCTCGACGTTCTCCAGAAGCCCGCTCTCGGCGTTGCGCGCCACCTCGCGGATATAGACGTTCTGGATGACGGTGCGGGTCTCGGGGTCCATCTCGAGCGGGCCGCGCGGGCTTTCCCACTTGAGGCCGAGCGCCGCCTCGACCGCCGCCGGCCCGTCCGAGCCCGCCGCCGCCACCATCTCGTAGATCAGGTGCACGCCGTCATAGGCCCCGACCGAGGCCCAGTTGGCCACCGCGTCGGGATGCAGCTCGGTCAGCGCGGCAAGGAAGGCGCGGTTCTCGTCGCTGTCGTGCGCGGGCGAGTAGTGGTAGGCGGTCTGCAGCCCCACGGCCATGTCGCCGAGCCCCTGCAGGTTGGTCTCCTCGGTCTCGGCGGTGCCGAGGAAGGTGATCCCCGCCTCGCGCAGACCGTTCTCGTTGTAGGTCTTGGTGTAGGAGAAGGTGGGCGGGCCTCCCGGCAGGAAGGTGAAGACCGCGTCCGGCGCCTCGTCCTTCACGCGCTGCAGGATCGGGGTGAAATCGGTGGTCGAGAGCGGCATGCGGATGCTGTCCGTCACGGTGCCGCCCTTCGCCTCGAAGGCGCGCTTGAACGAGGTCTCGGCGTCGATGCCGGGGCCGTAGTCGCTGACCGTGGTGACCACGGTGCGGATGCCCTGGTCGTAGGCCCATTCGGCGGCGGGAATGGACACCTGCGGCAGCGTGTAGCTGGTGCGCAGGTAGAAGGGGCTTACCTTGTTGATCGCCGAGGTGGCGGCGTTGAAGATCACCGTCGGCGTCTCCGACTGGGTGATCACCGGGCCGACCGCCAGCGCGTTCGGGGTGAAGGTGAAGCCCGCGAGATAGTCGACGCGGTCGCGGATCAGCAGCTCCTGCGCCAGCGCGCGCGACTGGTCGGGGTTCACCCCGCCGACGTCCTTGTAGATGAAGCTGATCTCATGCTCGCCCGCGGCCGTGCCGTGCTGCGCCTGGTAGGCCTCGATCGCCTGCTGGTACTGCACGCCATATTGCGCGAAGGGGCCCGAGAAGGGCGCGATGACGCCCACCTTGATCTCGTCCGCCGTGGCGCAGGTCGCACCGAGGGCGCTGACCGCCGCGACGGCGGTCATGAGGGTCCGTATGGTCATGATGTCCTCCCATGTGTGCGGCCCTTGCGGCCGCGCTGTCGCCTCTCCTCCAGAGGCGGGTTGCCTTGCCCGGCGGCGACACCCGCCGCCAGGAGCGATGTCAGTGGACGACGCCGATGCGGAGGCCCACCTCGAGCGCGGTGCCCGCGCCTTCATGAAGGAGGACCGCGGGGCACAGCCCCTCTTCGTCGAGCCCGTCCGGCGTGCAGCCGTCGGTCTGGCAGAGGCCGGTCGCCATGATCTCGAGCGGATTCTTTGCTTCAAAGGCAACGGCGGTGCGGGTCTTCATGTGGCTCTCGGCTCCTCAGGTCTGATCGGTCCGGAAGGGTGCCGATCGCAAGACGGCATCGCGCGCTGACACGCGCGCGTCAGCGTCATCTGCCCTGCAACTGGATTGCCCTCCCGGCGCGGCGCCCTCCCCGGCGCACGAGTTGATTCATCAACTATCCTCACCCTGCACGGCATGAGTTGATATGTCAACAGTGCATGTTTGGAGACCCGCAAACCCGCGCGGGGAGAGTCACGGGCGAGCCGGGGTCACTCCCGGCGCAGGCTGCGCACCTCGTCCGCGCAGGCAGCGATCTCCTCGATCAGCACCTTCGACACGGCCGAGCAGATCCGCGGCAGCGTGCGCTTCACGCTCACCACGAGGCTGATCGACTGGCTGCGCACCTGCGCGTCGGTCATCGGGATCGCCACCATCCGGCCCGCGAGAAGCTCTGCGGCGGCGTCGAGTTCCGAGGTGAGCGCGAGATGGGTTCCGGCGCAAACCATCTGCTTGAGCAGTTGCAGCGAGTTGGTCACCACCGGCGGGAAGGCGTCGCTGAAGAGCCAGGTGTGCCGCGCCTCGAGCATCCGCCGGATCGCCAGCGCCCGGCTCTGCACCACCAGCGGATAGGCGCGGACCTCCTTGATCGAGATGCTGGCAAGCGCGGCGACGGGATGCGACGGCGCGGCGACGCAGACCAGCGGCAGGTCGGCCGACCACAGCACGTGCACGTCGCGCGAGGCGCGCAGGTTGAAGCCGAGCGCGAGGTCGGCGAGCCCCTCGTCGACCGCCGCCATGGCCGCGTCGGGCGTCATGATCTCGACCTCGACCTGGACCCGGGGAAAGGCCTCGCCGATCGCCGCCAGTACCCGCGGCAGCGGCCCGTTCGCGAGGCTGTCCATGGTCGCGAGGCGGACGACGCCGAGGTCGATGCCCTGCATCTGCTTCACGTCCGACAGGATGCGGTTCTCATCGGCCTGCCAGCGCCGCGCCAGCACGAGGAACATCTCGCCCGCCGCGGTCGTCTCCATCCCCGTGCTCTGCCGGTCGAAGAGCAGCAGGTCCAGCCGGTCCTCGAGCAGCTTCACCTGCCGGTCGATGGCCGAGGCCGAGATGCCCAGCGCCCGCGACGCCGCCTGGATCGAGCCATGCTCGGCCACCGCCTCGACGTAGCGCAGGACCCGTGGAACGAGGAACAGCGACATTGTCCGCTCCATTCTAATTTTTCGAATAAACTGTGATTTTTTATAGAATGGATTGCAATGGAGATTTCGCCGTAGGGTCGGGGCAGGAACCAACGGACATCCCCATGACACGCGGACTTACCACGCTGAACTCGGTTCAGCGCGAACAGGCTCTTGCGGCCCTCTCCCCGCTCGTCGAACGCTCGCCCTGGGTGGCCGAGGCGGTGGTGGACCTGCGTCCCTTCGCCTCGGACGAGGCGCTGGCCGAGGCGCTGGTCGAGGTCATCCTCGCCGCCGCTCCGGCCCGGCGCCGCGCCCTCTTCAACGTCCATCCCGAGCTTTCCGGCTCCGAGGCGGCCGAGGGGCGGATGACCGCCGAAAGCACGTCGGAACAGGGGCGCCTCGGTCTGACCGCCCTGCCCTCCGGCGAGGCCGCGCGGCTGGCCGCGCTCAACACCGCCTACCGGGCGCGTTTCGGCCACCCGTTCATCATCGCGCTGCACCGCGTGCCCGACCGGGCCGCGCTGTACCAGACCTTCGAGCAACGCCTCCGGGCAAGCCCGCTGGAGGAGCACACCACCACGCTGTCCGAGATCGCCTCGGTGATCCGGGCACGCTGCCGCGCTGCCTTCGGCGCGGCCCCCGAACCCACCCCGAACCCTTCCTCGACATGTCCTCAGGACTCCAAGGAGCACAGCCAATGAAACACCAGATCCTCGCCCTCGCCGCCTCCGTCCTCGCCCTCACCGCCCCGGCGCAGGCCGACACGATCCGGGTCGCCGGGAACTTCGCCACCGACCATTCCTCCTCGGTCGCGATGGAAACCTTTGCCGCGAAACTCGCCGACCTGTCGGGCGGCGCCTTCGAGGTGAACCTCTTCCCGGCCCGCCAGCTGGGCGGCGCGGCCGAGAACGTGCAGGCGGTCAAGCTCGGCGCGGTCGAGATCATCTGGGTCGGCACCGCCTATCTCACCCGCACCGTGCCCGAGCTCGAGATCGTCGGCCTGCCCTTCCAGTTCGAGAGCCGCGAAGAGGCCTTCAAGGTCGTTGACGGCCCCGTGGGCGAGGCGCTCGACGAGAAGCTCGCCGCGCAGGACATCATGTCGCTCGGCTACATGGAGCTCGGGTTCCGGCAGATGACCAACTCGGTTCGACCGATCGAGACGATCGAGGACATCGCCGGGCTCAAGATCCGCCTGCAGCCCAACGAGACCCACCTCGCCACCTTCCGCGCGCTCGGCGCCAACCCGCTGGCGATGGACGTCAACGAGCTTTACTCGGCACTCGAGCAGAAGGTGATCGACGGGCAGGAGAACCCCTTCTCGATCATCCAGGTCGCCGGCTACCCCGAGGTGCAGGACTACGTGTCGAACACCGGGCATTTCTTCGACTTCATCTCGGTCGTCGCCAACAAGAAGTGGTTCGACGGGCTCTCCGCCGAGAAACAGGCCTGGGTCACCGAGGCGATGGATGCCGCCGTCGCCGAGCAGCGCGTGCTCGCCGCCGAGCAGGACGGCGCGGCGCTCGCGAAGATCATCGAGATGGGCATGACCTACACCGAGGTGTCACCCGAGCTTGCCGCCGCCCTGCGCGAGACCACGGCCGGCGTCGCCGCCGAGACCAAGGCCCGGCTCGATCCGAAGCTGGTGGCGCTGCTCGACGCGGAAATGTCCTCGGTGTCGAACTGATCCGCCCTATGAGACAGATCGTCCCTGCGATCCTTGCGCGCGCCGACACGGGCGCGCGCCTCATGGTGATCGCCGCCGCCGCCCTCATGGTGGCGGTGGTCTCGGCGCAGGTTCTGCTGCGCTACGGCTTCAACGCCTCGCTCGACTGGGCCGACGAGGTCTCGCGCCTCGCCTTCGTCACCGCGATCTTCGTCGCCATCCCGCTCGGCATCCGCGACGGCACCCATGTCGGCATCGACCTCGTGGTCGACCGCCTGCCCGCCGCGCCCCGGCGGCTGGTCCGGCGGGGCATCAGCCTGATCGCCGGGCTGATGCTGCTGATCCTCTTCAGGGCCACGCTCCATGTCGCGGGCGCCACCTGGAGCGAGCGTCTCGGCGCCATCGACATCACCTCCTCGGTCTTCTTCTTTCCCGTCATCGCGGGCACGCTGCATTCGGCGCTGCACCTGCTGCACATGGCGGCCGATCCGGACACGCCCCTGCCATGAGCCTTGCCGTCATCGCCTGTTTCTTCGTCCTCGGCGTGCTCGGCATGCCGCTGGCCTTCTCGCTGGGCTGCGCCGCGCTCTTCGGGCTCTGGCTGGCGGGGTTCGATCCAGCGATCATGCCGAGCCGGATGATGAACGCGGTCAATTCCTTCCCGCTCATGTCCATCCCGCTCTTCATGATCGCCGGAGAACTGATGCTGAAGGGCGGGATCATGGAGCGGCTGGTGGACTTCGCCAACGCCTTCGTCGGGCGGATGCGCGGCGGGCTGCTGCAGGTGTCGATCGTCGCGGGCGCCGGGCTAGCCTCGGTCTCGGGCGCGGCGGTGGCCGATGCCTCGGCGCTGGCCTCGACGCTGGTCCCCTCGCTGAAGAAGCAGTACGGGCTCGGCTTTTCCTCGGGGGCCGTGGCTGCCGCCGCCAATCTCGGGCCGATCATCCCGCCCTCGGGGGCGATGATCGTCTATGCCTTCATGGCGGGCTCGACCGTCTCGGTCGGCGGGCTCTTCATGGCGGGCGTGGTGCCGGGACTGATCCTCTTCGTCGCGCTCATGGCCCTTTGCTGGTTCATCTCTTGGAAGCGCGACTACCCGCTGGCCGGCGAGGGGTTCGCGCTCCGCCGCGCCCTGCGCGAGACCCGGCGCTCGGTCGTCGTCTTCATGATGCCCGTGGTGGTGATCGGCGGCATCGTCGCAGGCGCCTTCACCCCCACCGAGGGCGCGGCCATCGGGGTCTGCTACGCGCTCTTCATCGGCTTCTTCATCACCCGCAGGCTGCGCGTCGCGGACCTGCCGGGCGTGCTGCTCACTGCCGCCAAGACCTCGGCCATGGTCGGCGCGATGATCGCCTTCGCCTCGACGGTGACCTTCCTCTTCACCATCGACCTCATGCCGATGAAGCTGGCGGCGCAGATCAAGGCGCTGACCGACAGCCCGACCGTCTTCCTGCTGCTGGTCGCGCTGATGATGCTGGTGGTGGGGATGTTCCTTGAATCGAACGCCGCCAACATCATGCTGGTGCCGCTCTTCCACCCGATCGCGCTGCAGTTCGGCATCGACCCGCTGCACTTCGGCTTTCTCTTCGTGCTGAACCTTGTGATCGGGATGCTGACGCCGCCGGTGGGGGTGATCCTCTTCGTCGTCTGCGGCATCACCGGGGTGAAGATGACCGAGCTCGTGCGCGAGAGCTGGCCCTTCATCGCCGCCATGTACGCCGTGCTCTTCCTGTGCATGTTCGTGCCGGGGCTGGTGACCGGGCTGCCCCGCGCGATGGGCTACTGAGCCGGCACGGGCCCGGCTCAGGCGCCGCCGAAGAGCCGGGTCAGCGCCGGGTCGAGCCCGGTCATGGCGATGCCCGAAGGCTGCGCGCAGTTGCCCGCGCGCGGCTTCGGCAGGCCGAGGCGCAGGATCATCTCGGCCATGCAGACCGCCGCCCCGACGGGCGAGACCACCGGCACCGGCAACGCCGGCTGGATGCGCCGTGCCATGCCCTCCATCGAGCCCGCGCCGAGGACGATCACGTCGGCGCGGTCCTCCTCGACCGCCCGCAGCCCCAGCCCGATCGCCGCCGCATCGGCGCGCGGCTGGTCCTCGGTCAGCTCGGTGCCGGTGAGCCCTATGTCGCGGATCGAGACGACCCGCCCGCCAAGGCCCGTGGCCGCGACCAGCTCGTCGGTCATCCGCCGCGCGGGCGCGCCGATGGAGAGGATCGAGATGCCCTGCCCGAGCACCGAAGCGGCGGCGAGCCCGGCCTCGCCGGTGGCGATGAGCGGCACCGGCATCATCTCCTTTGCCGCGGCGGTGACGGCGGGCACGATGAAGGCCCCGACGATCACCGCGTCATGCCGGTCATAGGCCTGCGCCAGCGCCGAGAGCAGCGCGTGCCCCGCGACCGCAGCCTCGCCCCGGGTCGAGATATAGGCCGAGCCGAAGGCCGCGCTGCAGACGTCGATCGTGGTGCCGGGCGCGGCGACGCGGCGGGCCTCGGCGGCCATGATCCCGGCCATGGCCTCGGAGGTGTTGGGATTGGCGAAGAGAAGGCGCATCGGTCAGCCCGCCGCCAGTGACGGCTCGGCCAGCACCGCCGCGTGGATCTCGGCGGGGGTCGCGAGCCAGACGCCCGGCATCGCCGCGACCTCGGCCAGCGCCTCGGCGAGCGGGCGCAGCCGCCAGGGCTGCCCCGAGATGAAGCTGTGAAGCACCACGCTCATCACCACAGGCTGCGGGCTCTCCAGCAGCTCGCGCGCCTCGTCGAGGATGGCGGCGGCAAAAGCGCGCGGCTCCATCTGGCGCCCGACCATGCTGGTGCTGTCGTTGAGCTCGGCGGCATAGGGGATGGCCAGGAGGCGCTTTGGTCCGGCGTCCAGCCAGACCGGCTGGTCGTCGAGCCGCAGGTCGAGAAGATAGCGGTAGTCCGCACCGGCAAGGCTTTGCAGGGAAGTCGGCGTGTGCGCGAGCCAGGGCGAGGACCAGCCACCCGGCGGCGCGCCCTCGGCGGCGGCGATGCGCGCGCGCACACGGGCAACGTAGGCCGCTTCCTCCCCCGCGGGCAGCGCCGCGAGGCTGTCGGAGTTCGACGCGCCATGGCCGACGAACTCGGCCCCGGCGGCGCGGGCGGCGGCGATGACCTCGGGCGCCTCGTCGTAGAGGTTGGTGTTCAGCAGCACCGCGGGCCGGATACCGATCGCCGCGAGCCGGTCGAAGAGCCGGAACGCGCCCACACGGTTGCCGTAGTCGCGCCAAGCCGTATTGACGAGGTCCGGCGGCGCGCCGCGCGGCAGGATGTCCTCGGTCATGCCCTCATCGGGGCGGTAGCTTTCGACGCCGACGGCGACCCAGAGGGCGACCTTTGCACCGTTGGGCCAATGGCCTGCGGGGCGGGATGGCAGGGCGGAGTATGTCCAGGGCAGGCTCACAGGAGACCTTTCTCGAGCTTGCGCCGCATCCCGACGTCGCGGGCGGCGGCGCGGTCGTGTATGGCGCGGTAGACCGGCAGCAGGTCCGCCACCTCGGCGGCGGCGCGGCGCAGCACCGGGGCGATCCCGGCGAAGACCTCGCGCGCCTCGGCGAGCAGCGCCGTCTCGTCGACCGAGACGACACGCCCCTTCTCGGCGACCACCCGCCCCGCCACCATGGTCAACCGCACCGAGCCGCCCTGCTCGACATGCACCAGTTGCCGGACGAGATCGTTGAGCGGCAGGAAGGCGAGGCTCGAGAGGTCCACAAGGTTCAGGTCGGCGGGCGCGCCGAGGGCCAGCGTGCCGAGCCCCGGCCGGCGCATCGCAAGGCCACCGCCTTCGGTCGCCGCGCGCAGCACCTCGCCCGCGGTGGGCCAGCGATCGGGATCGTCGCCCGAGAGGGTATGGATCATCCCGGCCGTCTTCATCACCGACCAGAGGTTCACCGCGTCGTCGGCGATGGCCTCGTCGACCCCGAGCGAGACGCTGATGCCCCGGTCCAGCATCTCGCGCAGGGGCATGACCCCCGAGCCGAGCCGCAGGTTGCTGATCGGGTTGTGCGCGACAGTCGCACCCGCGTCGGCGATGAGGTCGAGGTCCGCGGCATCCACCCAGATCGCGTGGATGACCTGCATCCGCGCGGAGAGCAGGCCGAGGTCATGGGTGTAGCGCACCAGCGACCGCCCGCCGAAGCTTTCGTGCCCCAGAACGCGCTGCAGCCGGGTCTCCAGCATGTGCGCCAGCACCGGCAGGTCATGCGCGCGGCTGAGCGCGTCGAGCTCGGCGAAATACTCGGGGCTGACCCGCTGCGGCGCCGAGCAGCTGACCGCCGCCCCGATGCGCCCCTCCGCGGCGCAGTGCCAGCGGGTGATCAGGTGATCGTAGAGCGCCAGCAGGTCCGGCGCCTTGAGCCTCGGCCGCCGCGCCAGCGCGCCCTGCAGATGCGGCGGCGCGAGTTCCGCGAGGAAGGGCAGTTTCTCGATCTCGGACAGCTCGGGCTCGTCCAGCGCCAGCGTCGCGCGGATGCCGCTGTCGGCATAGGCCTGCGCCACCGCGTCGATGATCTCGGGCGTGGGCTCGGGCACGAAGAAGCAGTCGTCCATCACCGCGGTCGTGCCGTTTCGCAGCATCTCGATGCAGCCCAGCATCGTGCGCAGGTAGGCCTGCCGCGGCGTCGGGCGCAGCGTCTCGAGCGCCGGGCTCTCGTAGAGCATGAAGAGCTCGAGCGGCAGGCAGGGCAGCCGCCCCTTCATGTGGTTCACCGAGGAATGGAAATGCGCGTTGACCAGCCCCGGCATCAGCAGATCACCCCGGCCCTCGATCACCCGCGCCCCGTCGGGGGCCGCGAGCCCGTCACCGATGGCGGCGATGACGCCCCCTTCGACGCGCAGGTCGCAGGGCGAGGTCATGCCCTCGGGATGCGCCGGATCGAGCAGGCGGACGTTGCGAAAGAGGGCGTCGCTCATGGCTGCGTCCCGGCGAGCAGGGCGGCGAGCGCGGGCGAGAGGCCGATGCTTTCCGCGATCGGCACCGGCCGGGCGGGCTGAGCCGCACCCCCGGCGATCCTGTCCCGGCAGAGCGCCAGCGCCGCGGCGCCGTCGCTGACCGGGACCGCCGCGCGGGGCGCGAGACGCGCCGCCATGCCGACGATCGCGGCGCCGAGGATCACCACCGCCTGCGCCCCCGCCTGCGCCAGCTTGTCGATGGCCCCGAGCACCGCGCCGTCGCGCCGCTCGGCGTCGAGATAGTCCTCGCGCGAGGCGAACTCGATGACCTCCCAGCCGGCGGGGCTGTAGCCGTAGCCCTCCAGCAGGCGCGCGTAGAGCGGCTGGCTCGAGGCGCCGAAGATCACCACGCCGAAGGGCACGCCGCCGGTCGCCGCCAGCGCCGCCTCGGTCAGCCCGACCACCGGCACCGGCAGCAGCTCCGAAAGCGCGCGCAGCGCGGTGTCGAAGGAGATCGCGAGGATCACCCCGTCGACCCCGCCCGCGTGCTGCGCCGCAAGCTCCAGCGCGGCATGGGCGGCGATCAGGTTCTCGGCCTCGGTGGTCACGATCCGCGCGCCGAAGCCGCCGGTGACGCCGTCGATGAGGGTGCCCTCGGGCGCGATGCGGCGGGCCTCGGCCACGAAGGCCGCGGTCACCTCGGGCGAGGTGTTGGGATTGAGGGCGAGCAGGCGCATCAGAGCAGTCCCGGGAAGATCGAGATGAGCGCCACCACCCCGAGGATGCAGGCGAGGAAGGGCAGCACGCCAAGGATCACCGTGCCCACCTGCCCGCGCCCGCGCACGCTTTGCGTCACGTAGAGGTTCATGCCCACCGGCGGGGTAATCAGCGCAAGCTCGCACATCATCACGAGGAAGATGCCGAACCAGACGCTGTCATAGCCGAGGTGCGTGACCACCGGCATCACCACCGGGATCGTCGCGATCATCATCGCGAGCGCGTCGAGGAAGCAGCCGAGGATCAGGTAGAGCACCACCAGCAGTACCAGCATCGCCACCGGCCCGACCTGCAGCTCCGACACGAAGGCCGAGACCTGACCGGGCACGCCCAGCACGCCGAGGATGAAGTTGAGGTAAAAGGCGGCAACGAGGATCAGCAGCGTCATCGCCGTGGTGGTGACGGTGGAGATCAGCGCCTCGCGCAGCATCCGCCAACTGAGCGAGCGGTAGCAGGCGGTGAGCAGGAAGGCTCCGACCACCCCCACCCCGGCCGCCTCGGTGGGCGTCGCGAAGCCGAGGTAGATCGCCCCCATCACCAGCACGAAGATGGCCAGCGGCGGCAGCAAGTCCCCCAGCCGCTTGCGGCGCTCGGGCCAGGGCGCCATGCGCTCGGGGCGGCCCGCGACCGAAGGATTGAGCAGGCTCGCCACGATGATGATCGCCATGAAGGCCAGCGCGAGGATGAGCCCCGGCAGCACCCCGGCGAGGAAGAGCGCGCCGATCGAGGTGTTGGTGATCGCGCCGTAGATGATCAGGTTGATCGAGGGCGGGATCAGGATGCCCAGCGTCGCGCCCGAGGCGACGCTGCCCGCGACCCAGGCTTCGGCGTAGTTCTGGCGGCGGAAGGTCGGGAAGGCGACGGTGCCGATGGTCGCCGCCGTGGCAACCGACGAGCCCGAGATCGCGGCGAAGACCGTCGAGGCGGCGATATTGGTGTGCAGCAGCCCGCCCGGCAGCGGCCGCGTCCAGTCGGCCAGCGCACGGTACATGCGCTCGGTCACCCCGCCGCGCACGAGGATCTCGCCCATCAGCACGAAGAGCGGGATCGCGACCAGCAGGAAGTTGTTGAGCGTGCCCCACATCATCGTGCCGAAGGGCCGCAGCATGGCGTCGCCGAAGAAGAGCCATGCGCCCAGCACCGCGACGGTGAAGAGCGCCGTGGCGATGTGCTGCCCGATGAACAGCAGGAACAGCAGCAGCGCAAAGCCGAGGGCCGCGCCTTCAATGCCCAGCATGGAGCGTCTCCTCGCCATGATCGACGTAATGGCCGACTTCCTCGTCGACGGTGGGAGGCCCGTAGGCGGCTTCGACCGCGGAACGGTCGGTGAAGAGCAGCCAGAGCCCGTGCACCGTGGTCAGGCAGGCGACCGCCGCGAAAAACCCGGTGCCCGCGACCCAGATCGCCTGCGGCACCCAGAGCGGGGTCTGCAGCGGCGTGTTGGTCACCGCGCCGAAGCGGATGGTCTCGGCCAGCTCGCCCCACGCATGCCAGGTCATGAAGAGGCCGAGCCCCGCGATGCTGGCCTGCGCCAGCACGTGCAGCCCGGCGCGCAGCCGCTCGGGAAAGAGCCGCAGGAAGATGTCGATCCGCGGGTGACCGCGGTTCAGCAGCGTCAGCGACAGGCCCAGCGAGCCGACGAAGGCCAGCACGTAGCCGCCCAGCTCGTCCGTGCCCTGGAGCGAGACGCCGAAGACGTCCCGCCCCGCGATATCGACGACGATCAGCACCGCGAGCAGGGCGACGGCGGCGCCCGCGACAAGCGCGAGCGCCAGGGCCAGCCCGCGGGCGATCCCCAACAGAGAGGTCATGCCGCGCTTACTCGGAGGCGATGGTCAGGCCGCGCGCGGCGCCCACGGTCTCGTTCCAGAGCGCGATGCAGCCCGCGTAGCTGGCCTCGCAGCGCGCGCCCCATTCCGGCAGGATCTTCGTGGCCGAGATCTCGGCGACCTTTTCCTTGTCGGCGTCCGACACCGGCACCAGCGTCATGTCGTAGGCGGTGTAGATCCCCTCGGGGCAATCGCCGCCGGTCGAGCAGGACTGCGCGGTGCCGTTGGTCTCGATCGCCAGCGTCCAGAGCGCTTCCTCCATGTCGGCCATCACCGCCTCGAAGGCGGCGCGCTTCTCGGCGTCGAGCCCGTTCAGCCAGCCGAGGTTGACCATGTGCGCCTGCACCGAGCCCGAGACCGACAGCGGGTAGAGATGGGTGGTCACCTCCGGCCACTTGCCGGTGTTGGACGAGGTCGGCGAGGTCACGCCGCAGGAGGCGACCCCGCGCTGCAGCGCCGGGTAGACCTCGGGGAAGGACAGGGTGACGGGCGTCGCGCCCAGTTCCTCGAGCAGCGTCGACATCGAGGCGGTGAAGGAGCGGACCTTGAGTCCGTCGAGATCGGCCAGCGAGGTCATGTCGGAATTGCACAGGAAGACCTGCGGGCCGAAGGGCCAGATCGCCATGGCCTTGACGCCGAACTTCTCGCCGAGGCGGGCGTTGAAGGCCTCGCGGTAGGCATCCACCGCGCCCTTGAGGTCAGCCATGTCGGTCGAGACGCCGATCAGGTCGATGCCCTCGAGGAAGGGGTCGTCCTTGGCCGCGGTGCCGACCTGCACGGTTGCCAGATCGAAGGCGCCCGAGCCGACCAGCCGCAGCGCGTCGGCAAGGTTCAGGCCCAGCACCTGGAACTCGTTGCGGGTGACCTCGAACCCGGCGCCGCCCGCCGCCTCGATCGCGGCGATCTCGGCCGGGTACTGTGCCGCGGACTCCTGCGACTGGGTCAGCCAGCGCAGCGGCTGCGCGGAGGCGGGAAGCGCGGTGAGCGCTCCCGCGGCGACGAGGGTGAGCGAGGCGAGAAGGGACGATCTGAACATGGGCGACAACTCCGCTTGCAAGGTGGTGAACCAACTCCGACCGCCGTGCGCGGGATCGAGAGGATGCCCAAAAGCGGCACATTATTGTTAACAATTCAAATTTATTTTGTGCGCAAATTTCGTGCCTGTGGGGGTCGGAACAGGGATGAAATCACATTTAATTATTTATTTTCTAATATTTGCCACTTGGAAAGCCCGTCCGCACCGCGACGCCCGCGCGATTGCAGACGCCGGAAATCCAGCTTAAAAAACAGCCGGAAGCCCTCAGGAAAGAGCAGCCCATGGCACGTCTCAATGCGGTGGAAAGCGATGTCTACGACCGGATCCGCACGGCGATCGGCGAGCGAAGGCTGCTGCCCGGCCAGAGGCTTCGCGAGGTCGAGCTCTGCCGCATCTTCGGCACGACCCGGGGCACGATCCGCAAGGTGCTGGCCCGGCTCGCCTTCGACGGGCTCGTCGATCACGAGCCCAACCGCGGCGCCTCGGTGGCGCGGCCGACGGCCCGGCAGGCGGCCGATCTCTTCGTCGCCCGGCGCTGCATCGAGCAGGCCATCGCGCGCGAGGCGCTCGCAAGGGTGAGCCCGGCCGACGAGGCCAAGCTGCGCACCCATATCGCCAGGGAGCACGGGGCGCGCGAGGCAGGCGACCGCCGCCGGATCATCGCGCTCTCGGGGGAATTCCACGTGCTGCTGTCGCAGATCGCCGCGAACACGGTGCTGAGCCGCTACCTCGTCGACCTGATCGCGCAGGAGTCGCTGATCATCCAGCTTTTCGAGAAGCCCGGTGCGGACCAGTGCTCCTGCGACGAGCACGCCGGCATCGCCGAGGCGCTGCTGGCGCGCGACGGCGACCGCCTTGCACGGCTGATCGACAGCCATATCGACGGGATCGCGGGCAGCCTCGACCTCGAGCAGCGCGGCATGGCCCGGCCAAACCTCGACGACGTCTTCGCGGAAGGCTGAGCCGGGCGCTCGCGTCCGAGCTTGCCCGCGGCGACGCCTGATCTGGTTGGGATCTTTGCGGGGAGGAACCATCGGAAGTCACGTGAATTGCTGCCGCATCACGTATACATGACGCGCGCCGGGGCGGCGCCTTTCATGCGACACATCAATGCCGCCACGCAAGGAAGCCTTGTGACGCCCATGTTTCCCGCAAATTCTCCACACATTTGCGCAAGCATTCAGCAAAATGAGAATACTTGCGCGTATACAAGATTCCCGAGATGATACCCTTATGACCGACGCCCCTCCCCGCCCTCTTGATCCCGGCCGAACCGGCGCCGAAGCGGCCTACCGGGCGCTGCGGCAGGCGATCATCGATCAGGAGCTGCCCCCCGGCACGCGCCTTCCCGAGGACGACATCGGCCGCCCCTTCGGCATCAGCCGGACGCTCGTGCGGCAGGCGCTGCAGCGTCTGCACGGCGACGGGCTGGTCGAGCTGGGGCACAAGCGCACCGCCACCGTGGCGCAGCCGACGCTGGCCGAGGCGCGCAACGTCTTCTCGGTGCGCCGCGCGCTGGAACGCGAGGTCGTCCACGCCGTCGCCGCGCGCTGGCAGCCGGAGTTCGCGCGCCGGCTCGAGGCGCATGTCCGGCTCGAGGAGGACGCCCGCAGGGCCGGCGACGAACGGGTCTCGATCCGCCTCGCCGGCGAGTTCCACCAGCTGCTGGCCGAGCTCTCGGGCAACGACATTCTCGAGGGTTACGTGACGCAGCTGGTATGTCGCTCGTCGCTGATCCTCGCGCTCTACGCGCGCCCGCATTCCGCCGAGTGCGCGGTGTCCGAGCATCGCGGCGTGATCGTCGCGCTGAGTACGGGCGACGCGGAAAAGGCGGCGGCGCTGATGGACCATCACGTCGGCTCGGTCGCCGCCCGCGCACTCGTCTCGGACGGGCGGGCCGAGCGGCCGCTGGGCGACATCCTCATGAAATACGGCGCGCGGCCCGGCTCCGCGACCATGGCAAGGGAACAGGACATTTGAGCGGATACAGGACCTTCAATTTCGAGGAAATCACCCCGCGCGAGCGCTACAAGCTGCTGATCGGCACCGTCGTGCCGCGGCCGATCGCGCTGGTCACGACGCTGGGGCGCGACGGGCAGGTCAATGCCGCGCCCTTCTCCTTCTTCAACGTGCTGACCGCCGATCCGCCCGTGCTGGCCATCGGCATCGAGAACCACGAGGACATGAGCTTCAAGGATACGGCGCTCAACATCCGCCTGACCGAGGAGTTCACCGTCAACATCGTCGACGACGCGCTGGTCGAGGGGATGAACATCTGCGCGATCGACTTCCCCGAGGGCACCAGCGAGATCGACGAGGCGGGGCTGAGCACCGCGCCGGGCACCGCGGTGAAATGCCCGCGCATCGCCGAGGCTCCGGCTGCGCTGGAATGCGTGCGCCACATGACGATCGAGCTGGGCCGCAGCCGCGAGATCGTGCTCGGCCGGGTCGTCGCGCTGCACATCCGCGAGGATCTCGTCGATGCCGAGCGCAAGTGGATCGACCAGATCGGCCTTGGCGCGGTCGGGCGGATGGGCGGACAGGGTTATTCCCGCACCTCCGACCAGTTCGACCTCGGCACCCCGTCGCTCGGCGACTGGATGGCCCGCGGCACCCTGCGCAGCGCCGAGTGATCCGGGCGAGACGTGCCCTTCACGCTGGAAGGCCAAAACCGTAAAGGCGGGCGGCCGGCCCTCCGCCCGATGGGGCTCCCCATGATCGCAGGCGCGCGCGTGCGCCAATTCTGCGAGGCTTCCCGCCGGGACAAACCAGACCGGCGGAGAGCGGCGATGCCCAGACCGATCAAAGGCCGGTTCACCGCCCGCATCGAGGGCGATTTCGTCGTGTTCCTGATCGGGATGCGGATCAACAAGCCCTGGAAGATCGGCACCTGGTGGCCGGTCTTCATCGCCATGCCGAGGATGGTGAAGGAACTGCAGGCCGCGGGGCCGTCCTGCGGTTTTCTCGGCACCACGCCGGTGCGGCCCGGCGTGATCGCGCAATACTGGCGCTCGTTCGAGCAGCTCGAGAGCTATGCCCGCGCGAAGGACAACCGGCACTGGCCCGCCTGGGTCGCCGTCAACAGGCGGGTCAAGGGCGCGCGGGACGACGTCGGCATCTGGCACGAGACCTGCAAGGTGCGCTCTGGCGACGACGAGTGCGCCTATTCGGGAATGCCGCCCTACGGGCTTGCCGCCGCCGCCGAGCTGGTGCCCATCGGCCGCCAGAAGGAGGCGCAATCGGCCGCCCGCGACCGCATGGCGGGCCGGCTCGACTGACCGACCCGCTCGAGGGCGCGGGTCCGGGAGAGGGCTCGGGGCATCTTCTGCACTTCTTCCCGAGATGGGACCGGGGCGCGAACGCCCCGGCTCCTGTCAGGCCAGTTCCGCCTGCCGCTTGCCAAGCTGCGACATCAGCAGCGGCAGGTTGATGCTGAGCCAGGTCTCGGCGATGAGCCCCTCCTCCATCCGGTAGAGCGCGACCCCGTCGAAGACGACGCGGGCCCCGTCCGGGTCGATGCCCGCGAACGCGCCGGAATGGGTCGCCCGGATCTCCCAGTGGGCCGAGACGAACTCCTCGGTCGCGAGGGTCTTCAGCGTCTCGAAGCTCATTTCGCTGAAGGACTGGCGGAAGATGCGGAAGAACGCCTTGTAGCTCTCGCGCCCCCTGAACTCGCCGTCCGGGAAGCCGGGGAAGCCGTGGCAGACGATATGCGGCACAACGGTCTCGTCGATGATGTCCACGTCGTCGATCCGCTCCGAATGGGTGCCTGCCAGAAACCGCGCGACGGTCTCCCGGTTGGTCGTGATCCTCGGGTTGGTCATGTCGTTCCTTTCCATTGTCGTGAAGGCCTTCGGGGAATGCCGGTCCCGCGCCGAGGCGGGGCCGGGCCTGCGGCGGGCTCAGTGAAGCTCGCGGATCAGGCGGAAATCGCGCCCGTAGCGGGCGGCGTCGGCGAAGTCCTCGGGCGCAAGCCCGATGTCCCGCAGCAGGTGGTCATCAAGCTCCTGCAGGTCGCGGACGCCGCGCCGGACGGAGGCCTCGTGGGCAAGCCTGCGCATGCGGGTCGCGAAGGGATTGTCGATCTGGCGGGCCCGGAACAGGGCGAGGGGAAACGAGGTCATCGGTCTGTCCTTTCATGCGTGACGCGTCGGCCGGGGGGTAGCCTCGAGCGGCGCGGGGGGGGGGTCGGAGGGGCCTGTCCCGGCGATGGGCAACATGGACCATGCGCCGGGAATTCTTGCTGCCGGTCTCCGCAGGGGGCGGCCCAGTGCCGGCCTGCGATCCCGCCTCTGCTCAGGGCTGCGGGGCCGAAAGGGCGGCGTTTCCGTGCCAGATCCCGGCGCCGGGCGCGCCGGACCAGCCCGGCACATGCGCGGCGGCAAGGCCGAGCCCGGCGAAGAGGGCAAGCGCGGCAAGCACCCGGGCGAGGTCGGCGAGAGGCGCGGGCGGCCTCGTCGCGGGGTCGAACGTGCGGGGGAGGTGGATGTCCATGATGTCGGGGCTCCTGTCGGTTTCCCCGGAAATATGCCAATGTGGATCCCGCCGACCGAGACGTCCCCCAGCATGAGTGCGTGACTTTCCCTCATGAATGAGCCGCGGAACAGCCTGCCCCTCGAGAAGCTGGTGCAGTCGATGACTGTCCTGGCCGCGGTCTATCGCCAACAAAGCTTTGCCGGGGCCGCGCAGGAACTCGGGCTCGATCCCAGCGGTGTCAGCCACCGCATCCGCTCGCTCGAGGAGGCGCTGGACCTCGTGCTCTTCGAGCGCACCACGCGCCGGGTGCATCCGACGCGCGCCGGCACGCTGCTCTGCGGCGCGGCGGTGCGCAGCCTCGACGAGGCGGCGCGGGCGCTCGACGCGGCGCGGGACCTGCGGTCGGAGACCTCGATCCGCCTGTCGGTGCTCAGCGCGCTGGCGATGAAATGGCTGATCCCGCGGATGCCGGATGCGCAGCGGGCGGGCTTCGATCTTTCCGTCGACGTGCGCGAGGAGCCGGTGAGCTTCGAGACCGGCGATGTCGACGCGGGCTTCCGCTTCGGGGCCGGCCCCTACCCGGGGCTGCACGCGACCCGGCTCGCCCCCTGCGACCTGCAGCCGGTCATCGGCAGCCGGATGATGCGCAACAGGAAGCCTGACGAAACGCTCCTGCGCGATGGCCGCACGCCGCTCCTCGGCGCGCGCGGCGCCGAGAAGTTCGGCACCGACGGGACCTGGGCGGATTACTGGCGCCTGCTGGGCCGGGACGCGGACAGCCCGAACCCGAGGATCGGCTTCGACCGCTCGGACCTCGCGATCCAGGGCGCGGTCGGCGGGCTCGGCATCGCGCTCGGCCGCACGCTGCTGATCGAGGACGACATCCGCCACGGGCTGCTGCTGCCGGTCGGGCCAAGGATGAGGGCGACGAGCGCCTGGTGGCTGGTGACCACGCCCGAGCTGGCCGGGACCGAGGGGATGCAGCTGCTCCGCGCCTGGCTGAAGGAGCAGATCCGGCTGACGCTGCTCGCCTCATAGGCGAACCCCCGCCCTTCCGCCGTTCCGCAACGGGCCAATCCTTTTGCACTCCGCGCGGTATTTGGGCTGATGCCCCGCGGAAAATGGCCGGTGGATACGAACGTGATAGCCGGGGCACTATTTTCCAAAGCAACTCCCGGAACCCGTGCTAAGGTCATTTCCGGAAATCATGTCATGGCCCCCAACTCCGGCCGGGCCGCCGCCGATCCGAATTCCCGCACAGCCCATTCCACGCTCCTTCGGGAGCCGACTTTCAGTAGCCGAATTTCGCCGCGACTTCCGACCCTTTCCCGCCTGCCCGCCGCCCGCCGCCGGCCACCTCCGGCCGCACCGCGAGCGGCCTGCGCGGACGCCACGAGGTACCGATGAACGCCCCTTTCGCCGAACCATCAAGCCATTCGAGACACAAGGATTCCCTTGGCTGCTCCCTCTCCGAGCTCCGGGTCGACCAGGTGCTTTCGACGCAGGACATGGTGTTCCGCCGCAAGGCTGCCGAGGGCCGTCACCGCAGCCATGTCGACACGCCCGCGCAGGACCGCGGCCTGCTGGTCGGGGTCTCGCTCGTCGACGGGCACAGGCGGACCGGCCATACCCGCGGCGGGCGCAGGGACAGAATATTCGACAGCGGCGATATCTATATCCGCGACTTCGACGAGAATTATTCCGCCGACATGGACGGCTATTTCGACTTCTTCCTGATCGAGCTTTCTCCCGACTTCCTGAAGAACGCCGCCACGCTCACCGACCATGGCTGCGGCGATCTCGCGCGCATCCAGGCGCAGGAGGACCAGGTGCTGCGCCACCTCGCGCTGGCGATCCTGCCCGCGCTCGCCCAGCCCGACGCCGCCGATGCGCTTTTCGTCGAGCAGCTCGCCGTCGCCATGGGCGCGCACCTGCTGCACCGCCACCGCGGCGACGGCGCGACGCCCGGGGACGAGGCGCACCGGCTCGGCCCCGTCGCCATCCGCCAGGCGCAGGAGCTGCTGATGGCCGGGCTCGGCGAGCCGGCCTCGATCGCCGAGATCGCAAGAACGCTCGAGATGTCGCGCAACGGCTTCTTCAAGTCCTTCCGCGAGACGGTGGGCCTCTCCCCCTACCAGTGGCTGCTCAGCCAGCGGGTGGAGCGCGCGCGGCGCCTGCTGCTGACCACCGACCTGCCGCTGGTCGAGATCGCGCTGACCTGCGGCTTCTCGGACCAGAGCCATTTCACCCGCATCTTCAAACGGCTGGAGGGAACCTCTCCCGGCCGCTGGCGGCAGCGCAGCCAATGAGCGGGCCGAACATGAGCTGCGCGCACCTGGACCAGATCCTGCAGGACCTGCCGACCGAGGAGGCCAAGCGCGGCGCGGTCTGCCCGGCCTGCGTCGCCATGGGGTCGGGCTGGTTGCACCTGCGCGTCTGCCGCAGCTGCGGGCATGTCGGCTGCTGCGACAGCTCGCCCAACCGCCACGCCCGCGGCCACTGGGAGGCGACGGGCCACGCCGTCATCGCCTCCTTCGAGCCGCGCGAGCGCTGGTCCTGGTGCTTTGCCGACGACCTGCTTCTCTGATCCCGGGAGCGCCTGACCCGCGCCGCGGGTACGAACGTGATAGCCCCCGAACACGCCTGCAAGATCGCACGTCCCTCCTGCCCTAGCCTGAGGTCCTGCGGGCCCGCCCCCGGTGCGGCCCTTCCCTTCGGACCATGGAGACGGACCCATGAGCTTTCTCACCACCTCGGACGGCGTGCAGATCTTCTACAAGAGCTTCGGCGAGGGGCGGCCCATCCTCTTCTCGCACGGCTGGCCGCTCTCGGCCGACGCCTGGGAGACGCAGATGCTGTTCTTCGGCTCGAGGGGCTACCGCGTCATCGCCCATGACCGGCGCAGCCATGGCCGCTCGCAGCAGGTATGGGAGGGCAACGACATGGACCGCTACGCCGACGACCTCGCCGAGCTGATCGAGGCGCTCGACCTCAGCGACCTCGTGCTGGTTGGCCATTCCACCGGCGGCGGCGAGGTGGCGCATTACCTCGGGCGGCACGGCACCGCGCGGGTCTCGGCGGCGGTGCTGGTCGGCGCCGTGCCGCCGCTCATGCTGCGCACCGAGGCGAACCCCGAGGGCCTGCCGATCGACGTCTTCGACAGCATCCGCGCCGGCGTCGCCAGCAACCGCTCGCAGTTCTTCCGCGACCTCGCCGTGCCCTTCTACGGCCACAACCGCGAGGGCGCCACGGTCAGCACCGGGCTGCAGGAGGCCTTCTGGCTGCAGGGCATGGCCGGGGGGATCAAGGGGCTCTACGATTGCATCCACGAGTTCTCGGAGGTGGACTACACCGAGGACCTGAGGCGCATCGACGTGCCGCTGCTCTTCATCCATGGTGACGACGACCAGATCGTGCCGATCGCCGCCGCCGCCGAGAAGGCGGTGAAGATCACGCCCAACGCGACGCTCAAGGTCTATGCGGGCGGCTCGCACGGGCTTGCCGAGACCGAGCCCGAGCGGTTCAACCATGACCTGCTCGCCTTCATCGAAGGCTGACGAGACCCGTAGATCGGCGCCGCGCGCCTTGCTATCCATGCGGGCAAGCCGCGCTACGCCGCGCAAGAGGACAGGAGGTCAGACATGCCTATCGGTGCGATACCCGGGCTTCACCACGTCACGTCGATCTGCAGCGACCCGCAGGCCAACCTCGATTTCTATGCCGGCTGCCTCGGGCAGCGGCTGGTGAAGAAGACGGTCAACTTCGACGCGCCCGACACCTATCACCTCTACTACGGCGACGCGGCGGGCACGCCGGGCACGCTGATGACCTTCTTCCCCTTCACCGACGCCGGACCCGGCCGCGCCGGCCCCGGCATGGCGAGCGCCGTCGCCTACGCGGTGCTCTCCGCCGCCTTCGAGGGCTGGATGGACCGGCTCGCACTGGCGGCGGTGGATTTCGACGGGCCGGTGGAGCGCTTCGGCGCGCGGATGCTGATGCTGCGCGACGCCGACGACGCGCCGGTCGAATTGATCGAGGTCGAGGGCGCGGGCGATGAACTGGCGGGCTTCCATTCGGTGACGCTCTGGGAGGCAGATCCCGATGCGACCGCCCGCGTGCTGACCGAGCATTTCGGCTACAGCGCCGCGGGCAGCGAGACCACGGGCGGCACCGAGCGCCTGCGCTTCACCGCGGCAGGGTCGGGGCGCGGCTCGGTCATCGACATACTCCGCTCGGACGCGCCCACCCTGCCCCGCAGCGGCGCCGGCACCATCCACCACGTCGCCTTCCGGGCCGAGAGCGACGAGGTCCAGCTCGAGTGGCACGACCGGCTGGCCACCGCGGGCTTCGACGTGACCCCGGTGATCGACCGGCAGTATTTCAACGCCGTCTATTTCCGCGAGCCGGGCGGCGTGCTCTTCGAGATCGCCACCGACCCGCCCGGCTTCGCCGTGGACGAGGCGCCCGAGGCGCTCGGCACCGCGCTCAAGCTGCCGGAGGAATACGAGCCGTTCCGCGCGCGGCTCGAACGCGTGCTGCCCGAGCTGAAGCCCGCGCAGGTGTCCCGCCTCGGGTCGGCACGATGAGACGCGCGGGCGCTCCCGCCAGCCGCGCCACGGCGGCGCTTGTGCTGGTCCACGGCCGCGGCAACTCGGCGGCGGACATCCTTGGGCTCGGCGAGGCGCTCGCCTTGCCCGATCTCGCCCTGCTGGCCCCGGACGCGCCGGGCCGGTCCTGGTGGCCGACGAGCTTCCTTGCGCCCGACGCCGAGATCGCCCCCTGGCTCGACCGCGGCCTCGCGACCCTGCGGGCCTGCGTGGCGGCGCTCGAGGACGAGGGCTTCGCGCGCGGTGCGATCAGCGTCGCGGGGTTCAGCCAGGGCGGCTGCCTCGCCCTCGAATTCGCCGCGCGCGAGGGCGCCGGGCTTTCCGCCGCCTTCTGCTATTCGGGCGCGCTGCTCGGCACCGGCGACGGTGATGGCCCGCCGCGCGACGATCTCTACGGCTACGGCCCCAAGCGCTTCGACTATCCGCAGCGGCTCGACGGACTGCACGTCGACATGGGCTGCCACGAGCGCGACCCGCACATCCCGCTTGCCCGCTTCACCGAGAGCGCCGCGCAGATGCAGAGGCTCGGGGCCAACGTGACGCGCAGGGTCTACCCCGGCCTGGGCCATGCGCTGGCGCAGGAAGACGTCACCGCGCTCAGGGGCTGGCTCAATCGCGGAACGACGGGCGCGGAGGGCCGCGCCCGCTGAGGCGCGGCGGGCGGGATACGCCTGTCCGGTCAGGCCACCGGGAAGGGATCGTCGAAATACCCGACCGTCACAGCCGGGTTCGAATAGGTGTAGTACCTCTCGTCCTCGAAAACCGGCGTGACCGGCCCGGCATTGGTGAAATTGCCCTCGCCGTCGTTCAGGATCAGCGAGACCTGCACCGGGATCGGATCGTCGGGGTCAAGGTCCTCGAGCCGGGGCACCAGCAGGAAGTCCAGATCCCCGTCGCCGTCGAAATCGCCGACGGCCACCGCCTCACCGACGATCCCGGGATCGAAGGACTCCAACTCCAGCGCGCTGCGGTCAGCGTTCAGGCTGACCACCCGCAACCCCGGCTCGATGCCCTCGCGCGCGTCCACGAAGCCGGGCATGATGATCTCGGCCTCGGGATCGCTGTCGAAGTTCCCCGCGACCATGCGCCCGACATAATTGTCGTAGCTCAGCGGATAGGCCGGAGCCTCGGCCATGCGCCTGCCGGTTCCGTCGTTGAGATAGACATAGACCCCGGCCCCGTCGCTGACCGCCTGCATGAGGACGTCGTTGTCGCCGTCGCCGTCCATGTCGACGATGATCTCGTTCGTGCTGCCGTCGTCGCTGGGCGAGAGCGCCCCGGCCCTTGTGAAATGGTTGGTGCCGTCGTTCAGCATCACCACGACGCCGCTGACCTCGTTGCCGGCGCTGATCACCACGTCGAGGAACCCGTCGCCGTTCATGTCGCCGATCTGGCCGGGATTGCCGTTGTAGCCGAGGTAGGCCGGGGATGGCGGCAGCAGCTCGAAGCCCTGCTCGCCCCGGTTCTCGAAGACCAGCAGGCTTTCGGACCCGTAGGAGGTCGCGACGATGTCGATGTCGCCATCCCCGTCGAGGTCATCCGCGTCGATGAGCTGCACCAGTTCCGAGATCGTCCCGCCGTTCTCGAAATAGGGATAGGTGCCGACGGTGATGGTGAAGACCTCGCTGCGCGGGTCCTCCTTGCTGAAGAGGCCGCCGCCGTCGTTGTGGTAGAAGGTCGTGGTCAGCTCGAAGTCGATGTCGACGGGCGCCGGCCGGTCGTTGCCCTCGATCGGGGTCAGCAGCGTCGCCCAGGCGACGAGAAAGTCGAGCCGCCCGTCCCCGTCGTAGTCCCGCGCGTAGCGATAGCCACGCGCGTCCGGCAGCGTATAGGGCTGCTCGGTGAACCCGCCCGCCCCGTCATTGAGCGCGATGTAGGCCACCCCGTCGCGGCCGTAGCGCAGGTCGAGCGATCGCGCCACGGGGCCCGGTCCGTCGTCCGGCCCCTCGACCGCGACGAGGTCGAGATAGTCGACGCGGAACGGCTCGCCGCCATCCCCCGCACCGGTGATTTCGATCGTGTCGCCCGCCTCGAGCCAGACCTGCGTCCCGGTCAGCGTGGCGGCGCTGGCGCGGTTCGCGATGGCACTGCCCTGCGTCGAGTCGAAGGCCGTGCCGAAGGCGTGGTCGCCATTGATCAGCACCTCCATCCGCGAGACGCCGTCAGTCTCGTCGAAATAGCCGACGGTCAGGTCGAACCAGCCGGCCTGCGCGACCGTGTGGCGCGCCGAGGCCGTGCTGCCCTGGCTGTGCTGGAGCATGAACCCGCCCGAGGCCGCGCCGTTCCGCACCACCGAGAAGCCCGCGGTGATCTCGAAATCCTCTGCCTCCACCCGCAGGCTTTCCGGAACGTGGGGCGCGCTGCCCGCGGAGATCTCGAGATAGTCGGTCCGCAGCGGCTCGCCGCCCTCCGCCGCGCCGCGCAGATCGAGGACGTCACCCGGCGCCAGCAGCAGCCCGGCAACCGTATGCTCGGCCCGCGCCGCGGCGGTGACGATGCCGCCCCCAGCGGTCGAGTCCCAGTCGAAGGCGTCGACGACCCTGCCGTTCACGAGGATCTCCATGTGCGACACGCCATCGCTCTCGTCGAAATAGCCGAGCGTCAGATCGTACCAGCCGGTCGCCCCGGTAAATAATCCACCGGCCTGCGACGCCGGTGCGGTGGCCTCGAGATAGCGCCCCCCGGAGGCGTGCGGATTCGACGCCGCGCGGAAACCCGCGCCAATGGTCAGGGCCTCGGCCTCGATACGCCCGGCCCCCGGGATTCCCGCGGTTGGCGAGAAATTCGGGAAATCGAACATCGAAGAAGCGGAATAGGACATGGGCATTGAAGGACCTCCCTGATTGCTTCAGCACGTCGCATCCGGTCACGCGCAGCCAGTGCCGGTGGCCCGGAATGCGCCGCTCGGCCCGGACCTCTCAGAACAGGAACGTGTCCGCCGTGTCGAAATCGCCGGTGCCGACGCGCGGCACCCACGAGACCTCGGTGGAAACGAAGGGCGGCACGATCTCGTCGCCGAGGCTGAAATTGCCCGCGCCATCGTTCACCAGAAGCCGCAGGCCCGAGGAAAAGATCAGCATGTCGAGATCGCCGTCGCCGTCGTAATCTTCCGGCGCGAGCACCCGGCCCACGATGTCCGGGTCATAGGAAACCTCCTCGAACCGGTCGCCCGCAGCGTCCCGCACAAGCTCGAAGGTCCGCAGCCCCGCCGGCACGCCGTAGTCCTCGTCGCTGAGGGAGGCCGTCACCATCTCGACGTCGCCGTCGCCATCGAAATCCGCGGCGAGTTTCGTGCCCACGCCACCGTCGATCGTGCCGATCCGCACGCCGGCGCCATCCTCATGCCCAGTCCCGTCGTTCAGCACGGCATAGAGCGCGGAGTCCTCGCCCGCGAGGGAGTAGATCACGTCGAGATCCCCGTCTCCGTCGAGGTCGGCGACCTGCGGGTTCCCGGCGCCGCCCTCGCCGCCGCCGCGCCCGGCGGTTGTGACCATCTGGCCCGTGCCGTCATTGACCGTGATGGCAAGGCCGTTCCAGTCGGCGCCGGTGGTCACGACGGCATCCAGCAACTCGTCGCCGTTCATGTCCGCCAGCAGCGCCTCGTTCGGCGTGTAGCCGAGCACCGCGATGGGGGTTGCGGCCTGCAGCGAGAAGGCGTTGGCCCCGTCGTTCTCCAGCACGAAGAGCGCGCCGCCGAGGTAGCTTCCGGCGAGGTAGTCGATGTCGCCATCCGCGTCGATGTCGCCCGCGGCATGGGCGCGGAACAGGTCTGCCGGAGGCTCCCCGGCGTCGAGCTCCACGTCGCCGATCAGGATGTCGAAGACCTCGTCCGAACTCGCCGCGAGATCGAAGCCCATGGCCCCGTCGTTGAGGTAGACTTCCGTCGTGACGGTGAACCGGTAGGGCACCTGCGACGCGCCCGCCGGGATCGCCGGAAGCTCCGGTCCGGTGGTGAAGACCTTGAGGAAGTCGTTCAGCCCGTCGCCGTCGAGATCCGCGCTCAGGATCGAGGCCCCCGCCCGGATGGCGCCCCCCGCCGAATAGGTGACGTCCGTGGTGATGCCGGTCACCACCTCGGTGAAGGCGCCGCTGCCATCATTGAGCGCGACCACCACGTCGTTGCCGTCCTCGTACCAGAGATCCGGCAAGGGCCCCGCGGGCGCATCGTCCCGCGCCTCGAAGTCGAGCCGGTCGAGGCGCAGCGGCTCGCCGCCGTCGCCCCGCCCCTCGAGCTCGATCACGTCGCCGGCCCGCAGGTCGAGCCCCGCGATGACATGCTGCGCGAGGCTGGCCTTGCTGGCGAGGGTGGAGCCCGTCACGTCGTCCCAGAGGAAGCGGTCGACTTCGACGCCGTTCACCTTCACCCAGAGCTCCGAGACGCCGTCGCTCTCGTCGAAATAGCGGATCGTCAGGTCGAAATGGCCGGTCTGCTCCATGGTGAAGCTCGCGCGCGCGGTCCCTCCGCCGGACTGCTGCAGGACGTAGGAGGCCGAGGCGGCCCCGTTGCGCACCGCCTCGAAGCCGGAAACGAGCGTCAGGTCCTCCGCCTCGACGGCGAAGCTGCTGGCCGGGCCGGGGGCGCTGCCGGCGCTGACGTCGAGATAGTCGGTGCGCAGCGGCTCGCCGCCATCCGCCATGCCGCGAAGCTCGATGACGTCGCCGGGCGCCAGCGCCACACCCGTCACGACGTGCTCCGCCTTGGCGGCGGCGGTGACGATCTGGCTGCCGGTCGCGGAATCCCACGCGAAGGAGGAGACGACGCTGCCGTTCACGAGGATTTCCATGAAGGAAACGCCGTCGCTCTCGTCGAAATATCCCAGTGTCAGGTCATAATATCCCGCGGCGCCGGAAAATATGCCCCCGGCCTGCGAGGCCGGTGCAATGGCCTCGAGATACTGGCCTGCCGAAGGATGGGGGTTGCTCCTGACCTGGAATCCGCTGCCGATGGTGAGGCTTTCCGCCTCGGTCCGCCCCGTGCCGGAAATTTGGGCGATCGGGTTCAGATCGGGAAAGTCGAATATCGAGGCAATAGGATTTGAAGCAGGCATTGAAGCCTCCCGAATGAAATGGATCGACTCAAATCTGCTGAACAAATATGCAAAGAGACTGTCGCATCGGGAGAATGACGTCAATGCGCGTCTACCCCGAAGCGAATATACCCATACCGGGAAGGGTCTCCCCTTCCGCGGTTCCCGGGGTCAGCAATCCAACGCCGGCGCCCCTCCCTTGACGGGCGAAAGGGGCATGAACCGCCCGAAAGGTCAGGCGGTTTCCGCCTCCGGTGCAGGCGCCCCGCGCTGCAGCACGGCGGCGAAGAAGCCGTCGGTATCATGGCGCGCGGGCGTCAGGGAAAGATGCTCGCCATGGGCCGAGCCGGTCATCTGCGGCGCGGTCTCGCGCAGCGGCACGACGCGGAAGTCCGGGTGCGCCGCGAGGAAGGCGGTCACCTGCTCCTCGTTCTCTTCGGGCAGCATCGAGCAGGTCGCGTAGACCAGCCGGCCACCGGGTTTCACCAGCCGGGCCGCGCTGGCGAGGATCCGGGCCTGGAGCGCCACGAGGTTGTCGAGGCCCTTCTCCTCGGGCGCGCGCCAGCGGGCGTCGGGATTGCGCCGCCAGGTGCCGGTGCCGCTGCAGGGCGCATCGACGAGGACGCGATCGAAACCGCCCTTGTGGCGCTTGACCCAGCGGTCGGTCTCGCTGGCCAGCAGGCGCGTCTCGGCATTGTGCACCCCGGCCTTGCGGAAGCGTTCGGCGGAGCGCTTCAGCCGGCCTTCGTTGACGTCGCAGGCGATGATGCGGCCCTTGTTGTTCATCTGCGCGGCGATGGCGAGGGTCTTGCCGCCGGCACCGGCGCAGAAGTCGACCACGCGATCGCCCGGGCGGGCATCGACCAGCATGGCGACAAGCTGCGAGCCCTCGTCCTGGATCTCGATCTCGCCGCTCTTCAGCGGATCGAGGCGCGCGAGCGAGAGGCGCTCCCTCACGCGGATCCCGTGGGGCGCCAGCGTCGACATCTCCGCCGGGATCCCGAGCGCCTTCAGCTCGAGCAGCATGGCCTCGCGCGTCGCCTTGATCGTGTTGACCCGCAGATCGAGGGTCGGCGGCGTCAGCAGCGCCGCCATCTCGGCCCCGAAGGCCTCGCCGAAACGCCGCCGCAGCGGACCGGCCGCCCAGTCGGGGCATTCGAGGCGCACCTCCTCGGGCATGGCGGGATGCACCATCGTGCAGCCCCGCAGCTTGTTCAGCAGCGAGGCCTCGGCGTCCGTCAGGGCGGCGGGCGCGAACTTGCCGCCGCTGAACAGCCGTTTGACCTGGTCGGGCGTGCGGCCCTCCGCCAGCATGAGCCAGGCCAGCAGCCGGTTGCGGGGCGTGTCGCCGCGCCCGAACCTGTCCAGCCACCAGCCAAGCCGCGCGCGATGGCGAAGAAGCTCTTGGAGCATCTCGAGGATGGCGCCCCGGTCCCTGTCGTCCAACTTCCGCCGGGCGCGGAGCCAGGCAGAGATGACGGCATCCGCGGGGCGCGCGACGCTGTCGACTTCCCCCATGAGATCGAGGGCGGCTTGCAGGCGGGCAGATGGGGTCATGGTCAGGCGATCAGATGGCAAAAGCTAAGGGAAAGGCGAGTGAGGTGCTTCCGGGACCGGCGGATCGGTCACCTGCGGCCCTACGGCGATGCCGGCCTGTTTACTGGGCGCACCCGCTCTTGGAAACCGGCATTTTTTGCATCGGCGGAAAGGTTGGGCGCAGTACGCGGGCTTCCGGGCGGGGGCGGTGTCCGCGCGATGGCGATCGCGCCAGTCGGAGTGTGCGCAGATGCGACGGAGAAGATGTTCGACAGGGTATGCATGTCGGAAATGTGGAGTTGGCGGCTAGGCCCCCCGCGAAGCGCGGCGCCATGTCGGGGGCGAAGACCGGCCGGATCCGTCCCTGCGCGGGTCCGAGGCTCGCACAGATGTCGCTCGCCTGCATCAGGTGATAGGCCCTGAAAATATGCCTGCAACTCCGCGGCGAAGAGCGCCACGTCGGGCCCATTCGACTGCCTTCGTGCGAAAACCAGCAGCGCCGTGCCGAACGCCGCGTCGCAAAGCGCGTAGGCATCTGCGGCGACGCAGATCTCGTGGATCGGCACCTTCCTCCCTGCGGGAAGCAACGTCCCCGACCTGCGACAGGGTTCCGGCGTCGCGGGTAACCCAGCCGACGGTGTCAAAGCTCGGCGCGAAGGGGGTGACGCCTTCGAGGAAAATGGCCCCGTGGCTCGGCCGTATCGCGAAGACTCTGCAGGAGGCCTCCGGCATGCGCTACGAGCCGCCTGTGTCTGTGCCGAGGGCAAAATCCGCGAGCCTCGCCGCGACGGCCGCGGCCGATCCGCTCGAGGCGCCTCCGGGCAGGCACAAGGGCGCGGCGGTGTTCAGCGGCGTGTCGCAATGCACGTTGCGCCGATCGAGGCTGAAGGCCAGCTTGTCGGTGACCAAGACGCAGCCGCAGCCCTAGCCGAGGGAATTCGCGTCGGTCAGCGTGTGCCGCACGCATTGATCGGTGTTCACCCCGGCTATGAGCACGGTCCGCGTCTCGAGGTTGCGCTGGACGGAATCGAGCGGCGTGTCCCAGAAGCCGCTGATCGGTGCCCGATCCGGTGGGCTTCTAGAGGTGGATCAGCTTCGGCGGCAGGGTCGCGGCTCCGGGCGCACGCCCCAGATCACCCAGATCACCGGCACGCCCAAGGCACGCAGATCGCGTAGCAGGTCCTGCAGCGGCGCAATCGGCGCGCGGTCGGGCTCGACGTCGCCGCCGATGTGATCGACCCGGCCGCCCTTGGCACAGAATTTATTCTGCATGTCGATGACCACGATCGCGGTCCGGTTGAGGCCGCACACCACCGGCTGCGGCTGGGTAGAGATGTGGACGCGTCGCCGTGAGGGCACGCACACGAACATGTCGATCTCGGCGGGCGGGGCGGTCCAGTGACAGGTCTGTCCGATCCCGAGAATTCCGGCCACGGGCTGGGCCCAGGCGTCGTCCTTCATCGAGGAAATCTCCCTTTCGACGGTGTGGCGCGCCTCCGCGCCCCGCGCCCCTCCCTGCCCATTCCCCGGCCGCCCCGCCCACGCGTTCCTTCGGGCACGGCCCGATCCGGGTTTCGCTCGGGTCATCCCGCGCGGCCGACGCAGGAACGATCGGCGCCGGAGGGTCCAACGGAAGGTCTTCGAAAGGGAAACAAGATGTTGAAGCGACGACACTTCATCGCCATGGCCGCCGTCTCGGCGTCCCTGCTCTCCTCGACCACGGCCGTCGCGGCGGGGGTGCACAGGGTCGAGATCCTCATGCCCGGCTACAGGGCGGACAAAAGCTGGGTGGACTCCGGCCACGACGGGCTCGTCGCGGCGCAGGAGAAATACGGCGACATCCCCGAGGTGCAGATGATCGAGAACATGAACTCCGCCGACATGGAGCAGGCGCGGACCCAACTCGCCATGGCGAACGAGCTGGTGACCGGCGTCGGCGGCCAGCTGCACTACGCCATCGACCAATTCCAGGGCGGCAGCTGGGAGGTGGGAAGTGGGAAGTCGGAAGTGGGCGACAAAGCCTTCGGCCTAGCCTAGGGCAAGAACGTCTCGGACATGATCGTCCGCGAGAGCAACCCCGCGATGAAGGCCGAGCTCGAGGTGATCACGACGAAGATCCCCGCAGCGAAATCACCACACTGGAAGGCTGAGACAGGGCGGCGGGACCTCTTCTTCCGCCGTCCGCAGATGCCGCGCCGCTCTTCGAGATGCGCGGCATCACCAAAACATTCGAGGACCTCACCGCCCTCACGGGCATCGACCCCCTGCAAGCTGATCTTCGGCGTCCACAGGCCCAGCGAGGGCACGATGTCCTTCCTCGGCGCGGCCCATGCGCCCGCCGGGCCGCGTGACGCGCTCGGGGTCGAAATCGTCAAGGCGCTGATGCGCCGCTCGAGACCTGCCGCCGCTTGGCCGAGGAAGGCTGCGGCGTCGTGACGGTTAGACACAATCTCGCCGAGATCCGCTCGGCCGCCGTCCGCGTGCCGGTGATCCGCGCCGGCGGGCTCAGCTGCCGCGACCCGAGCGGCGCCCTGCGGCTCGACAGCGCCTTCTTCACCGTGAGCGCCGGCGCGGTCGTCGGCATCGCGGGTGCCGACGACCGCACCGGCCAGACCGAGCTCAGCAACATCCTCGCCGGCGTGCTGCGCCCCTCGCAGGGGCGCAGGTTCGCGAGCGATGCCGACATGACCCATGCCACCGCGCGCGGCGACGGCCTGCGGTGTCGGGATCGTGCCCGAATACGCACATAGTGGCGATCGCCGACGGCATGAAGATCTCGGACAACATCGTGAAAAACCGGCTGCGCGACTACGGGCGCATCGGCCTGCTCGACCGGAGGCGGACGCGGGCGGATGCGGGCGCGCTCATGCAGCGCTTCGAGGTCCGCGCCGCGGGGTCCGAGTGCCCGATCGGCGGGCTCTCGGGCGGCAACCGGCAGAAGGCGGTGCCGGCGCGCGGGCTGACGACGCCGGGCCTCAGCTTCCTTCTTGCGGCGCAGCCGACGCGCGGGCGCGACGTCGGCGCGGTGAACGCCGTCTGCAGGCTGACACGCGAGGCCTGCGAGGCTGGCGTCGGCGTGCTGCTGAACTCGTCGGAGCTCGACGGGGTGCTGGCGGCCTCGGACCGCATCCGGGTGATCTACCGGTGCAGGATCGTGGCGCAACGCTCCGCGCATGAAACCCCGCGCGAGGAGATCGGGGCACTGATGGCGGGACAGGCGGCGGGACGGCGACGGGTCGGTCCTTCCGGGAGGTGCCGCGCGCGATACAGGTGCTCTCCGTCCTCGCAACCTTCGCGATCGGACTGCTGCTGATCCCCGGCATCGGGGCCACGCTGTCGCAATTGGTCAACGCTTTCGTGCAGGGCGCCTTCGGCTTGCCCTGCGCGATCTCGTTCCCGATCAATCGTGCGGTGATTTTCGCGCCGGTGGGCCTCGGCTTCATCATCGCCGCGCGGGCCGGGCTGAGCAATGCCGACCGCCCGCCTCGTGGTCGCGGCCCGGGGCAGCTTCGCCGGCGTGCTCAAGGTGCGCGCGGGCACCAACGGGGTGATCTCGACGCTGTTCCTCTCGTTCATCGCGATCTGGATGGTCTACTGGTCGGTGTGGTCGGCCGACCTGCTGCGCCAGCCGATGAACCTCGGCCGCGACGCTGCCGGAATCCCTGTCCATCCCTCTCGATCCCGCAGATCCCCCTGCTCACCGGCTCGACCCTCGGTTGCCGGCTGCGGCTGGTGGGCGAGAACGCGACAGCCGCGCTGCGCGCCGGAGTGCCGCTGGACCGCGTCATCGTGCTGGCCCTCGCCATCGTCGGCGCCTTCGGAGGGCTTGCCGTGTCGCTGATCCTGCAGGGCGAGCATTGCGCACTGAAGGCAGGCTTTTGGTCGAACTACGGCTTCGACGGGCTGGTCGTGGGCCTGCTGGCGCGCGGCCGGGTGTCGGGCTCGCCGGGTGCCAGCGAGCGCCCACCGCCCTCGCGAGACCCTGATAGCGGGCCCGACCGCGCGCGCCTTGCCGCAATCCCGGACAGGTCATGCCGACCAAAGTCCATGGTCGGACCGGGCGAGGATCGGCTATCCTTGCAGCCACCCCGAGGGAGGAGACAACGACATGTGCCAACTATTTGCCGGGCAGGATCCCACCCGTTATTCCTCGACCACCCGCCGGCTGCGCCTCAACGGCCAGAGCACCAGCATCCGGCTCGAGAATGCCTTCTGGGACATCCTCGACCAGATCGCCGAGGCCGACGGCGTCTCGACCCCTGCCTTCATCTCGCGGCTGCACTCCGAGGTGCTCGAGACCCGCGGCGAGCCGACCAACTTCACCTCGCTGCTGCGCACCGCCTGCCTGGTCTTCGCCGGCCAGTCGAGTGCCACCGCGCACCAGGGTGACAGCCTGGCCCTGGCCGCGGAATAGACCGCCGCGACCCGTGACCGATCAAAATTTGTGCGCGTAGTAGACGACTACTACCTGCACCCGCCGCGCCGCTGACACTCTTTCCCGGAGACTCATCATCCGGGAGGACCCCTTGGCAAAGGCCATTCACAGCATGATCCGCGTGCTCGACGAGGCACGCTCGGTCGATTTCTACCGCCGCGCCTTCGCCCTCGAGGTCGCCGACAGGCTGGATTTCGACGATTTCACGCTGATCTATCTCAGCAATTCCGAAACCGGTTTCGAGCTCGAGCTGACCGTGAACAAGGGCCGCAGCGAGCCCTACGCGCTGGGGGACGGCTACGGCCACCTGGCCGTCTCGGTTGCCGATCTCGACGCCGAACACGCCCGCTTCGAGGCCGAGGGCCTTGCCCCGCGCAAGCTCGTGGAATTCGCGCCGTCCGGCACCCGGATCGCGCGCTTCTTCTTCGTCGCCGATCCCGACGGCTACCAGATCGAGGTCCTCGAACGGAGCGGCCGCTTTGCCTGAACGACACTGACCGGCGCGGCGTGCAGAGGAGACATGCCGCGCCCCAACTGGGAGGAGACCCAAATGATCACAACAGCAAGCCCACGAGGACTGTCTCGGCGCCAGCTCCTGTCCCGGGCCAGCGCGGCCGGGGCGTCCTTCGTCGTCGGAGCCGGCTTCATGGCAGCCCCGAACGCTGCCTGGGCAATCGAGACCGCGAACCTCGACGCGCGGGTCTTCGCGACGCTCGTGCAGATGGCGCGCGACATCTACCCCCACGACCGCATCCCCGACGAGAACTACGTGATCGCCGTGAAGGGCTACGACACGCCCGAGGCGGCCCCCGGCATCGCCGCCGGGATCGCGCTGCTCGACGCCGCCGCGGGCGGCCGGGGCTTTGCCAGCTACCTCGACACCGGCTGGGAGCGCGACCGCGTCGACATCCTGCGCGGCATGGAGGAGAGCGCCTTCTTCCAGCAGGTGCGCGGCGGGCTGGTCACCGGCCTCTACAACCAGAAGGCCGTCTGGCCGCTCTTCGGCTACGAGGGCGAAAGCTACTCGAAGGGCGGCTACATCGAGCGCGGCTTCGACGACATCGCGTGGCTCTGAAGGGGGAGGAACGATCATGGCTGCACCTTTCGACATGAACGACGACAGCGTCGTCGTGATCATCGGCACCGGCGCCGGAGGCGGCGTCCTGGCCAACGAGCTCGCGCAGAAGGGCGTGAGCGTCGTGGCTCTGGAAGCGGGCGGGCGCTACCTGCCCGAGGATTACATCAACGACGAGTGGGACAGCTTCGGCCAGCTCTCCTGGACCGACCCGCGCACCACCTCGGGCAACTGGCGCGTGGCGAAGGACTTCTCGGGCCTGCCCGCCTGGATCGTCAAGGCGGTGGGCGGCACCTCGATCCACTGGGCCGGGGCCTCGCTGCGCTTCCAGGAGCACGAGTGGAAGGCCAAGGCCACCTATGGTGACGTGCAGGGCGCGAACCTGCTCGACTGGCCGCTCGACCATGCCGAGATGGCGCCCTGGTACGACAAGGCCGAGGACAAGCTCAAGGTCACCCGCACCGGCGGGCGTGCCGGGCTGCCGGGCAACAACAACTTCAAGGTGCTCGAGGCCGGCGCCAAGGCGCTTGGCTACACCGAGGTCCACACCGGCAACATGGCGATCAACTCGGCCGACTACGACGACCGCATGCCCTGCCAGCAGACCGGCTTCTGCTTCCAGGGCTGCAAGTGGGGCGCCAAGTGGTCCGCCGCCTACACCGACATCCCGCGCGGCGAGGCGACCGGCAACCTCGAGGTGCGCGACCATGCCCATGCCGCGCGCATCCTGCACGACGACAGCGGCAAGGTGACCGGGGTCGAGTATTACGACAAGGACGGTGCGCTGCAGATGCAGAAGGCGCGCGTCGTCTGCGTCGCGGGCAACTCCTTCGAGAGCCCGCGCCTGCTGCTCAACTCGGCCTCGGCGATGTTCCCGGACGGGCTGGCCAACAGTTCGGGCCAGGTCGGGCGCAACTACATGCGGCACACCACCGGCTCGGTCTACGCGACCTTCGACAAGCCGGTGCGCATGTGGCGCGGCACGACCATGGCGGGCATCGTGCGCGACGAGGCGCGGCACGACCCCTCGCGCGGCTTCGTCGGCGGCTACGAGCTCGAGACGCTGAGCCTCGGGCTGCCGTTCATGGCGGCCTTCCTCGACCCCGGCTCCTGGGGGCGCGAGTTCACCACGGCGCTCGATTCCTACGAGAACATGGCCGGGATGTGGATCGTCGGCGAGGACATGCCGCAGGAGACCAACCGCGTGACGCTCAACCACGGCGTCAAGGATGCCTTCGGCCTGCCGGTGGTGGACGTGCATTTCGACGACCACCCCAACGACATCGCCATGCGCAACCACGCCTACGCGCAGGGGCGGGCGATCTACGAGGCGGTGGGCGCCACACGCACCCTGCCGACGCCGCCCTACCCCTCGACCCACAACCTCGGCACCAACCGCATGTCCGAGAACCCGCGCGACGGGGTGGTGAACCGCTGGGGTCAGACGCACGACATCGCCAACCTCTTCGTCTCGGACGGCTCGCAGTTCACCACCGGCGCGGCGGAGAATCCGACGCTGACCATCGTGGCGCTGGCGATCCGGCAGGCGGACCATATCTCCGGCGAGCTCTCGCGCGGCAACCTCTGAACCCCGACACGCGCCGCTCCCCGCGGCGCGTGCCGTCCGGCTGCGATCCGGGAATTTGTGTTGTCCGATCGGTAATTTTGGCCTTATAGGTACAAAAAACCACAAACGGACACATCCCATGTCACCTGACCAAGCTCCCCTTCGCGTTGCGCTGAACCACGGCAACTTCGTCCTTGTCGGCCGCGACGATGCCGGCCGGCCGAAGGGCATCAGCGTCGATCTGGCGCAGGCCTACGCGGCGGCCCGCGGACGCGAGATCGTCTTCGTGGAGTATGAGCGCGCCGTCGACGTCTCCTCCTCCGCCACCGACGACGAATGGGACATCTGCTTCCTCGCGGTCGACCCCGAGCGCGCCATGACGATCGCCTTCACCGAGCCCTACGTCCGGATTGAGGGCAACTATCTCGCGGGACCGGACTGCGACGCCCCCGATGCCGGTGCGCTGGTCGCCTCCGGGCTGCCGGTCGGCTCCGTGCGGGGCAGTGCCTATTCGCTGACGCTGCAGCGCAAGCCAGGCGCGGAGGTCTTGAAGCTCTATGAAACCCTGCAATTGGCGCTCCAGGCGCTCGACCGGGGCGAGGTCCGCGCGGCGGCCGGCATCCGCCAGGCGATGGAGCACGAGGGGGGCAAGCGCCCCGGAAGCCGCGTGCTGACCCCGCCGTTCATGGAAATCCGCCAGGCCATGGCGATGCCGCAGGGGCGGCCCGAGGCCTCTGCCGACCTTCAGGCCTTCCTGACCGAGGCGCTGCGGGATGGCACGGTCGGCGACATTCTCGAGCGGCACGGCGTGTCGCGCGACTGCGCGATCGTTCCCGCGTAACGCCCGAACACGCGTCCGGGCCGGCCTGTCGCAGGTCGGCCCGGCCACGCGCCGCGCGCCGGTTCAGGCCGGGAGGCAGACCTCGCTCCGGCCCAGCTGCTCGGCGAGGATCTTCGGCAGCACGCCCCCCGCCCTCAGCGTCTCGACTTCCTGCTCGGTCTCGACCGCGACGCGGCCCGCGATCCGGCGGACGAGATCGCCGCGGCTCACCACCACCTCGGTCTCCTGCCGGGGCTGCAGACCGTCCGCCTCGACGCAGAGCGCGACCTCGTCGGTCAGCCGCAGCCCGCCCTCGGCGGGGATGAACCCGTCGGTGATCTCGATCGGCAGGATGCCCATGCCGATCAGGTTGGTGCGGTGGATGCGCTCGAAGCTGCGGGCGATCACCGCGCGCACCCCGAGCAGCGCCGCGCCCTTGGCAGCCCAGTCGCGGCTCGACCCCATGCCGTAGCGCTCGCCGGCGAAGATCACCACCGGCGTGCCAGCGGCCTCGAAGCGCTCGGCTGCCTCGTGCAGCGCCAGCACTTCGCCCGCCTCGCTGCGCAGGTGAGCCGGAGGCAGGTCGGGATTGAGGTAGTTCACCGCCATGCGGTTGGTGAAGAGCCCGCGCAGCATCACCTCCCAGTTGCCGCGGTAGCTGGCGTAGACGTTGAGGTTCCTCGGATCGCCGCCGCGCGCGATCAGCCAGCGGCCCGCCGCGCTTTCTGGGTCGATCCAGCCCGCGGGCGAGATGTGGTCGGTGGTCATGTCGTCGCCGAGCACCAGCAGCGGCCGGGCGGTCAGCGGACCGAGCGCGGTCGTGCTGGCGGCACGGGCGAACTTCGGGCGGCGCAGGTTGCGCGACTCCGGGTCCCACGGGAAGCGCGCCGTGGACGGGGCCCCGAGCGCCGCCCAGTCGTGGTTGTCGAGTGCGGCGCGGAAGTCGGCCTGCACATCTTCGGCGCGGAAGGCGCGCGCCATGGCGGCCTCGATCTCCTCGGCGCGGGGCCAGAGGTCCGACAGGTAGACCGGCGCGCCCGATGCGTCATGGCCGAGCGGATCGCGCGTGATGTCGGCGCGCACATGGCCCAGCAACGCGAAGGCCACCACCATCGGCGGCGAGGCAAGGAAGCCGAGGTCGAGCTTGGCATGCACCCGGCCCGGGAAGTTGCGGTTGCCCGAGAGCACCGCCGCCACAGCCTTGCCCTCGGCCAGCGCGTCCTCCACCGCCTCGGGCAGCGGGCCGGAATTGCCGATGCAGGTGGTGCAGCCGAAGCCGACGATGCCGAAGCCGACCGCCTCGAGCCCCTCAAGCAGCCCGGCGCGTGCCAGGTAGCTGGCGGCCGAGGGCGATCCGGGGGCGAGCGAGGTCTTGACCCAGGGCGCGGGGGCAAGGCCGCGCGCCCGCGCCTTGCCGGCCAGCAGGCCCGCCGCGATCAGCAGGCGCGGGTCCGAGGTATTGGTGCAGCTGGTGATCGCGGCGACGCCGATGCCGCCGTCGGGCAGTGCTTCGGGCCGCGCGGCGAGGACCGGCAGGGCGCGGCCGATCGCTCCCTCCACCGCCTCCCGCGCGGCGCGGGCGGGCAAGCTGTCCTGCGGGCGGCGCGGCCCGGCCAGCGTCGGCTCGAGCGTGCCCAAATCGAGCGCGATCTGCCGGTCGAACGAGGGCGTGGCATCGGGGTCGAACCACAGGCCCATGGCGCGGAAGGCCGGTTCAATCGCCGAGGTCAGCGCCTCGGGGCGGCCGGTGCGGACAAGGTAGGCGACCGAGTTGCAGTCCGCCGGGAAGAAGCCGGTGGTGGCGCCGTACTCGGGCGCCATGTTCGCAATCACCGCGCGGTCGTCGGCGGTGAGCGCCTGCACCCCCGGCCCGAAGAATTCCACATAGGCCCCGGTGACGTCGAGAACCCGCAGCCGGTGCGTCAGCTCGAGCGCGAGGTCGGTCGAGGTGACGCCATCCGGCAGCCTCCCTTCGAGCCGCACGCCGACCACCTCGGGCATGGCGAGCGAGACCGTCTGGCCGAACATCACGCTCTCCGCCTCGAGCCCGCCGATGCCCCAGCCGAGCACGCCGATGCCATTGATCATCGGCGTGTGGCTGTCGGTGCCGAGCATCATGTCGGGATGGGCGCGCCCGTCCGCGCCGGTCTCGAGCAGGCTCGCGTATTGTTCAAGGTTGAGCGTGTGCATGATGCCGGTGCCCGGCGGGTTGACGTGCACCGTCTCCATCACCTCGGAGGCCCATTTCATGAAGCTGTAGCGCTCGGCGTTGCGGGCGATCTCGTTGCGCAGGTTGACCTCCGGCGCCCCGGCGCGGGCAAAGACATCCACCGCCAGCGAGTGATCGACCGACACCTCGACCGGCAGCGAGGGTGCGAGCACCGAAGGATCCGCCCCCGCCTCGGCCAGCGCGTCGCGCAGCCCCGCGATGTCCGCGAGCGCCGGGGTGCAGGTGGTGTCGTGCATCAGGAGGCGGTTCGGCCGGAACATGAGTTCGAACCCGGTGTCCTCGCCGCGCAGCTTCCGCTCGAGCGCGCGGCGCAGTTCCTCCGCGTCGCCGCCGCAGCGCAGGTGGTTCTCGGCCAGCAGCCGCAGAACGTGCGGCAGCCGGTCGATAAGGCCGGCAAGGATCGCGGGCAGATCGGTCACAACCAGCGTCGCGCCGGGGATCTGGACAGAGCGGGAGGGCACCATGTCGGGGTCCTTGGATTGGGTCCGGCCAGGCGCCGGTCGTTGAACTTGCCCGGCACCGTCGCCGGGAGGCACGGGGCGCCGCAGCGCCCCGTGGTGGTGGCGGGTCAGTCGCCGACAGCGATCTCGTCGCTTTCTTCGGCGATCGCCTTCTTCACCTTGCGGCCGAAGATCATCGGCGCGACGAAGCCGAGGATGGCCAGCGCCCAGAGGGTTATCGAGAGCGGGCTGCCGACGAGGGTCAGCCAGTCCCCGTCCGAGAGCGTCATGGCGCGGCGCAGGTTCACCTCCATCTCGTTGCCGAGCAGGATCCCGAGGATGACCGGCACCAGCGGGATGTCGAGCTTGCGGAAGAGCCAGCCGACGACGCCGAAGATCACCATCAGGATCAGGTCGAAGGACGAGCCCGAGATGCCGTAGATCCCGACGAAGCTGACCATCGCCACCAGCGGCATCAGGATGTGCACCGGCACCAGCAGCACGCGGCTGAAGAGGCCCACGAGCGGGATGTTGAGGATCAGCAGCATGACGTTGGCGATGAAGAGCGCCGCGATCAGCCCCCAGACCACGTCGGGGTTCTGCGCGAAGAGCAGCGGGCCGGGCGTGATGTTGAGCGAGAGCAGCACCGCCAGCAGCACCGCCGTGGTGCCCGAGCCCGGCACGCCGAGCGCCAGCATCGGCACGAGCGCGCCACCGGCAGCGGCGTTGTTGCCGACCTCGGGCGCCGCGACGCCGCGCGGGTCGCCCTTGCCGAAGGTCTTGCCGGTCGGATCGACGATCTGCTTCTCGACCGAGTAGGACAGGAACGAGCCCAGCGAGGCCCCTGCCCCGGGCAGCACACCGGCGAGGAAGCCGATCACCGTGCTCCGCCCGAAGGTCGGGATGCAGTTGCGGATCATGCTCCAGGGCGCGAGGACCCGGCCGACCGAGGTGATGGTCTGGTTCTTCTGGTCCTCACTGCCCCGATGCTCGAGGAAGACGAAGACCTCGGAGAGCGCGAAGAGCCCGACGATGGCGATCAGGAAGTCGATGCCGTCGAAGAGATGCACCTCGCCGAAGGTGAAGCGCTGCACGCCGGTCTGGGTGTCGACGCCGATCATCGCGATGGCAAGGCCGACTGCGGCGGCAAAGGCGGCCTTGGCCTGGTTGGTCGACGAGATGCCGCCGAGCGTCGCGAAGGCGATGGTGAAGAGTGCGAAGTACTCGGCCGGGCCGAAGAGCAGCGCGATCTTGACGAGCTGTGGCGCCAGCAGCGCCAGCCCGATGGTCGCGAAGATCGCCCCGATGAACGACGCGATGCCCGAGAGCGACAGCGCCTCTCCGGCCATGCCCTTGCGCGCCATCGGGTAGCCGTCGAGGCAGGTCATCATCGCCGGCTCGTCGCCGGGGATGTTGAGCAGGATCGAGCTGATCCGCCCGCCGTACATGGCGCCGTAGTAGACCGAGGTCATCAGGATGAGCGACGGCAGCGGCCCGAGCCCGATCGAGAAGGCGATGGGGATGAGGATCGCGACGCCGTTCGCCGGCCCGAGACCGGGCAGCGCGCCCATCATCGTGCCGAGGAAGGCACCGATGAGGGCGATCCCGAGGTTGGAGAAGGTGAGCGCGGCGTCAAAGCCGACGCCGAGAGACGACAGGAGTTCCATGTGCTGACCTCAGATGCCGAGCGGACCCACGGCCAGCGAGAGGCCGAGCACGAGTTTGAAGACGACCCAGATCCCGACCGAAAGGCCGATGCCGGTCAGCACCGCGCCGAGCGGGCGCCCGCCGAGCCGCCAGCTCATGTAGCCGGAAGCGAGCGCGGTGCAGATCAGGAAGCCGAGCTTGGGCAGCAGGATCGCGTAGAGCAGGCAGACCGCGATCGCAAAGCCGATCTCGGCCAGCCGGTTGAGCGGCGGCCAGACCGGGTCGGGATCGGGCCGCAGGAGGAACCAGACCGAGCAGATCGCGATGATCACGCCGATGATGATGGGGAAGGTCGCGGGGCCGACGACATCGGCCATGAAGCTTTCGGGAATGATCGTGGCGGCCCAGATGTAGAAGGCGGCAAGGGCAAGCCCGATCCCCCCCATGATGCGATCGCTCATGCGGTGTCCTCTTGTGGTGAGGGGCGGCCGGGGATCGCCCCCCGGCCCGCCGGTTTACTGGATGAGACCGATTTCCTTCGAGAGCGCGCGGATCTCGGCGACGTTCTCGTGCACGAATTTCTCGGCATCTGCGCCGAAGAGGTCGAGCGCCTCGATGCCCTGGTCGGCGCGGATCTTCTGGAACTCCTCCGAGGCAACCATCTGCTGGATCGCCTTATTCCAGGCCTCGTAGGCCTCGTCCGAGATGCCCTTGGGCACGTAGAGGCCGCGCCAGTTCGGGCCGGTCACGTCGTAGCCCTGCTCGATGGCGGTGGGGAACTGGTCGAACTGCTCGAGCCGCTCGGGCGAGAGCACCGCGACGATGCGCATGTCACCCGCCTCGACGAAGCCCCGCACTTCCGAGAAATCGCCCGAGAAGGCGGTGATCGAGCCGCCCAGAACCTGGGTCATCGCCTCGCCGCCGCCCGAGAAGGCGACGTATTTCACTTGGCGCACGTCCGCGAGTTCGGCCGCCTTGGCCAGCTTCAGGATCTTCAGGTGGTCATAGCCGCCGACCGCCGAGCCGCCGGCGAAGGAGACCGAGCGCGGGTCCGCCTTCATCATCTCGACCAGCTCGGGCAGGTCGTCGATCTCGCTGTCGGCAGCCACGGCAATCACGCCGTATTCCGCGCCGAAGGAGGCGAGCCAGCGCACATCATCCTCGTCGGCGTCGGGGAAGGCCCCCTGCGCGAGCCGGGTGGTGGTGCCGTTCGAGGCCGCGATCAGCAGCTTGTCGTCCTCGTTGCGCTTCGAGACGACGTGGGCATAGGCCACGCCGCCGCCGCCGCCGGTCATGTTGGTGACCTGCATGGTGCCGTCGATCAGACCCTCGTCGCGCAGGACCTTGGCGACGGTGCGGCAGATGAAGTCCCAGCCGCCGCCCGGTGCCGCGGGCGCGATGCACTCGGTGTTCGAGGGCTTGTCCTGGGCTGCGACCGGCATGGCGGTGACGGCGGCGAGAACGGCCGCGCTGAGAATGCGAATCATTGTTGACCTCCCTTGATTGCGAGTCAGGTTTTGGACTTTTGGATTCTAAAATGCAAACTGTTTTGGTTTTTACATAACCAAAAGCCAACTTGCACTTTTCGCGCAATGAGTGTTCATCTGGACCGAGGAGGACCGGGATGCGCAGCGCTGACCTTGCCCAGAAGATATCCAACCGGGTGATCCGCGAGATCGCCGAGGGCCATTACTCTGCGGGCGACCGCCTGACGACGCAGTCGATCGCGGACCGCTACGGCGTTTCCCGCACACCCGTGCGCACGGCTCTCGGCCTGCTCGCCGAGCAGGGCATCCTCGGGCAGGTCCCGAACCGGGGCTATTTCGTCAGCAACGCGATCCCCGACGGTGCCCTCGCCTCGACGAGCGAGGACGAGCTCACCCGGGAATACCAGTCGCTGGCCGAGGACTGGATCCGTGACCGCATCCCCGAGGAGATGACCGAGCTCGCGCTACGGGAGCGCTATTCCTGGACCAAGGTACGCACGCAGGAACTGCTGGGCCGGGCGCAGCGCGAGGGCTGGGCCGAGCGCAAGGAGGGCTATGGCTGGCGCTTCCTGCCGGTTGCCAAGACGCCAGAGGCCTTCGACCAGATCTACCGCTTCCGCATTGCCAACGAGCCGGTCGCCATGCTGGAGCCCACCTTCCGGATCGATTTCCGCAGGCTGGCGGAGCTGCGCGAGGTGCAGGAAAAGCTGATCCATGCGGATCCGGCAACCATGCCCAACGAGACCATCCTGCAGCACGGGGCGGATTTCCACGAGAGCCTCGTGGCGATGTGCGGCAACCCCTTCTTCCTGATCGCCCTCGAGCGGGTCAACCGGATGCGCCGCCTCATGGAATATCGCGCGCGGGTGGACCGGGGCCGGCTGGCGAACGAATGCGGCGAGCATCTCGAGATCCTGACCCTGCTCGAGCAGGAGCGCATCGCCGAAGCCTCGCAGCGGCTGCGCCGGCACCTCGAGGACGCGCGGAACCGCAAGGCCCCGAACGCCCGCGCCTGGGCGGAGGGGTGAGCCCTACCCTCGACAAGCCGGAAACCATGCGCACCCGGTCAGGCGGGATCATCCCGCCTGACGCCGGAAGGCTTGGTGCGCCGTCAGGTCAAGCGCGGAAGAGGAGACCGCAAGTGGCTCAGCCCATCCGCTCGGACGCGTGCTCGCCCGGGCTTGCCGGGAAGACCACGGTCTTGTCGCGGTTGAGGAACACCCGGCGATGGATATGCGCATGGATGGCGCGGGCCAGGACCTGGCTCTCCACATCGCGGCCAAGGCTGACGTAGTCCTCGGCGCTCTGCGCATGGGTGACGCGGATCGTGTCCTGCTCGATGATCGGGCCCTCGTCGAGGTCGGCGGTCACGTAATGCGAGGTCGCGCCGATCAGCTTCACCCCCCGCTCGAAGGCCTGCTTGTAGGGGTTCGCCCCCTTGAAGGACGGCAGGAAGGAGTGGTGGATGTTGATGATCCGGCCCGACATCTTCCGGCACATCTCGTCGCTGAGGATCTGCATGTAACGGGCCAGAACGATCAGGTCCGCGCCGGTCTCCTCGACCACGCGCATGATCTCGGCCTCTGCGTCGGGCTTATTCTCCTTGGTGACCTTGATGCAATGGAACGGCAGGTCATGGTTCACCACCACCTTCTGGTAGTCGAGGTGGTTGGAGATCACCGCGACGATCTCGATCGGCAGCGCGCCGATCCGCCAGCGGTAGAGCAGGTCATTCAGGCAGTGCCCGAAGCGGCTGACCATGATCACCACCTTCATCTTCTCCGACGGATCGTGGAAGGCGAACTCGGCGCCGAGCCGTGCGGCGGTCTCGGCGAAGCCCTCACTCAGCGCCTCGCGCGTCGCGCCCTTCTCCGAGACGAAGCTGAGACGCATGAAGAAGCGGTCATTCTCGATGTCGGAGAACTGCGAGCTGTCGTGGATGTTGCAGCCCCGCTCGGCGAGGTAGGTGGAAATGGCCGCCACGACGCCGGAGCGCACGGGACAGGAGACGGTCAGGATGATCTTGGACATGTCTGTTGGACCCAGTTTGAGCGGTGTCCCGGCGCGCGGCGCGGGACCGGGACGTATGGTCTTCGTGCGTCCCGCCCGGGCTGCGGGCGGGACGGGAGCGCGGGGCGTGGTCAGGCAGGGGTGGAGTAGATCGGGAAGTCGTCGCAGAGCGCCTGCACTTCGGCACGCACCATCGCCTCGACCTCGGCATTGCCCTCGGGGTCGTGCGACAGCGCATCGATCACCCGCAGGATGAGCCCGCCGATGAGCTCGAACTCCGCCTCGCGGAAGCCGCGCGTGGTGCCCGCCGAGGTGCCGAGACGGATGCCCGAAGTGACGAAGGGCTTCTGCGGATCGTTCGGAATGGCGTTCTTGTTGCAGGTGAGCCCGGCGCGTTCGAGCGCGATCTCGGCGGCCTTGCCGGTCACGCCCTTGGGCTGAAGGTCCACGAGCACCATGTGGCTGTCGGTGCCGCCCGAGACGATGCCGAGCCCGCCGACCATCAGCACGTCGGCCAGCGCCTTGGCGTTCTCGATCACCTGGCCGGCGTAGTCGGCGAACTCGGGCTGCAGCGCCTCGCCGAAGGCCACGGCCTTGGCGGCGATCACATGCATCAGCGGGCCGCCCTGGTTGCCGGGGAAGACCGCCGAGTTGAGCTTCTTCGCAAGCGCCTCGTCATTGGTGAGGATGACGCCGCCGCGCGGACCGCGCAGGGTCTTGTGCGTGGTCGAGGTGACGACGTGGGCATGCGGCACCGGGTTCGGGTACTTGCCGCCTGCGATGAGCCCCGCGTAATGCGCCATGTCGACCATCAGGTAGGCGCCCACCTCGTCGGCGATCCGGCGGAAACCCTCGAAGTCGATGCGGCGCGGATAGGCCGAGGCGCCGGCGACGATCAGCTTGGGCTTCGTCTCGAGCGCCTTCGCGCGGACTTTCTCCATGTCGATGAGGTGGCTCTCGGCATCGACCTCGTAGGAGACCACGTCGAACCACTTGCCCGACATGGTGACCGGCGAGCCATGGGTCAGGTGCCCGCCATGGGCCAGCGACAGGCCCATGATCCGGTCGCCCGGCTCGAGCAGCGCGAGGAACACCGCCTGGTTGGCCTGCGCGCCGGAATGAGGCTGCACGTTGGCATATTCGGCCCCGAAAAGCTGCTTCAGCCGGTCGATCGCCACCGCCTCGACCGCGTCCACGTGCTCGCAGCCGCCGTAGTAGCGCTTGCCGGGATAGCCTTCGGCATACTTGTTGGTCAGCACCGAGCCCTGCGCCGCCATGACGCTGGCCGAAACGATGTTCTCCGAGGCGATGAGCTCGATCTGGCTCTGCTGGCGCTTCAGCTCCGCGGCCACGGCGGTCGCGATGACGGCATCGGAGATGCCGCCCTTGGGCAGTCTGTTGAACATGGTCTATCCCTTCAGATCAGAGAGTTTCAGCGGCGAGTTCACGTGCCCCGATCTGCAGGAGGTGCAGCAGGTGGGGGGCGAAGCTGTTCCAGATGTCGAGGCGGAAGCGGTCTTCGGCGTCGCGCCAGAGGGTGACCGTGGCGCCGTCGAAGAGCGTGCGGCGGGCGGTGCCGGGGGCGATGGTATCGATGTCGCGGGCGCAGCCGATGGTGATCAGCTCGGCGGCGCGCGGGCCCTCGATGACGAAGGTCACCTCGCGGGCCGAGATGTCGACGAGGCTGTGCGGCAGCGTGCCGTAGACCCCGGCGCAGGCCTCCGCGATGGGCGCGGCCTCCGAGGCCAGCAGGACCCATTCGTCGGGGCCGAGGCAGGCGGCCTCGATGGGGCCCTTGACGGTCTGCCCGATGCGGCGCGGCAGGGTCACCCCCAGCGCCTGCTCGAGCGGCGCGAGATCCCCCCGCGCGCGCAGCGAGAAGCGGGTCCTGGGCAGGGCCGAGCTCACCTTGGCGGCCGGGGTCTCGGCCAGGGTGGCGGGCGGGAAGGCGGAAAGCGGGGCGTTCATCATGGCCTCCTCAGATCTTCAGCCGGGTGTTCTCGGGATCGACGAAGACCGTTCCGGTGATCTTCGCCGCGATGGTGCGGTCGGGCATCGGGATGTGGACGGTCTCGCCCATCCGCCCGTGCCCGCCCGCGACCAGCGCCAGCGCGATGGGACGGCCCGCGGCATCCGAGTGGTAGGACGAGGTCACGTGGCCGACCATGGTCATCGGGATCGCTTGGCTGGGGTCGAAGACGATCTGCGCCCCCTCCTCGAGCTTGCTGCCATCCTCGGTCAGCAGCCCGACCAGCTGCTTGCGGCCCTCGGCCACGAGGTCGGGCCGCGCCATGCCGCGCTTGCCGACGAAGTCGGGCTTCGACTTGCCGACGGCCCAGCCCATGCCCGCGTCGATCGGCGTGACCGTGCCGTCGGTGTCCTGGCCGACGATGATGTAGCCCTTCTCGGCGCGCAGGACGTGCATGGTTTCCGTGCCATAGGCGCAGATGTTGAACCTCTGCCCGGCCTCCCAGAGCAGCTCCCAGAGCCTGCGGCCCATCGGCGCGGGCACGTTGACCTCGAAGCCGATCTCGCCGGTGAAGCTGACGCGGAAGAGCCGCGCGGGGATGCCCGCGACGCTGCACTCGGTGCAGGACATGTGCCGCTAGGCCTCCTCGGCCAGCTCGACGCCCTCGACGAAGGGCGCCAGCAGCTTCGCGGCATCGGGGCCGTTGAGCGCGATGGTGGACCATTGCTCGGTGGTCGAGGTGAGCCAGACGTTCAGGTCCGGCCACTCGGTCTGCAGGTAGTCCTCCATCATGTTCAGCACCCGCGCGGCGCCCCCGGTGGTGGTGGTGACGTGGAACTTGTCCTGCGCCATGCGGCCGATGACGCCGTCGTCGCGGATGAAGCCGTCGTCGCCGCAAAGCAGGCCATAGCGGCAGCGGCCCGGCGCCAGCTTGCTCCAGGGATTGGTGTACATGCGGTTCATGAACTCGACGGCGTCGGGGCCGACGACCTCGATCTTGCCCAGCGTCGAGGCGTCGAAGATGCCGACGCCGGCGCGGGTGGCGCGGCACTCGCGGCTGACCGCCGCCTCCATGTCCTCGCCCGGCCGCGGGAAGTACCAGGCCCGGCGCCACTGGCCGACCGGCTCGAAGACCGCGCCCTGTTCCTCGGCCCAGAGATCGATCTGGGTCTTGCGCGTCACCTCGAAGTGCCCGCCGCGGTGATAGCCCGCGAAGGCGCCGAAGCTGGTCGGGGTATAGGGCGGGCGGAAGGTGGTCAGGCCGACCGAAGGCTGTTTCTTTCCAAGCGCATCCGCGGCGATGTTGAGACCGTTGATATTGGACATCTTGCCCTGGTCGGTGGCCATGCCGTTGGTGGTGTAGCGCTTGACGTGCTCGATCGAGCGCATGCCCTCGCGCACCGCGAGGCGCAGGTCCTTGGCGGTCACGTCGTTCTGGTAGTCGACGAAGGCCTTGGCCTTGCCGGGGCTGAGGTCGGTCGGCAGTTCCCTGTGCGACACGCCCGAGCCGGCGCGGTCGTCCGAGACGGTGTAGGCCCGCGCGTCCCCGGTCTTGCCGAGCGCCTCGACCACCGCGCGGCCCTTCTCGGCGCCGTCGTTCAGCACCGCCTCGAGGCCCCAGAGGCCGCGGCTGGCGCCGGCGATGACGCAATCCTCCGGCGTGCGCTCGGGCAGGAAGGTGGTGCGGTCGTCGTCCCAGGCCAGCGTGCCCCTGGTGTGCGAGAAGAGGTGCAGCGAGGGCGTCCAGCCGCCCGACATCAGCACCGCGTCGCAGGCGATCTCCTCGCCCGCGCCGACCCTGCCGCCGGAGACCGGGTTGATCCGGATCGAGGCGACCCGCAGCCGGCCCTTGGTCGCCGTGGCGGTGCGGCCGAGCTTGACGGGGATGCCGCGCAGCCGCGCCTCGGCCATCAGCTCCTCGCTGACGCTGGCCCGCGTGTCGGCGATGGCCTGCACCCTGGCGCCGGCGTCCGAGAGATCGAACGCCGCGTGCCAGGCACTGTCATGCGAGGTCAGCACCACGGGGCGGCTCCCCACCAGCACGCCGTAGCGGTTGAGGTAGGTCTGCGCCGCGCCCGCCAGCATGACGCCGGGGCGGTCGTTGCCGTGGAAGACCAGCGGCTTTTCCAGCGCGCCCTGCGCCAGCACCACCTGCTTCGCCCGCACCCGCCAGAGCCGCTCGCGCGGGGTGTCGGCGGGCAGCTGCGCGAGGTGGTCGGTCAGCCGCTCGCAGAGGCCGATGAGGTTCTGGTGGTAGTAGCCGATGGCGGTGGTGCGGGTCATCACCTTGACGCCCGCGGCCTTCAGCGCGGCCAGCTCGGAGGCCAGCCAGTCCCAGGCCGGGATGCCGTCGATCTGCGCCTGCGGCTCCGAGAGCAGCGTGCCCCCCGCCTCGGCATTCTCGTCCACGAGCACGACCTTGAGGCCCGCCTCGGCAGCGACCTTCGCCGCGGCGAGGCCCGAGGGCCCGGCGCCGACGATCAGCACGTCGCAATGCAGGTTGCGCGAGGCGTAGCTGTCGGGGTCTTCCTCGGTGGGGCTCACCCCGAGCCCGGCGGCGGCGCGGATGAAGGGCTCGTAGACCTTGTCCCAGAAGCTGCGCGGCCACATGAAGGTCTTGTAGTAGAAGCCGGCCGAGAAGAGCATGTAGGCTGCGTCGTTGACCGCGCCGATGTCGAACTTCAGGCTCGGGTACTTGTTCTGCGAGCTGGTCTCGAGCCCGCCCCAGATCTCCTGCACCGTGGCGCGGGTGTTGGGCTCGAACCGGCCCGGGCCGCGGCGGGTGCCGATCAGCGCGTTCGGCTCCTCGGAGCCCGCCGCCACCGGCCCGCGCGGGCGGTGGTACTTGAACGAGCGGCCCATCAGGTGCACGCCATTCGCGAGCAGCGCCGAGGCGACCGTGTCGCCCTCGTAGCCCTGGAAGGTCCTGCCGTCGAAGGTGAAGTTCACCGGGCGGCTGCGGTTGACGCGGCCCTTGCCTGCGACACGGGCGGATGCGCGATGGCTGCTCATTTCTGGCCCTCCTTCAGCGCGGCGAGGTCGGGGCGCGGCGCGCCCGCCTTGTAGGTGGTCAGGAACTTGTCGGTGACGGTGTTGCGCACGGCGTTGAAGAAGCGCCCGCAGCCGTGCAGGTGGCGCCAGCGCTCGAAGTGGTCACCCTTCACGTTGTCACGCATGAAGAGGAACTGCTGCCAGGCATCGTCGCTCATCTCCGAGGGGTTCTCCGGCCGGGCGATATGCGCCTCGCCGGCATAGGTGAACTCGACCTCGGGCAGCGTCTCGTCGCAATAGGGGCAATGTATCAGGAGCATGGGCGTCGTCCTTAATGTGCAGTCATCATCGCGCGCAGGTCAGTGCGCGACTGCGGCCGCCGCCGCCTCGTCGATCAGCCGGCCGGTGCGGAAGCGGTCGAGCGTGAAGGGGGCGTTGATCGGGTGCGGCTCGTCCTTGGCGATGGTCCAGGCGAAGACATGCGCCGAGCCCGGCGTGGCCTTGAAGCCGCCCGTCCCCCAGCCGCAGTTGACGTAGAGGTTCTTGACCGGCGTCTTGCCGATGATCGGCGAGCGGTCCGGCGTGTTGTCGGTGATCCCCGCCCATTTGCGCAGCATCCGCATGCGGTTGAAGATCGGGAAGACCTCCGAGATCGCCGCGATCGTATGCTCGATCAGCGGCAGCCCGCCGCGCTGCGAGTAGCTGACATACTGGTCGGTGCCGCTGCCGATCACCAGCTCGCCCTTGTCGGACTGGCTGCAATAGGCGTGCACGGCGTTCGACATGACCACGCAGGGGAACACCGGCTTCACCGGCTCGGAGACCAGCGCCTGCAGCGGCATCGACTCGAGCGGCAGGCGGACATCGGCGGTCGCCATCACCTGGGTGTTGTGGCCCGAGGCCGAGACCGCGACCTTTTTCGCCTTGATGAAGCCCTTCTCGGTGTCCACCCCGGCGACCGAGCCGTCGGGGTTGCGGCGGATCGCGGTCACCGCGCAGTTCTGGATGATGTCGACGCCCCGCGCCGCGGCGCCCCGGGCATAGCCCCAGGCCACCGCGTCGTGCCGCGCCGTGCCCGCCCGCTCCTGAAGCGCGCCGCCCATGACGGGGTAGCGCGAGGTCTTCGAGATGTTGATCGGCGGGCAGTACTCCTTGCACTCCTCCGGCGTCAGCCAGCGGTTGTCGACGCCGTTGAGCCGGTTGGCATGCACGTGGCGCTTGAAGCTCTGCACGTCATGCACGGTGTGCGCGAGCATGAGGCAGCCGCGGTTCGAGTACATGACGTTGTAGTTCAGCTCCTGGCTGAGGGTCTGCCAGAGATCCACCGAGTGGTCGAAGAGCCGCGCGCTCTCGTCGTAGAGGTAGTTCGAGCGGATGATCGTGGTGTTGCGCCCGGTGTTGCCGCCGCCGAGCCAGCCCTTGTCGATCACCGCGATATTGGTGATGCCGTGCTGCGTCGCGAGGTAGTAGGCCGCCCCGAGCCCGTGCCCGCCGGCGCCGACGATGACCACGTCATACTCGGCCTTCGGCTGGCTGTCCGGCCACTGCTCGGTCCAGTTCCTGTGACCGGTGACGGCGTTCTTGAGAAGGGAAAAGGCGTTGAACCGCGTCATCGGAGGGCCCCCGGCTGGAATGGCGTTCGGCTATCCGTAGCGAGCCCTTCGGCCAGCGGCGTGAGCTTTTGCGACAGTGCCATCGGATCTTTGCGTCGGGGCCCGTGTCGCGATGATCCGGTTGCCCTTGGGCTGCCACGCCGGCCGCCGGGACCGTGGGTTTCGGCGCCCCGCCCCGTGACCCGTGGAGACCGACCTGCGAATCCCTGCGTTACAACTTATTAAATTCAGATAGTTACGCTGCACCCTACCCGCTCGCGCGCCCGAAACCTCCCACCCCGCGCCCCCTCCCGGCGCACGCCAGCGGGCCGGAACCGGCACCCGGCGTCGCGAAGATACCGGGGCTCTGTCGTTCCGGTTCTGCCCTGCGTGCGGACTTCCCTGAATAACCTCCGGACCGCAGATCAGCCTGCCGCCTGTCCGGGCTCAGTACAGCCGCAACGGCCCAGGGCGCGCATATTCCGCGCCGCACATCACCCCGCACCAAGACGGGCAGAAGCCTCCGGACGTGACTTGGCGAAAGGCTCCTTACCAGCAGAGGAGAGCCTCACTTGACCTATCCCACCGACACCGGAGACACCGGGACGGCACCGGACGCGCCCCCCGCGGAGAGCGTGATCCAGACCGACTACACCATCGGCCGCGACAATATCGAGGGCTCGGTCGGCCCGATCTATTTCGACGTGCACAACCCGGTCTTCGCGATCTCGGCGCTTGCCATCATCGCCTTCGTGGCCTTCACCCTCGCCCTTCCCGAGCTTGCCGACACGCTCTTCAGCACGCTCTTCACCGAGGTGACCACCGGCTTTGACTGGCTGTTCCTCGGCGCGGCGGACGTCTTCGTGCTGCTCTGCCTCGTGCTCATCGTCAGCCCCCACGGCAAGATCCGCCTCGGCGGGCGCGACGCGGTGCCGGAGTTCGGCTACCTCAGCTGGTTCTCGATGCTCTTCGCCGCCGGCATGGGCATCGGGCTGATGTTCTACGGCGTCTCCGAACCGCTCAGCCATTTCGGCTCGTCGCTCGGCGGCACGTCGCTCGGCGATGCCGGCACGCGCAGCGACTGGGCCCCGCTCGGCGCCGCGCTGAGCCAGGACGAGGCGGTCCGGCTCGGCATGGCGGCGTCGATCTTCCACTGGGGGCTGCACCCCTGGGCGATCTATGCCGTGGTCGGGCTCAGCCTCGCGCTCTTCAGCTACAACAAGGGCCTGCCGCTGACGATCCGCTCGGCCTTCTACCCGATCTTCGGCGAGAGGGTCTGGGGCTGGCCGGGGCACATCATCGACATCCTCGCGGTCTTTGCCACGCTCTTCGGGCTTGCCACCTCGCTGGGCCTCGGCGCGGCGCAGGCCAACGCGGGTTTCCACAAGCTCTTCGGCGTGCCGGTGGGCGAGACGACGCAGATCGTGCTGATCATCGGGATCACCGCGATTGCGCTCTTCTCGGTGATCCGCGGTCTCGAGGCGGGCGTGAAGCTGCTTTCCGAGATCAACATGGGCCTTGCCCTGCTGCTGCTGCTCTTCGTGCTCTTCGCCGGGCCGACGCTGCTGCTGGTCACCAGCGCCGGGGACTACCTGCTGGCCTACCTGAAATACCTGCCCGCCCTGTCCAACCCGGTCGGCCGCGAGGACGTGAACTTCATGCAGGGCTGGACCGCCTTCTACTGGGCGTGGTGGATCAGCTGGTCGCCCTTCGTCGGCATGTTCATCGCCCGCGTGAGCCGCGGCCGCACCGTGCGCGAGTTCCTGATCAGCGTGCTACTGATCCCGAGCCTCGTCTGCGTGATCTGGATGTCGGTCTTCGGCGGCGCGGCGATCACCCAGGTGGTGAGCGATGGCTATACCGCCGTGCAAGAGGCCGAACTGCCGCTGCAGCTCTTCGCCATGCTCGACAAGATGCCGCTGACCGCGATCACCTCGTTTGTCGGCATCATTCTGGTGATCGTCTTCTTCGTGACCTCGTCGGACTCGGGCTCGCTGGTGATCGACACGATCACCTCGGGCGGCAAGGTCGACGCGCCGGTGCCGCAGCGGGTGTTCTGGTGCGTCTTCGAGGGCATCGTCGCGGTTGTCCTGCTGCTCTCGGCCGGGGGTCTCAAATCGCTGCAGTCCATGGTGATCTCGACCGGCCTGCCCTTCACCATCGTGCTGCTGGTGATGTGCGTGGCGATCTGGCGGGGGCTCGCGAGCGAGCCGCGCTGAGCCATCCGTCCGCCCGAAGGATCGCGCCGCGGAGGAAACTCCGCGGCGCTTTTCGTTCCGACGTTACGCGAAGGGCACGGGCTCCGGGTCGGGCGTCAGCCCGCGCTCCTGCCGCAGCGCCTGCGGCGTGCAGCCGAAGCGGCGGCGGAACATCCGGCTGAGGTGCGAGGAGTCGCAGAAGCCGCAATCCACCGCCACCTGCGCGATCGACTTGTCCGCCGTCAGGACCAGGTGATGCGCCAGCGACAGGCGGATATTCAGGAAGGCCGCCTGCGGCGATACGTCGAGCGCGCTGCGGAAATGCCGCTCGAGCTGGCGCTTGCTGTGGCCGATCCGCCGGGCGATCTCCTCGACCGACAGCGGCGTGTCGACGGTCTGCTGCATGAGCTGCAGCGCCCGCAGCACGATCGGATCGCGGGTCTTGAAGCCAAGGGTGATCCCCGGCTGCGGCTTCTCGGCCTGCAGCGCGTCGTCGATGATCATGATGTGCAGGCTCTTGCTGGCCTGCGCGCGCCCCACGTGCTTGTCCACGAGATAGGCCGCCAGATGCGCCGAGCTGGCCCCGCCCGAGCAGGTGAGCCGGTCGCCGTCGACCACGAAGATCTGGTCGGCCACCGGGTTCAGCCCCTCGAACTGCTCTAGGAAATCGGCGTGGTGGAACCAGCTGACACAGCAGCGGTAGCCCTGCATGAGCCCGGCCTCGTGCAGCAGGAAGGCCCCGGTGCAGACCCCGACCAGCGGCACGCCCGCCTCTGCCGCCTGCCGCAGGAATTTCACGTAGGCGGGGCCGAGCGTCTGCATGTCGTCCATCAGCCCGCCGACCACGACGATGTAGTCGAACCGCGCCGGATCGCCGAGCCGCTCCTTGGGTTGCACCGTGATGCCGCTGCTCGAGGGCACCGCGTCCATCGTCTCCGACAGCACCGTCCACTTGCAGAGGATCGGGCGGCTTCGGTCGCCCTCGTCCGCCGCGAGCCGCAGCACGTCGACGAAATTGGCAAAGGCGCAGAGCGTGAACCGCTTGGCGAGGATGAACCCCACCGAGAGCCGCGCATCCTCGGGCCCGCGCCGGACGGCCCGGGACGAGGCCGCGCGCGAGGTGGCTTTCTGGAGAGCTGGGAGAAGGGTCATGCGGGCACTCCGGGCTGCGCGGGGAATTCGTGGCGGGCCGTCGTAGCCCTCACCCCCGCGTGTCGCAAACGTCCTGTCCTTGGACAGCGCTTCGTCGCAATACTCTGCGCTACGAAATCTGCGCCGACTTCGCCAAACGCGCCCATGCAAGGCCGAAACGCGACGTCTTCGCCGATCAGGAAGAAACGGGCGAACATTTGAAGGCGGCCCCCGCGGCGTCGCCCCTGTTCTCCGAAATGTCCCTTAAATCCGTCCCCTGCGCGGGCGGAGAGGGCCCGGGGAAGCCGGGCCACGGCAGAGAGGAAGCGACATGAAGGTGCTGGTCCCGGTGAAGCGGGTCGTCGATCACAACGTGAAGATCCGCGTGAAGGCGGATGGCACGGGCGTCGATCTGGCCAACGTGAAGATGTCGATGAACCCGTTCGACGAGATCGCGGTCGAGGAGGCGATCCGCCTCAAGGAGGCCGGCAAGGCGGACGAGGTCGTGGTGGTCTCGGTCGGTCCGGCGCAGGCGCAGGAGGTGCTGCGCACCGCGCTCGCCATGGGCGCCGACCGTGCCCTGCTGATCACCGCCGAGGGTCCGGTCGAGCCGCTGACCGTCGCCAAGCTGCTGAAGGCCGTGGTGGCCGAGGAACAGCCCGGCCTTGTCATCCTCGGCAAACAGGCGATCGACGACGACAGCAACCAGACCGGCCAGATGCTGGCTGCGCTGCTCGGCTGGAGCCAGGGCACCTTCGCCTCGGCGCTCGAGCTCGGCGAGGGCCGCGCCAGGGTCACCCGCGAGGTGGACGGCGGGCTTCAGGCCATCGAGATCGCGCTGCCGGCCATCGTCACCGCCGACCTGCGACTCAACGAGCCGCGCTATGCCTCGCTGCCCAACATCATGAAGGCCAAGAAAAAACCGCTCGACCAGAAGAGCGCCGAGGACTTCGGCGTCTCGACGACACCGCGCCTCAAGGTGCTGCGCGTCGAGGAGCCCGCGGCGCGGGCGGCGGGCGTCAGGGTCGGCAGCGTCGGCGAGCTGCTCGACAAGCTCAAGACCGAAGCCGGCGTCATCTGAGAACGGGAGCGCATAGCATGGCCATTCTTCTTTTCGCGGACCACGACAACGCGACCCTGTCCGAGCAGACTGCCAAGGCGCTGAGTGCCGCGCTGCAGATCAGCCCCGAGGTCGACATCCTCATCGCCGGCAAGGGCGCCGGTGCTGCCGCCGAGGCCGCCGCCAAGCTGACCGGCGCGCGCAGCGTGCTGCTGGCCGAGGGCGACGCGCTCGAGCACCGGCTGGCCGAGGCGAGCGCGGCATTGATCGTCGCGCTTGCCGGCGCCTATGACACGATCCTCGCCCCCGCCACCACCACCGGCAAGAACGTCCTGCCGCGCGTTGCGGCGCTGCTCGACGTGATGCAGATCTCCGAGATCACCGAGGTCGTCGCGCCCGACACGTTCAAGCGCCCGATCTACGCCGGCAACGCCATCGAGGTGGTGCAGTCGACCGAGGCCACGAAGGTGCTCACCGTCCGCACCGCCGGTTTCGCAGCGGTCGCCGCAGCAGACAACGCCGCGCCGATCCGCACCGTCGAGGCCGGGGCCGAGGGTGGCGCCCTCTCCAGCTTCCTCGAGAACCGGCTCTCGTCGAGCGACCGGCCCGAGCTGAGCGCGGCGAAGATCATCGTCTCGGGCGGCCGCGCGCTCGGCTCGGAGGAGAAGTTCCGCGAGGTGCTGAACCCGGTCGCCGACAAGCTCGGTGCCGCCGTCGGCGCCTCGCGCGCGGCGGTCGACGCGGGCTACGCGCCGAACGACATGCAGGTCGGCCAGACCGGCAAGGTCGTCGCCCCGGATCTCTACATCGCCTGCGGCATTTCCGGCGCGATCCAGCACCTTGCGGGCATGAAGGACAGCAAGATCATCGTCGCGATCAACACCGACGAGGACGCGCCGATCTTCCAGGTTGCGGACTACGGGCTTGTCGGCGATCTTTTCGAGGTCCTGCCGGAACTTGAGCGCCAGCTCTGACGCCCCCGCCGCGCGAAGGACGGTCGTTTTTCGCGCGGTGAATGCCGGTTCGGCGCCATCAGCACGCCGCGCCTCGCCCTATCACTTCGGTACCCACCTCGAACAAGCGGACTCCACCCATGTCTTCCTTTCCTGAACGCGCGAATGTCGTCATCGTCGGTCTCGGCGGCATCGTCGGCGCCTCGGTCGCCCATCACCTGATCGAGCGCGGCTGGGACAATATCGTCGGCATCGACAAGTCCGGCATCCCCACCGACATCGGCTCGACCGGCCACGCCTCGGATTTCTGCTATTGCACCAGCCACGATCTGCTGAGCACCTGGACGACCATGTACTCGGTCGATTTCTACGAGAAGATGGGCCATTACAGCCGCATCGGCGGTCTCGAGGTGGCGCGCGTCGGTGACGACCAGCGGATGGAAGAGCTGAAGCGCCGCTGCGACTCCGGCCGCGCCTTCGGCACCCGGGTGAAGATGATCTCCGCCGCCGAGGCCAAGGAGAAGTTCCCGCTGCTCGAGGAAGACCAGATCCAGGGCGCGATGTGGGATCCCGACGCCGGCCTCGTCGTCCCGCGCTCGCAGACCGTCGCGGGCAAGCTCGTGGACCAGGCCGAGAAGTCCGGCAAGCTCAAGGCCTTTGCCAACACCCCGGCGCTGGAGTTGATCACCGAGAACGGCCGCGTGACGGGTGTGAAGACCTCGCGCGGGACGATCATGGCCGATCACGTGGTGGTCTGCGCCGGTCTCTGGGGGCGCCTCATCGCCGCCATGGCGGGCGAGGACCTGCCGGTGATGCCGGTCGACCACCCGCTGACCTTCTTCGGACCCTATGACGAGTTCGCCGGCACCGGCCTCGAGATTGGCCGTCCGCTGCTGCGCGACCAGGGCAACTCGGCCTACATGCGCGACACCGGCGATCCCGCGACCACCGAGGGCGGGCAGATGGAATGGGGCTACTACTACGAGAAGGACGTGCGGATGGTGCATCCGCGCGACATTCTCGAGAAGCACCAGTCGCGCCTCTCGCCCTCGATGCGCGACCTCGTGCTGGATGACGTGATCGAGCCGCTCGAGCGGGCGATGGAGCTGACCCCGATCCTCGCCGAGCTCGGCTTCAACGAAAGCCACTCGTTCAACGGCCTGCTGCAGACCACCACCGACGGCGGCCCGTCGATGGGCGAGAGCCGCAAGCTGCGCGGGCTCTGGTACGCCGTGGCGATCTGGGTCAAGGACGGCCCCGGCATGGGCAAGCTCATCGCCGACTGGATGACCGACGGGCGCACCCACATCGACCACAACCGCATCGATTATTCGCGCTTCCAGGACTTCCAGCTGACCGAGGACTTCATCTGGGGCCGCTGCGAGGAAACCGCCGCCAAGATCTACAACCCGCCCGTCCACCCGCGCGAGCCCTTCGGCAACGGCCGCGGCATCCGCCGCTCGCCCTTCTACGAGCGCGAGGTCGAGCTTGGCGGCTACTTCATGGAACTCGGCGGCTGGGAACGGGCGCATGGCTATGCCGCCAACGAACACCTGCTGGAGAAATACGCCGATCAGGTGCCGGTGCGCGAGAACGAGTGGGACAACCGCCACTTCTGGCGCGTGTCCAACGCCGAGCAGCTCGAGATGAGCGCCGACTGCGGCCTCATCAACCTGTCGCACTTCCACATGACCGACATCGAGGGTCCGGACCACGTGGCGCTGATGGAATGGCTCTGCGCCGCGAAGATCGGCGGCGACACCATGGTCGGCAAGGGCATCTACACCCACATGCTCGACGACGAGGGCAACGTGCGGGCGGACTTCACCGTCTTCCGGATGGGGGACCGCTGCCGTCTGGTGAATGGCGCCGATGCCGGGCCGCGCGACCTCGAGTACATGAAGCGCACCGCGATGGACAAAGGGCTCGACGTCACCATCACCGACGTGACCGAGAAGTTCACCACCATCGGCATCTGGGGCCCGAATGCCCGCGAGAACCTCAAGAAGGTGGTCGCGGACCCGGCCGGGCTCGACGTCGAGAACTTCCCCTTCGCCGCCATCAAGCCGATCGAGATCGCCGGCAGGACCGTCACGGCCTTCCGCATCTCCTACGTCGGCGAGCAGGGCTGGGAGCTGCACATGCCCTACGAGGACGGCCTTGCCGTCTGGGACGCTCTGCGCTCGACCGGCGTCATGGCGGTGGGGGTCGAGACCTACGCCAACTCGCGCCGCCTCGAGAAGTCGCTGCGCCTGCAGAACGCCGACCTCATCACCCAGTACAACCTTTACGAGGCGGATCTCTCGCGTCCGAAGGTCAAGGAGGCCGAGTTCCGCGGCAAGGAGAAGCACCTCGAGTACCGCGCCCGCGACCACCAGCCCGCGATGCTCTGCACGCTGGTGATGACCAACAACGTCGACAGCAAGGGCGTCGCCCGCTACCCGGTCAACACCATGCCCGTCATGGACCCCGAGACCGGCGAGGTGCTGGTCGACGAGCTCGGCCGCCGCTCCTACACCACCTCGCAGGCCTTCGGCCCCAGCATCGGCAAGAACATCATGCTGGCCTACCTGCCGTGGGACTACTGCCAGATCGGGCGCAAGCTGCAGGTGACCTATTTCGACGAGCCCTTCGAGGTCGAGGTCGCCGGGATCGGCTACGCCCCGCTCTACGACCCGGAGAACAGCAAGCCGCGCAGCTGAGCTGCCGGATCGACCCAAGACCGAAGACGCCGGCGGGACTCCCCCGCCGGCGTCGCGCCTTTTCCGGGGAAAGGGGTCGGGACTTCAGCCCCTGCCCCTCCCGCCAGTCCTCGCTGAGCCGCGCGCGGCGGAGGCCCGTTCGGCGCCGCGACCTCCCAAATCCGCGCGCCCGGCGACTCCCAGAACCCCGCCCGCAAGTTTACCTTGGATAACGTTTACGTAAACCTGTTGACGCATTGGTGACGCCCCGGTACGAATAATCACGGACTTCAGAAATCCGATCGTCTTTAGGGAGGAGCGATCAATGTCTGGATGCGTGAAGCATTCCGCTATTGTGGCGGCAGGAGCGGTATTGGCGTTCCTGCCTTTGACAGATAAGGCGCAGGCCGCCGGGTTCCAGTTGCGTGAAATGAGTTCCGAGGGCGTGGGCTCTGCGTTTTCCGGATCGACGGCGAAGGCGACGGATCTCTCCACGGTCTATTCCAACCCTGCCGGGATGACGCATATCCCCGGCACGGCGGCACAGCTCGACCTGAACTACGTGATCCCGACGATCCGCTTTTCCGGCGAGGCCGGGATCGGCGGCTCGGAATATTCCGGCGGCGACGGCGGCGACGCGGGCGAGAACAAGCTCGTGCCGGCCTTCTACGGCCTCATCGACCTCACCCCGACCATCAAGGCCGGCCTGTCGCTGACCGTGCCCTTCGGCCTTGCCACCCAGTACGACGAGGACTGGAAGGGGCGCTACTTCGCCATCGAGAGCGAGATCGAGAACCTCGTCCTCACGCCGAGCATCGCCTGGCAGGCGACCGACCGGCTGTCGCTGGGGGCCGGCATCCAGATCGGCCATGCCGATGCGACGCTGTCGAACGCGCTCAACCTCTCGGGGCTCGGCCTCGGCGATGGCAAGTCGGAGCTGACCGGCGACGGCTACGGCTACGGCTACACGCTGGGCGTGCTCTACGACATCGCGCCGACGACCCGCGTCGGCCTGAGCTACCGCTCCAAGGCGACCTACACGCTCGAGGGCAAGGCCAAGATCAGCGGCGTGCCCGATGCCTATGCCGCCGCGATCCCGGCGCTGCGGAGCTCCGACGCCGAGGCCGAGGTCACGATGCCCGACGTCGTCTCGATCGGCGCCTACCACGAGGTCAATCCGCAATGGGCGGTGATGGGCGACGTGTCCTGGACCAACTGGTCGACCTTCGACGAGTTGCGGGTGAAGTTCGATGACGGCCGGGCCGACAGCGTGACCGACGAGAACTGGCACGACTCCTGGTTCGTCGCGCTCGGCGCGGACTACAAGCCGCGCGACAAGCACACGATCCATTTCGGCGTCGCCTACGACCAGAGCCCGGTGCCGAACGACAACCGGACCGCGCGGATCCCCGATGCCGACCGCTACTGGGCCTCGCTGGGCTACAGCTACGAGTTCGGGCCGGACCGGACGATCAACGTCGGCTACACGCATATCTTCTTCGACGAGGCCGACATCGAGGAAACCACCGCCTTCGGGACGCTCAAGGGCAGCTACGAAGGCCATGCCGACATCCTGAGTGCCAGCCTGACCTACCGGTTCTGATCCGCCGGGTCCCGCGCACGCCCCCACCGGCGCTGCGCGGGCCGCAGGCGGCACCAGCCGCACCCCCAAGTAAGAGGCCTGTCCCGGCTGCAGGGACAGGCACCCGCAGTCCGCGCTCCCCGAGCGCCGGACCAGACGCCCTGTTGCCGGAGCCCTGCTCATGTGTCCAAATGACGTCGCGACTGCCGATCTGATGCCGCTCCGAGACCCCGCGAGCACCGGCGGCCAGGCCCGCGCCATCCCCGCGCTTCTCGATGACGCCGTGCGCCTTCATGGCGACCGCCCGGCCATTCACTTCCTCGGGCGCCGCTACAGCTACCGCGAGCTTGGCGCGCTGGTCGACCGCGCGGCGGCCGGGTTTGCCGAGCAGGGTGTCACCAGGGGCGTCCGGGTCGGGCTCTGCCTGCCGAACATGCCCGCCTTCGTGATCTGCTACTTCGCCGTGCTGAAGGCCGGCGGCACGGTGGTGAACTTCAACCCGCTCTATGCACCGCGAGAGCTGCAGCACCAGGTCGAGGACTCGGGCATCTCGCTCATGGTCACCACCGACCTTGCCGCGATCTATCCCAAGGTGTTGGCGCAGCTGGGGCGCGGCGCGCTGACACGGCTGGTCATCTGCCCGATGGCCGAGATGCTGCCGCCGCTCAAGGGGCTGCTCTTCCCGCTGCTGAAACGCCGGGACCTTGCCCGCATTCCCGCTGACGAGCGGCACATCCAGTTCCGCCACCTGACCCGGCGCGCCGGCACGCTGACCCCGCCCGCGATCGACCCCGAGACCGACCTCGCGACGCTGCAATACACCGGCGGCACGACCGGGCTCTCCAAGGGCGCGATGCTGACCCATGCCAATATCGTCGCCAATGCCGAGCAGATCTTCGACCGGCTCCCCGATCCTCGGATGGGCGAAGAGCGGGTGCTCGCGGTCCTGCCGCTTTTCCACGTCTTCGGGATGACCGTGGCGATGAACCTCGGCGTCCGCATCGCCGCCGAGATCATCCTGGTGCCGCGTTTCGACGTCGAGGGCACGATCGAGGTGATCGAGCGCCAGCGGCCTACGCTGTTTCCGGGCGTGCCGACGATCTACACCGCGATCAACCATGCGCTCGAGAAGCGCTCGGCCGATCTCACCTCGCTGCGCTGCTGCATCTCGGGCGGCGCCCCCTTGCCCGGCGAGGTCCGCCGGCGCTTCGAGGCGTTGAGCGGCTGCCATCTCTGCGAGGGTTATGGCCTCTCCGAAAGCTCGCCGGTCGTCTGCTGCAACCCGTTCGACGGCGGTGCGCGCGACGGGTCCATCGGCAGGCCGCTGATCGGCACCCGGGTCGAGATCCGCGACCTCAACGACCCGGGCCGGATCTGCGGCCCCCACGAGAAGGGCGAGCTCTGCGTGCGCGGCCCGCAGGTCATGCAGGGCTACTGGAACCGCCCCGAGGAGACCTCGGCCAGCTTCATCGACGGCGCGCTGCGCACCGGCGACGTCGGCTATGCCGACGAGGACGGGTTCTATTTCATCGTCGACCGGATCAAGGACATGATCCTGTGCAGCGGCTACAACGTCTATCCGCGGGTCATCGAGGAGGCGCTCTACCAGCATCCGGCGGTGGCCGAGGCGGTGGTGATCGGCGTCCCGGACGACTACCGCGGCAGCGCGCCCAAGGCCTTCGTGGTCCTCAAGCAACCGCTCGACGCACCCGAGGCGGCGCTGCACGAATTCCTCAAGGACTATATCTCGCCCATCGAGATGCCCCGGCAGATCCAGATCTGCGAGAGCCTGCCAAAGACCCCGGTCGGCAAGCTGTCGAAGAAGGAGCTTCAGGAAGGCGAGCGGAAGCTGCGCGAAAACCCGGCATCCGGACACGAGGGCGCACCATGACTTACGTAAGCGTCCTCACGTGGCCGGAAAGCGCTGTCCTTCGTCATGATCTCGGTGCTACAAACCATGGTGGGTTGCGGACTGCACAGCGTCCGGCCCCCTCTCCGCGACAGGTCTCAAATGGACAAGCTCTATTCAATCTCGGAACTGTCGAACGAGCTTGGCGTGACCCCGCGCACCATCCGCTTCTACGAGGAACGCGGGCTGCTGCTTCCGCAGCGGGTCGGTGCAAACCGGATCTACACGGCGCGGGATCGCGCCCGGATGATCCTGATCCTGCGCGGCAAGCGGCTCGGCTTCACGCTGAAGGACATCAGCGAGTACCTCGATCTCTACGATGCCGATCCGACGCAGCGCGAGCAGATCGACACCCTGCTCGGCAAGGTCCGCCAGCGGATCAGCGAGCTGGACGAGCAGTTCGAGACGCTGCGCGTGACGCTCAGGGAGCTGCGCGAGATCGAGCAGATGTCGCTGGACGCCCTCGAGCGCCACGAAAAGGCCGCCGCGCGGACCACGGCGCGGAAATCCTGATCGCCACCGGAACCCGCAGGGTTCCGCCTCACCATAATCCTCACGCAACTCCGGAGAGTTACCGATGACACGTGTCGTTGTCGCGGGCTACGTGCGCTCGCCCTTTACCCTTGCCCGCAAGGGCGCGCTGGCCAGGGTCCGGCCGGACGATCTGGCCGCGCAGGTGGTCAAGGCTCTGGTCGGTCGCTCCGGCGTCGATCCCGAGGCGGTCGAGGACCTGCTGCTCGGCTGCGCCTTCCCCGAGGGGGAACAGGGGCTCAACCTCGCCCGGCTCGTCGGTCTGATGAGCGGGCTGCCGCAGTCGGTCGGAGCCGCCACGATCAACCGCTTCTGCGGCTCGTCGATGACCTCTGTGCATGTCGCCGCCGGGTCGATCGCGATGGGCGCCGGCGAGGCCTTCGTCTGCGCCGGGGTCGAGAACATGAGCCGGGTGCCGATGATGGGCTTCAACCCGATGCCGCATCCCGAGTTCGCCCGCGCTCACCCCGAGGCCTACATGGGCATGGGGGAGACCGCCGAGAACGTCGCCCGGCGCTGGCAGATCACCCGCGCCGAGCAGGAGGAGTTCGCCCTCCGCTCGCAGGAAAAGGCCGCGGCGGCGCTGCAGAAGGGCCTGCTGGCCGACGAGATCGTGCCGATCACCGGGCGCGACGGCGTGGTCGAGACCGACGGCTGCCTGCGCCCCGAGACGACGCTCGAAGGCCTTGCCGAGCTCAAGCCCGCCTTTGACGCGCAGGGTGTCGTGACCGCCGGAACCTCGTCGCCGCTGACCGATGGTTGCGCGGCGGTGCTCATCTGCTCGGAGGCTCATGCCGAGAAGCACGGGCTGCCGGTCCTCGCCTACGTGAAATCCGTCGCCGTGAAGGGTTGCGCGCCCGATGTCATGGGGATCGGCCCGGTCGCCGCCACCCGCGCCGCACTGCAACGCGCCGAGATCTCCGCCCATGATCTCGACGTGATCGAGCTCAACGAGGCCTTTGCGTCCCAGTCCATCGCCTGCATCCGCGATCTCGACCTCGATCCGGCGCGGGTCAACCTCGACGGCGGCGCGATCGCGCTCGGCCATCCGCTCGGCGCCACCGGCGCGCGCATCGTCGGCAAGGCGGCGAGCCTGCTGAAGCGCGAGGGCGGCCGCTACGCGCTGGCGACGCAATGCATCGGCGGCGGTCAGGGCATCGCCACCATCCTGGAGGCCGCATGATGGCCGGCATCGGGACGGTCGCCGTCATCGGCGCCGGCGTCATGGGCGCCGCGATCGCGGCCCATGTCGCCAACTCCGGCACCAGGGTGCTGCTGTTCGACATCGTGCCCGAGGGCGCGGCGAACCGGAACGCGCTGGCCGAGGGGGCCGTCGCGAAGATGCTGAAGGCCGACCCCGCGCCCTTCATGGGCGCCAGGGCCACGCGCCTCGTCGAGACCGGCAATCTCGAGGATGACCTTTCGCGCCTCGCCGAGGCCGACTGGATCATCGAGGCGGTGATCGAACGGCTCGACATCAAGCAGGCGATCTACCGCAGGATCGACGCGGTGCGCAAACCGGGCAGCATCGTGTCCTCGAACACCTCGACCATCCCGCTCGCGACGCTGGTGAGCGGGCTGCCGGAGAGCTTCGCGCAGGACTTCCTCGTCACGCATTTCTTCAACCCGCCCCGCTACATGCGGCTGATGGAACTGGTGACCGGCCCCGCGACCCGCGCGGAGGCGGCCGAGACCATCGCGGAGTTCGCCGACCGGCGGCTCGGCAAGACGGTGGTGCGGGCGAAGGACACGCCGAGCTTCATCGGCAACCGGCTCGGCATCTACTGGCTGCAGACCGCCGTGGTCGAAGCGGCCGAGCGTGGCATCCCGGTCGAGATGGCCGACGCGCTGATCGGCAAGCCCTTCGGCATCCCCAAGACCGGCGTCTTTGGCCTGCTGGACCTCGTCGGGCTCGACCTCATGCCGCATGTGAACGCCAGCCTTGCCGCCGCGCTGCCGCAAGAGGACGCCTTCCATGCCGCGAACCGGCCGCTGCCGGTGGTGCAGAAGATGATCGCCGAGGGCTACACCGGCCGGAAGGGCAAGGGTGGCTTCTACCGCATGGGCCGCGACGGCGGGCAGAAGGTGAAGGAGGCGATCGACCTCGCCACCGGCGCCTACGCCCCCGCCCGCAAGCCCCGGTCCGAGGCGATGGAGGAAGCCGGGCGCAGCCCGCGCGCGCTCATGGCGCATGACAGCGCCGAGGGCCGCTACGCCGCCGCGGTGATGGGCGCGACGCTGCGCTATGCCGCCGGACTGGCCGGCGAGGTGGCCGACAGCATCGCCGACATCGACGAGGCCATGTGCCTTGGCTACGGCTGGAAGGACGGCCCCTTCGCGCTGATGGACAGGATCGGCCCCGACTGGCTGGCCAAGCGGCTCGAGGCCGAGGGCCAGACGGTGCCGCCGATCCTCGAACTGGCGCGCGGCCGCAGCTTCTACCGCGTCGAGGCGGGCCGGCTCGAGCAGCTGGGCCTCGACGGCGCCTACCACCCGGTCACCCGCCCCGAGGGCGTGCTGCTGCTCTCCGACATCAAGCTCGGCGCGAAGCCGGTGCTGAAGAACGGCTCCGCCGCGGTCTGGGATATCGGGGACGGCGTGCTCTGCTTCGAGTTCACCTCCAAGATGAACTCGATGGACGACCAGATCCTCGCGCTGCTGGCCAAGACGCTGAAGCTGGTCGAGGCGAAGTACAAGGCGCTGGTGATCCACAACGAGGGCACGAATTTCTCGGTCGGCGCCAACCTCGGCCTCGCCTTCTTCGCCGCCAATATTGCGGCATGGGATCAGGTCGAGGCGCTGGTGGGGCTGGGCCAGCAGACCTTCCAGGACATGCGCCGGGCCCCCTTCCCCGTCGTCGGCGCGCCCTCGGGCATGGCGCTCGGCGGCGGCTGCGAGGTGCTGCTGCACTGCGATGCGGTGCAGGCCCATGCCGAGAGCTACATCGGCCTTGTCGAGGTCGGCGTCGGGCTGATCCCCGGCTGGGGCGGCTGCACCGAGATGCTGCACCGCTGGCAGAAGTTCGGACGCCTGCCCAAGGGGCCGATGCCGGTGCCCTCGAAGGTCTTCGAGATCCTCAGCACCGCGACGGTGGCGAAATCGGCGGCCGAGGCCAAGGAGCTGCTGTTCCTGCGCCCCGAGGACGGCATCACCATGAACCGCGCCCGGCTGCTGGCCGATGCCAAGGCCCGCGCGCTGGCCATGGTCGAGGGCTACGTTCGGCCCGAGACGCGCGACTACACCCTGCCCGGGCCATCGGGCCTCGTCGCCATGGAGATGGCGGTGCAGCAGTTCCGCAAGATGGGCAAGGCCACCCCCTATGACGAGGTCGTCTCGGGCGCGCTGGCCGAGGTGCTGTCGGGCGGAGACACCGATCCGCTCGACACGCTCACCGAGACGGACCTGCTGAAACTAGAACGCGACCGCTTCTTCACGCTGGTCAAACGGCCCGGCACGCTCGACCGCATCGAGACCATGCTGATGACCGGCAAGCCGCTGCGCAACTGAACCCCGGCCCTGGGCCTCAGACAGAGGGACATCACGACGATGGCCAAGTACACGCCCCCCCTGCGCGACATGCGCTTTGTCTACCACGAACTGCTGGGCTGCGACGACCTCGCGGAGCTGCCGGGGTTCGAGGAGTTCACCGCGGATCTCATCGACCCGATCCTCGAAGAGGCCGGCAAGATCTGCGCCGAGGTGCTGCACCCGATCAACCGCTCCGGCGACGAGGAAGGCTGCCGGCTCGAGAACGGCGTCGTCCGCACCCCCGCCGGCTTCCCCGAGGCCTACCGCCAGTTCCGCGAGGGCGGCTGGACGGCGATCACCTGTGATCCGGCCTATGGCGGTCAGGGCCTGCCCGCCGCCGCCGACGTGCTGGTGACCGAGATGATCTGCTCGGCGAACCTCTCCTTCGGCATGTACCCGGGCCTGTCGCACGGCGCCTACCTCGCGCTGCACAGCCACGGATCGGAGGAGCTGAAGCAGGCCTACCTGCCGAGGCTCGTCGACGGCACCTGGTCGGGCACCATGTGCCTGACCGAGCCGCATTGCGGCACCGACCTCGGCCTGCTGCGCACCAGGGCCGTGCCGCAGGAGGATGGCAGCTACCGCATCACCGGCACCAAGATCTTCATCTCCGCCGGCGAGCATGACCTGACCGAGAACATCATCCACCTCGTGCTGGCGCGGCTTCCGGACGCGCCCAAGGGCTCGCGCGGGATCAGCCTCTTCGTCGTGCCGAAGTTCCTGCCCACCGCCGAGGGCACCCCGGGCGAGCGCAACGGCGTGCTATGCTCGAGCATCGAGCACAAGATGGGGATCAAAGCCTCGTCGACCTGCGTGATGAACTTCGACGAGGCGCAGGGCTGGCTCGTCGGCGCGCCGCACAAGGGTCTGCAGGCGATGTTCACCATGATGAACAACGAGCGCCTCGCGGTCGGCGGTCAGGGGCTGGGCCTTGCCGAGGCGGCCTACCAGGGCTCGGTCGCCTATGCCCGCGAGCGGCTGCAGGGCCGATCGCTGACCGGGACCAAGGCGCCCGACAAGCCCGCCGACCCGATCATCGTGCATCCCGACGTGCGCCGCATGCTGCTTCTCCAGCGCGCCGCGACCGAGGGCTGCCGGGCGATGGCGGTCTGGGTGGCGCGGGAGCTCGACAGGCAGACCCACCACCCCGAGCCGGAGGTGCGCCAGGCCTCGGAGGATTTCGTCGCGCTGATGACCCCGATCGTAAAGGCGCTCTTCACCGATCTTGGCTTCGAGAATGCCAACCTCGGGATGCAGGTGCTGGGCGGGCACGGCTACATCCGCGAACACGGCATGGAGCAATTCGTCCGCGACGCACGCATCACGCAGATCTACGAGGGCACGAACGGCATCCAGGCGCTCGACCTCGTGGGCCGCAAGCTCGGCGCCAATGGCGGCCGCTACCTGCGCCGGTTCTTCCACCCGGTAGCGGAGTATATCGAGGCGCGCGCCGGGACGCCCGAGATGGCGCCCTACGTCGGCCCGCTCGCCAAGGCCTTCGGCCGGCTGCAGACGGCCACGGCCACCGTCGCCCGGCGCGGCCTTGCAAACCCTGACGAGGCGGGTGCGGCGGCGACCGACTACATGCGCCTCTTCGGCCTGACGGCCCTCGGCTATCTCTGGGCGCGCATGGCCGAGACCGCGATGGAGAAATCCCGCGAGACAGGCGATGCCGACGGCTTCTACGCCGCCAAGCAGGTGACGGCGCGGTTCTTCATGGAGAAGATGCTGCCGCAGACCGGCGCGCTGCTCTCGCAGGTCATGTCCGGCGGCGAGACCGTCATGGCACTAGACGAGGCGGCGTTCTGAGCCGGACACGGGACAGGAAAGGAGCGAACGGAATGGACGATCTGGGCGGCAAGACACTCTTCATCAGCGGCGGCAGCCGCGGCATCGGGCGGGCCATCGCGCTGCGGGCCGCGCAGGACGGCGCCAACGTGGTGCTGGCGGCAAAGACCGTTACACCCCATCCCCGGCTTCCCGGCACCATCGAGGACGCCGCGGCCGAGGTCGAGGCGCAGGGCGGCCGCGCCCTGCCCCTTATGCTCGACATCCGCGACGATGCCGCGGTCGAGGAGGCGGTGCGCAAGGCCGAGGCGCATTTCGGCGGCATCGACATCGTGGTCAACAACGCCAGCGCCATCTCTCTGACGCCCACGCCGGAGACCGAGATGAAGCGTTTCGACCTGATGATGCAGGTCAACATGCGCGGCACCTTCGCGGTCACCCGCGCCTGCCTGCCCGCGCTGAAGCGGGCGGCGAACCCGCATGTGCTGACGCTCTCGCCGCCGCCCTCGCTCGACCCGGCGTGGTACGGGCCGCATGTGGCCTACACGATCTCGAAGATGGGAATGAGCCTCTGCGTGCTCGGCTGGACCGAGGAGTTCCGCCCGCTCGGCATCGCCGCCAACGCGCTCTGGCCCCGCACGGTGATCGACACCGCGGCGCTCGCCATGCTCGGCGGCACGGTGCAGCCGAAGAACTGCCGCACGCCGCGGATCGTCGCCGACGCCGCCCATGCGATCCTGACCCGCCCCGCGCAGAGCTGCACCGGCAACTTCTTCATCGACGAGGCCGTGCTGCGCGAGCAGGGCGTCGAGGATTTCTCGGGCTACGCCGTCGATCCCGCCGAGCCGCTCCTGACCGACCTCTTCGTTGCCTCCGAAGACTGAGCGCGACCACCCTTCTCCGGAGGAACCGATGATGATGAAACGCCTCGCTCCCCTCGCCTGCGTGCTGGCCCTCACCGCGGCTCCCGCGCTCGCCGCCGATCCGGTTCTCGGAAACTGGCAGACCCAACCCGGCGACGACGGACATTTCGGCGTCGTGACCATGGCGCCCTGCGGCAGCAGGATCTGCGGGACGCTGAGCCACGCCTTCGACGCGGGCGGCACGGCGATCCCCTCCTCCAATCTCGGCCGCCAGATCGTCTGGGACATGCAGCCGGAAGGCGAGGGGAAATATGACGCGGGCCGCATCTGGGCACCCGATCGCGACAAGACCTACAAGTCCAGGATGGAACTCTCGGGTGACCAGCTGAAGGTCTACGGCTGCGTTTTGGGCGTCTGCCGCGGCCAGACCTGGACCCGCGTTCAATAGCGCGAAGACCTGACAGGATTTGCGGTGTCGCATTTGCGTGCAGCCGGTCCCCCGGACACGATGAGAGGGTCGTGACCGCGGAACTGGAGCGTGGATATGGCGAGACGGAAGTTCAGCGGCGAGTTCAAGGTTGAGGCCGCGAAGCTGTTGAATGATCGGGCTGTTTTGATCTCTTAGCCATGCCGGGAACTGGAGCGTCCAAAGAACGTGCTGCCTCGCCCACGCAGGCTGTCCAACCGGCACGCGACCATTCGGTTTGCCTCGCGAGGCACCTCGGCGGTGACCTACTCCCCTTGGGGTCCGCGGCTATTGGTTCGCTATGTTCATGGTTTGGGCCTCTACTGACCGTTGGTGATACTCCCACGGGGTGAGCCCGTCGAGGCTCGTGTGTGGGTGGTGATGGTTGTAGTCATCGCGCCAGGCCGAGATCAGCTCCCTTGCGTGGCGCAGGTTGGCGAACAGGTGCTCATTCAGGCACGCGTCCCTCAGACGGCCATTGAAGCTTTCCACGAAGCCGTTCTGCATCGGTTTGCCGGGTGCGATATAGTGCCACTCGATGTATCGCTCCTCCTGCCATTTCAGGATGGCGTTCGATGTCAGCTCCGTTCCGCTCGCAATTGTCCTCGGACCAATGGTGGACAGGGCTCGCTCACTGACCACCATGCAGGGATAGCCGCGGACCCGGGCGATGTTGTCGAGGTCCCGCGCTCCTCTCTGACCAGGCAGCGATGTATCGATCACACAGGCCAGGCATTCCCGGCTGAAGTCGTCGATGACGCAGAGCACCCGGAAGCGGCGACCATCGGACAGGCTGTCTGGCACGACGTCCAGCGACCAGCGCTGGTTCGGCCCCTGCGGGATCGTCATGGGTGCCCTGGTGCCCAGGGCCCGCTTGCGACCGCCCCGTTTACGGACTGTTAAGCCTTCTTCTCGGTAGATCCGGTAGAGCTTCTTCCAGTTCACCTTCCAGCCTTCGCGGCCAAGAAGCAGGTGCAGCCTCCGATAGCCGAAGCGCCGTGGTTCGCTGGACAGCTCCTTCAGCCTCTCTCGCAGCTCGGTGTCCGCAGGTCTGGTTGATCGTCGTCTGTAGACACGCGGATCGATCCCGGCCAAGGCACAGGCCCGGCGCTGGTTGTAGTTCTTCTCGGTCATGGCCCAGTCCACAGCGCGTCGCCTTGCACCGGGCTTCAGAAGGGTCGGCAGGTTCTCTTGCACCGGAGACGTTCACCCGCCTCCATTCCCAGCCTCTTCTCCTTGAGCGTGGCGACATCAAGCATCTGCTCCGCCAGCGTTGTTCGGGGCAAACGCCCCACTGGGGCCTTTGCTGATCCCTCCAACTCTTCAGCTTCGCGTTCTCAACCTCGAGCGCTTTTAGCCGCTTGGCCTCGGACACTTCCATGCCCCCATACTTCGAGCGCCACTTGTAGAATGTGCCATCGCTTATGCCGTGCTTCCGGCAGAGTTCCATGGCACCTATCCCGGCTTGGCGCTCCTTCAGGATGCCGATGATCTGCTCTTCGCTGAAACGGCTTTTCCGCATCGTCTGTCTGCTCGTTTGGAGAACAGGCTAACTTCGAACTGCGGACTTTTCCGGGTTGCGGTCACGCGCGTGGACCTGCAGGGCGCGCTGATCGACATCCTGGAACTGTCGGTGGTGGATGAGCGCGATCTGCGAAAGCAAAAAGCCTCCTGCGAGAGGAGGCTGATCAACTTGTAGAGTTTATGGTTGCGGGAGCAGGATTTGAACCTGCGACCTTCAGGTTATGAGCCTGACGAGCTACCGGGCTGCTCCATCCCGCGACAGGGGAGATCGTTTTGAGAGATACGGTTTTTGTGGGTCTTGCTAGGTTTGGCGGTGACCTACTCTCCCACGTCTTGAGACGCAGTACCATTGGCGCGGCAGCACTTAACGGCCGGGTTCGGAATGGAGCCGGGTGTTTTGCTTGCGCTATGACCACCAAACCGAGAAAGACCCACTTGCTGCAGGCAGCAAGTGGGTCTGGTCGGCGGACGCGACCTGCGAAGCAGGTTGCGGGCCGACACGTCTCACGTGCTGGATGCAGCGATTTCCAAGTCAAGTATGTGTAGGGGTTGTATGCTTTTGTCTGATCGGAACAGCCTTGCTGTTCCTGGATCGGATCAAGCCTATCGGGCCATTAGTACCGGTCAGCTGAATGCATTGCTGCACTTACACCTCCGGCCTATCGACGTGGTGGTCTTCCACGGCCCTCAGGGATACCTTGTTTTGAGGGGGGCTTCCCGCTTAGATGCCTTCAGCGGTTATCCTGTCCGATCATAGCTACCCAGCACTGCCGTTGGCACGACAACTGGTCCACCAGTGGATCGTTCACCCCGGTCCTCTCGTACTAGGGGCAACTCCTCTCAAGTATCCTACACCCACGGCAGATAGGGACCGAACTGTCTCACGACGTTCTAAACCCAGCTCACGTACCTCTTTAAATGGCGAACAGCCATACCCTTGGGACCTGCTCCAGCCCCAGGATGAGATGAGCCGACATCGAGGTGCCAAACACTGCCGTCGATATGGACTCTTGGGCAGTATCAGCCTGTTATCCCCGGCGTACCTTTTATCCGTTGAGCGATGGCCCTCCCACTTGGGACCACCGGATCACTATGGCCGTCTTTCGACTCTGCTCGACTTGTCAGTCTTGCAGTCAGGCTGGCTTCTGCCATTGCACTCAACGAGCGATTTCCGACCGCTCTGAGCCAACCTTCGCGCGCCTCCGTTACGCTTTAGGAGGCGACCGCCCCAGTCAAACTACCCGCCACACAGGGTCCCGGAACCGGATAACGGTCCGCGGTTAGACATCAAGCAATGCAAGGGTGGTATCTCAAGGGAGGCTCCACAGAAACTGGCGTTCCTGCTTCGAAGCCTACCACCTATCCTGCACATGCATGGCCTGATGCCAGTGTGAAGCTGTAGTAAAGGTGCACGGGGTCTTTCCGTCTAACCGCGGGAAGCCTGCATCTTGACAGGCAATTCAATTTCGCTGAGTCGATGTTGGAGACAGCGGGGGAGTCGTTACGCCATTCGTGCAGGTCGGAACTTACCCGACAAGGAATTTCGCTACCTTAGGACCGTTATAGTTACGGCCGCCGTTTACCTGGGCTTCAATTCAGAGCTCTCACCCCTCCTTTTAACCTTCAGGCACCGGGCAGGCGTCAGACCCTATACGTCGTCTTGCGACTTCGCAGAGCCCTGTGTTTTTAGTAAACAGTCGCCACCCCTGGTTTGTGCCCCCAGCCAAAACTTGCGTTGAAACTGGGCCTCCTTCTCGCGAACTTACGGAGGTATTTTGCCGAGTTCCTTCAACATCGTTCTCTCAAGCGCCTTGGTATTCTCTACCAGTCCACCTGTGTCGGTTTAGGGTACGGTCTAAAAGTGGGGCTATTTCCAGGAACCGCTCAGCAGCCCTTCCAATCCGATAAGGAAGAACTACCCCTGCGATCCGTCACCACCACATGGCCCAGGAATATTGACCTGGTTCCCATCGACTACGCCTTTCGGCCTCGCCTTAGGGGCCGGCTT
>NZ_CP123385.1:602500-725000 GCF_040409955.1 Salipiger sp. H15
CGCCCTACGTGACCGGTACCGAGGGCTATCCCGGGCTGATCGTGCACGGGCCACTGCAGGCGACGCTGCTGGCCCAGATGGCGGCCGACCTGCGCGGCGCGGCCCCGGCGCGGTTCGAGTTCCGCAGCCTCTCGCCGATCTTCGACACGCTGGGCTTCTCTCTCAATGCCCGCGACGAGGGAGAGGTCCTGCACCTCTGGACCGCCGCCGAGGGCGGGCCCGTCGCCATGCAGGCCGAGGCGCGGTGGTAGGGCAAGGGCGCGCCCGCGCGAGATGATTTGCCGCCGATGCCTTGCCTTGGCGACTTGCCGCCGCATGTTCTGTGAAGCGTCCTCTTCCCGGGGGACGCATTTCACGCCCCCGCATGCAACGACACCGCCGAGATGACCCCGCAGGACAGCCTTCCCAGACAGCTCGGCGACTACATCGAAAGATCCGGCATCGCGCTCGCGGTGTCACGGACCGAGGGCGACGCCCCGCTCATCTTGGTGAACGGTGCCTTCTGCACGCTGACCGGCTATTCCCCGGACGAGGCGCTGGGGCGGAACTGCCGCTTTCTGCAGGGAGAGGCCACCACCGAGCAGACGCGCCGCCCGCTGCACGACTTCGTGCATGGCACCGCGCCCGAAAGCGGTCGCTTCCCGATCATCAACTACCGCAGGGACGGCAGCAGATTTCTCAACTTCGTCTTCATGACCCGGCTTCGCGACCGGAGCGGGCGGGCGCGCTTCATCCTCGCCTCGCAGTTCGACATGACCTCGGCGCTGCGCCGCTCCGGCCTACCGGCCAACGACGAGACGCTGACCCGCGCGCTCAGCGACGTCGAGCAGATCGGCCGGGAATTCGGGCTCGCCATGGTGGGCTCGGCGCAGCTGATCGCGGATTCGGTCGCGATCCTCGCGCGGCTGTCGCTCGACGAAGACACCTCCTGACAACGCGCCATCGGGCAAGGACCACGGAACACGCATGACGAACAAGGACAGGCAGCAGGCCGGGGCCACGGAAGGTGACATGGAACGGTTGTGCATCGTCGGCGTCGGCGCTTCGGCCGGCGGGCTCGAGGCGATCCGCGAGATGCTGGCGGAGGCACGGCCCTCGAGCAATCTTGCCTACGTGGTGATCCAGCACCTCGACCCGAACCACGAGAGCCTGCTGGCCGAGCTGCTGGCGCGCCATACCGAGCTGCGCGTGCGCCAGGCCTCGGGCGGCGAGAAGATCGCGGCGGGCAATGTCTACATCATCCCGCCGGGCCACGGGCTTTCGGTCACCCGGGGCGTGCTGAACCTTACCGAGTTCGCGCAGCCGCGCGGGCTGCGGCGGCCGATCGACGATTTCTTCGAGAGCCTCGCGCTCGACCAGGGCCGCTTTGCCGCCTGCGTGATCCTGTCGGGCACCGGGGCGGACGGCAGCGCCGGGCTGCGGGCGATCAAGGAGCATGGCGGGCTCTGCCTCGTGCAGGAGCCCGGCACGGCGAAATACGACGGCATGCCGACCTCGGCGCAGAACACCGGGCTGGTGGATTTCGTCCGCCGCCCGGGCGAGATCGTCGAGGCGATCGAGCAGTTCTATGCCCCGACCTTCGAGGGGACCGCCGACCGGCAGCTGGCGAATACCGTCGAGGCGCATCTCGAGGACATCTGCGGCGTGGTGCGCAACTTCGTCGGGCACGACTTCTCGGGCTACAAGAAGTCGACGCTGATCCGCCGGGTGCAGCGCCGCATCCAGGTGCTCGACCTTGCCGACGCCGGGGCCTACCTCAAGCGCGTGCGCTCGGACCCGCGCGAATGCGAGATCCTCTTCCGCGAGCTGCTGATCAACGTCACCCGCTTCTTCCGCGACCCCGAGCATTTCGAGCGGCTGCGCGAGCTCGCGGTGGTGCCACTGATCCGCAACGCCGGCAACGAGGACGAGATCCGCGTCTGGATCCCCGGCTGCTCGAGCGGCGAGGAAGCCTATACCATCGCCATGATCTTCGCCGACGAGGCGCAGAAGCAGAAGCGGTCGGCGAAGATCCAGATCTTTGCCACCGACATCGACGAGCAGATGCTGCGCATCGCGCGCGAGGCGACCTATCCGCAGTCGGCGCTGGCCGACGTGCCCGAGGAGATGCGCGACCTCTATACCATCGCGCTCGACGGGCGGTTCCGCGTCTCGGCGCGGATCCGCGACATGATCCGCTTCTCGGTGCATTCGATCGTGCGCGACCCGCCGTTCTCGAACATCGACCTGATCTCCTGCCGGAACCTGCTGATCTACTTCGGCGACCAGCTGCAGGCGACGGCGCTGCCGATCTTCCACTACGCGCTGAAGCCCGGGGCGACGCTGTTCCTCGGCCCGTCCGAGACGGTGGGCCGGCACGATCACGTGTTCAAGCCGCTCGACCAGGGCGCGCGCATCTTCCGGCGCAACAACGGCCGGCCCGAGTATCCGCTGCACCTGCGCGCGGCGCAGCGCGGCGTGCCGCAGGGCCGCCGCCACGCCGCCGAGGATGCCGAGCCCCCGGCCCGGCTCGACTGGCAGGAGAGCGACGCGGCCGAGCGCATCCTCGCGGTCTACGCGCCGCCCACCCTGCGGGTGACGCCGCGCGGCGAGATCCTGCGCGCGACCGGGCGGCTGGGGAAATACCTCGAGGTGACGCCCGGCCCCGAGAACGACAATTTCGCGCCCTCGCTGGCCCGCTCCGGCGTGCGCGAGGCGCTGTCGGCGATCCTGCGGCAGGTGGCGCGCAGCAAGAGCCGGACGATCTCGCGCGATCTGTCGGCGCAGTCCGAGTTCGGCACGCAGGCCTTCGACCTCATCGCCGACCCGCTCGAGGATGGCAGCATCCTGCTGGTCTTCCGCGAGCGCGACCGTTTCGCGCCGCGCGAGGATGACGGGTTCGAGGAACTCGACCCCACCGACAGCCACGTGCAGAGCCTCGAGCACGAGCTGCGCGACACCCGCGCCCGACTGCACACCACGGTGGAGGAGCTGGAGACCGCGAACGAGGAGCTGAAGAGCTCGAACGAGGAAATGATGTCGATGAACGAGGAGCTGCAGTCGACCAACGAGGAACTCTCGACGGTCAACGACGAGCTCAAGAGCAAGGTCGATGAGCTATCGGTGGCCAATGCCGATCTGACCAACTTCTTCGCCTCGACCGCGCTGCCGCTGGTGGTGGTCGACTCCAAGATGGCGATCCGCAACTTCACCGACGCGATCCAGTCGATCTACCCGTTCCGCGGCACCGACCGCGGCCGCCCGCTGGCCGAGGTGACCAGCTCGCTGCGCCGCAACGAGGAGGTGCTGCAGGCGATCGGCGAGGTGATGCGCAACGGCGAGCTGCGCCACATGCGGGTCAGCGACCGCGCCGAGGACCGCACCTGGTCGCTGGTCATCACCCCCTATCGCAGCCGCGACGGCGACCTGAACGGCGCGACGCTGGTGTTCACCGAGGTGACCGACGCGCTGCGGCTCGAGGCGGCGCTCAAGCACGAGGGCGAGCGGCTGCGGCTGGCGCTCGACGTCTCGGGGCTGGCGGTCTGGGAGTGCGATCCGCGCGGCGGCACGGTGACGCTCGACGACAGCGGCTGCGCACTGCTCGGCTTCGACGACCACCGGCTGCCGCTGGAGCGGCTGCTGCAGTCCGTCGAGGAGGAGAGCCGCGCCGCGGTGCGCCACGCGCTCGACGAGGCGCTCGAGGAGGGCGCGCCGATCGACGTGGTGGCGCGTCTCGGCGGCACCACCGCGCACGCGCGCTCGATCCAGTTCGTCGGCCGGCGCATCGCCACGCCGCGGGCCGAGCGGGTGCTGGGCGTGCTCTTCGACGTGACCGAGGAGCAGGACGCCAAGGACGTGCGCGAGATGATGCTGCGCGAGATGAACCACCGGGTGAAGAACATGTTCTCGATCATCTCGAGCATGGTGCGGATGGCCGGGCGCAAGGCCGACTCCGTCCCCGACCTCGTGAACGGGGTGCAGTCGCGGATCAACGCGCTGGCGCGCTCGCACGACCTGACGCAGAAGACCCCGCGCGGGCGCAAGTTCGGGCTCGAGGACGCGATCCGCGCCTCGCTGGAGCCCTACCGGGGCGATGCGCCGCTGCTGCCCGGCGGCCCCGAGGTGCCGGTGGCGACGCACGAGCTGACCTCGCTGTCGCTGCTGCTGCACGAATGGTCCACCAATGCCGCCAAGTACGGCGTGCTGGGGCACAGTCCCGGCCGGCTCGAGGTGGGCTGGAAACGCGATGGCGAGTTTGTCGAACTCGTGTGGAACGAAATCCACGATGCCCGGGTTGACCCCGACGACGGTGAGGCAGGATTCGGATCGACTCTGGTCCAGCTCTCTGCCGTCCAGCTTGGCGGCACGGTTTCCGTCGGCTTCGGCGACTACGAAAGAAGGATGGTGCTGCGCTATGTCCCTGACGAGCAGTGAGAAGACCCCGGCCCGGGGGCGTGTGATGATCTGCGAGGACGAGGTGATCGTCGCGATGGACCTGCAGATGCTCGTCGAGGAGTTCGGTTACGAGGTGATCGGCCCCTTCCCCGGGCTGCGCGAGGCCTTTGCCGCGCTCGGCTCGGAGCGGCCGGACATCGCGCTGCTCGACGTGCGGCTGAAGGATGGCGAGGTCTTCCCGCTCGCCGACCGGCTGCGCGAGATGGGGGTCGGGCTGGTGTTCCAGTCGGGCCATGTCTACGACGACGAGATCCACGCCAAGTACCCGCAGGCGGGCTGCTGCCTCAAACCGATCAACCCGGCGGGCCTGCGCACCGCGCTGCAGAGCGCCGCGACGCTCGGCAGCGCCTGACCCCGTACCCGACGCTCAGCCCGGCAGCACCACGGCCATCGCCCCGACGGCGATGAGCCACGAGGCCGCGACCGCCCCGGCGACGCGGCCGAGCCGCGCCTGCACGAGATCGACCAGCCCCCATGCCAGCAGCACGAAGGCGGCGATGCCGAGCCCCGCGCCGAGTGCCCCGGGCAGGCCCTCGCGCGTCAGCACCGCGGCGTCGCCCGCCAGCGCCGCCAGCGCCCCGCCCGCCATGGCGAGCCCCGCCAGCAGGGCGCGCGGCAGCGCCCTCCCCCAGAGCGCCAGCGCCCCGAGCCCGAGCGCGGCCAGCGCCGTGACGCGCAGCGGCGGCGCGAGCTCGGGCCGGAGTCCGTGCAGGAGGATCGCCGCCGCCCCCGCCAGCACCAGCGCCGGGTAGGCGAGGCGCACCGCGCCGAGCGGCTGGCGCGCCAGCAGCACCGCCACCGCCGTCAGCAGCAGCGTCTGCGCCGGGGCCATGACCGGGTGCAGCAGCCCCGCGTAGAAGGGCCCGAGGTCGCCGAAGGCGTCATGCGCCAGCGCCGCCCGCGGCATCAGCGCAAGCGGTGCGGCAAGGGCGAGGCGCCGCATGGTCAGATCGCGCCGGTCAGGAAGCCCGCGCCCAGCGCCGCGATCACCCCGCCCGCGCCGCGCACGGCGATGGCCCCGGCGCGCGACCGGGTCAGCATGCCGAAGGCGATGCCGCAGAGGTGCAGGAGCCCGGTGCCGATCACGAAGCCTCCGGCATAGGCCAGCGGGCTGACCGCGCCCGGCATCTCGGTGCCATGGGCGTGGCCGTGGAACACCGCGAAGACCGCGACGATGACCGCCGCCACCGGCAGCGGCGGGCGCGCGGCGAAGAGCACCGCGAGGCCGATCACCAGCCCCGAGGCGGCGATGCCGGTCTCGATCCCCGGCAGCGGCACGCCCGCCGCGCCGAGCGCCCCTCCGAGCGCCATGACCAGCGGGAAGGTGACCGGCAGCAGCCAGACCGCCGGCTGCCCGAGGAAGGCGCCCCAGAGCCCGACCGCCACCATGGCGATCACGTGGTCCCAGCCGAGGATCGGGTGCAGGAAGCCGGTGACGAAGCCGCCCGCGGCGGCTTCGCCGGCATGGGCGAAGGCGGGCGAGGCAAGGCTCACGGCGGCGAGGCAGAGCGCCGCGGCGGCGGCCAGCTGTCTGGAATACATGGTAAAATCCCTATGCGAAATCGGATGTCTGGCGCGCGGAGACTGCCACCTCCCGCAGCGGAAGGCCAGCCCGTTCGGGCGCGCGGCTCAGGGCTCGCGGCGCGAGAGGATGTCGGCCAGCACGATGTAGGAGGCCGCCACGTGGCCGCGCATCAGCCCGCGCACCGCCTCGGCATCCTGCGCCATGATCGCCTGCGCGATGGCGTCATGCTCGGCGCGCGAGGTCGACAGGCGCGAGGTGTCGACGTGGAAATTCGCCGCCCGCCACGCCTGCGTGCGCAGGTTCAGCTCGTCCAGCACCGCCGCCAGCGCGGCATTGCGCGCGCCGGTCTTGAGCGTGGCGTGGAAGCGGGCGTTGATCGTGCCGTAGCGCTCGGCATCGTCGCCGCAGGACCGGCCCTCCTCGAGGATCGCCAGCATGTGCCGCCGCTCGATCTCGGTCATCCGGTGCGCCGCGAGCGCCGCCAGCACGCTTTCCACCTCGCCTACCGCCTCGAAGAGCTCGGCAAGGTCGCTGACCTTCATCCGCCGCACGACGAAGGCGCGGCGCGCGCCGCGCTCGGCGAGGCTCGCCTGCTCGAGCCGGTGCAGCGCCTCGCGCACCGGGGTGCGCGACACGCCGAACTGCTCGGCCAGCGCCTGTTCGGCCAGCGGCTCGCCGGGCTTCATCCGGCCCGCGACGATGCGGTCCACGAGGGTGTCGAAGATGCTTTCTGCCGTCCGAATAATCACGCGCGAACTGTCCCAGCTGAAATGAACACTTTTACCTTGTTTATGTATACATGTCTCCGCAACCTGAAGCCACGTGACGATGGGCCGGCACAGGAGGAAACCGGAAAAATGCCGACCGATTGGGCTCATGACCCCCGAATCCGGATCAACCGGACAGGCTGGGCCCGATGCACTCGTCCGGACATGGGAGGAGACCATGCCAACAGGAGAGACAAGACATGACGCAAGTCGACCACAAGAAAGTGCTGGCCGAGCGCCTCTCGGCCAAGCTCGGCCGCCGCGCCGTGCTCAAGGGGCTGGGGGCGGGCATCGTCGCCGCGACCAGCGCCGGGTCCTTCCCCGCGATCGCGCGGGCGCAGCAGAGCGGTCACCTCAAGATCGCCTCGGTCAAGGTGATCGACACGCTTGATCCGCATTTCACCGGCTTCCTGTCGGCGATCCAGATCATCAACAACATCCACAACGGGCTGCTCAAGATCGCCTATGACGGCGAGAAGGTGACCTTCGAGCCCGATCTGGCCGAGACCTGGGATCTCGAGGACGACAAGACCCACGTCTTCAAGCTGCGCGCGGGCGTCAAGTTCCACGACGGCACGCCCTGCGACGCCGAGGCGGTGAAGTTCTCGCTGCTGCGGGTGAAGGAAGGCGAGCCCAAGTCGCCGCACGCCTGGAAGCTGGAGCTGCTGCAGGAGATCGAGGTGGTCGATGCGCTGACGGTCAAGCTGCACTTCTCCGAGCCCTATGCCTTCCTGCCCGTCGCCCTGACCGGCTCCACCGGCCGCGCCGGGACCATCGTCAGCCCCGCCGCCGTGGAGAAATACGGCGCGGATTACGGCCGCAACCCGGTCGGCACCGGCCCGTTCAAGTTCGTCTCGTGGCGCGAGAACGACGCCATCGAGCTCGAGGCCAACACCGAGTATTTCGAGCCGGACATGCCCAAGCTCGAGCGCGTCACCTTCGTGCTGATGAACGAGGCCTCGACGGCGCTTGCCGCGCTCATGTCGGGGCAGATCCACGGCATGACCGACTGCCCGATGCAGCTGGTCGACCAGGTCGACGCCTTCCCCAAGGCGACGCTCTACGGCGAGATCGAGGGCAACTACACCTTCGTCGGCATGAACTGCAAGAAAGGCCCCTTCACCGACATCAACCTGCGCCGCGCCGTCGCCTGGGCGCTCGACCGCGACAAGCTGGTGAAGCAGGCCTATTTCGGCCGGGCGCAAAAGGCCTTCACCCCGATCTCGCCGCCCATGACCGGCTTCTTCGACCCCGAGATCGCGACCTCGGGCCGTGGCCAGTGGTTCGACCTCGAGAAGGCCAAGGAGTTCCGCGCCAAGGCCGAGACCCAGGGCGAGATCGAGGTGACCTACATGATGGCCGAGCGCGGCCCGGTCGGCACCCGCATCGCGCAGACCGTCGCACCGATGCTGGCCGAGATCGGCATCAAGGTGAAGCTCGAGCTGATCGAGCCCGCCGCCTGGCTCAAGCGCCGCAACGAGGGCGACTTCGACCTCTATGACTTCGAATGGGTGGCCGACCTCGACCCCGACGAGACCATCTACCCCGAGTTCAAGTCGGACGGCGCGTGGAACTTCTGCGGCTGGGTCAACACCGAGTTCGACAGCCTGTGCAAGCAGGCGCAGGTGGTGCTGGGCACCGAAGAGCGGGCCAAGCTCTACTACGCGGCGGAGGACCTGCTGATGGACGAGGCGCCGATCGCGATCATGGCGCACATGCCGATCTACAAGGTGTTCTCGGACAAGGTGCAGGGCTTCAACTACATCCCCGCCGACCTCGTGAACCTGCATACGGTCAGCCTCGCCTGATGCTGCTGGTCCAGACCCTCGGAAAAATCGGGCAGACGCTCGTCGTGCTGTTCATCGTCTCGGTTGCCACCTTCGGACTTCTGAAGCTGGCGCCGGGAGACCCGGTGCAGATCATGCTCGGGTCCGAATACTCGCAGGAGTCCTATGACTCGCTCACCGCCGAAATGGGTCTGGACCGGCCCTTCCTGGCACAATACGCCGACTGGGCGCTGAACTTCGTGTCGGGCGACTGGGGCACCTCCTTCGTCGCCCGCACCGACATCTTCACCTATGCCTTCAAGGAGGCGCTGCCGGTGACGCTGACGCTGGCGAGCTTCTCGCTGGTCTTCGCGGTGCTGATCGGCGTGCCGCTGGGGGTGCTCTCGGCGGTGAAGAAGGACACCGCCTTCGACGCGGGCTCGGCGGTCTTTGCCCTGACCGGCACCGCCTTTCCGTCGTTCCTGCTGGGCATCCTGCTGATCTGGTTCTTCGGGGTCCGGCTCGGCTGGTTCCCGGTGATGGGCTACGTCTCGCCCTGGGAGGATTTCTGGACCGGGGTCTACCACATGATCCTGCCGGGCCTGACGCTTTCCACCTACTTCATCGCGATGATCACGCGGCTGACCCGCGCGACGCTGATCGAGGTGCTCGACCAGCCCTACATCGCCGCCGCCCGCGCGCGGGGCGAGCCGGGCTGGCGGGTGATCTGGGTGCATGGGGTGCGCAACATCGCCATGCCGCTGGTGACCATCCTCGGGCTGCAGCTCGGCACGCTGCTGCAGGGCACGGTGCTGACCGAGACGGTATTCAACCTGCCCGGCATCGGCCAGATGCTGACCTCGGCGGTGCTGGGGCGCGAATACATGGTGGTGCAGGCGGGGGTGATGATGACCGCCTTCCTCTTCATCGGGGTCAACCTGCTGGTCGACCTCTCCTACCCGATCCTCGACCCCAGACTGAGAGATCGCAAATGAGCGCAGAGGCCACCAATTCCCCGGCCCCGGGCCTGAGCGCGCCGCGCCGAGCCCGCCGCTCGATCTTCCTGCGCCGCCCGTTCTTCACCGTCGCGCTGGTCATTGCGAGCGCCTACCTGCTGGCCGCGGTCTTTGCGCCCTACGTGGCGCCCTATGACCCTGTGATGCAGTCGATGGAGGCGATGATGCAGCCGCCCTCCGCCGCGCATCCGCTCGGCACCGACAGCTACGGGCAGGACATCCTGTCGCGCGTCATCTACGGCGCGCGCTATGCCATGGCGATCGGCGTCTTCTCGGTGCTGATCGGTGCCGCCGGAGGGCTGGTGATCGGCCTTGCCGCCGGGCTCTCGGGCGGCTGGGTGGAATGGGCGCTGATGCGGCTCATCGACTCGATCCTCGCCCTGCCCTCGCTGATCCTCGCCGTGGCCTTCATCGCCATCCTCGGTCAGGGCGTCGACAAGGTGATCATCGCCGTCGGCCTGTCGATGATCGGGCCCTTCTCGCGCACCGTGCGCGCCGACGTGCTGCAGGTGAAGGTGCAGGGCTTCGTCGAGGCGGCGCAGCTGATGTCGATCCCCTCGCTGCAGGTGATCCGCCGCCACATCCTGCCGAACGTGATCTTCCCGCTGGCCGTGCAGGTGACCATCCGCATCTCGGAAGCCATCCTCGTCTCGTCCTCGCTGTCCTTCCTCGGCATCGGGGTGACGCCGCCGACGCCCGACTGGGGGCTGATGATCGCCGAGGGGCGCGATTTCGTCAGCTTCGCGCCGTGGATGTCCGCCATGCCCGGCTTCGCGCTGGCGCTGCTGCTGATCGCGCTGTCGATCGTCGGCGACGGCATCCGCGAGGAATACGACCCCAAGAGCCGGAGGGGCGCATGATGCTGCGGCAGATAGAGGCCGAGGCGCTGCTGAGCGTCTCGGAGCTGACCGTGTACCGCGGTCCGGCGAAGATCCTCGACCGGGTGAGCCTGTCGCTGGCGAAGGGCGAGACGCTGGCGCTGGTGGGCGAGAGCGGCGCGGGCAAGTCGACCATCGCCACGGCGCTGATGCAGCTCCTCGACGGGGCCGAGGTCGAGGGGCGTGCCGAGCTTCAGGGCGCGGGCGACCTGCTGTCCATGCGCCGGCGCGAGATGGTGAAGCTGCGCGGCCAGCGCCTGTCGATGATCTTCCAGGACGCCGGAGCGGCGCTGAACCCGGCCTATACCGTCGGGCGGCAGCTCATCACCACGCTGCGCCGGAACCTCGGGCTCTCGCGCAATGACGCGCGGGAACGGGCCATCGAGCTGTTCACGCAAGTGGGGATCAACGACGCCGAGGCGCGGCTCACCGCCTTCCCGCACCAGCTCTCGGGCGGCATGCAGCAGCGCGTGATGGTCGCCATCGCGCTCGCCTGCAACCCCGACCTGCTGCTGGCCGACGAGCCGACCTCGGCGCTCGACGTGACCATCCAGGCGCAGATCATCCGGCTGATCCTGCAACTGACCCGCGAGCGCGGCGCGAGCTGCATCTTCGTGCTGCACGACCTCGCGCTGGCGAGCCAGTCCTGCGACCGGATCGTCGTGCTCTACGCCGGGCAGGTGGTCGAATCCGGCCCCGCCGAGGAGGTGCTGAAGCGCCACCGCCACCCCTACACGCGCCAGCTCGAAAGCTGCGTGCTGGAGATCGGGCGCAAGGACCTCGTGGCGCCCGAGGGCACCGTGCCCTCGCATTCGGAAATGCCCGCGGGCTGCCGCTTTGCCACGCGCTGCCCGCGCGCCCTGCCGCACTGCGCCGGCGAGGCGCCGCCCCTGACCCCCGCCGACCCCGCCCGCGGCGGCGCGCGCGACCACCTCTTTGCCTGCTGGAACCCGGAATGACCCTTTCGACCGTCCTTGAGGCCCCGGAGGCCCCCGCCCGCACCGCCCCGGTCTTCGAGCTGATCGAGGTCGAGAAGGTCTTCGAGGTGCGCCCGCCGGGCCGCCGTTTCACCCGCGAGAAGGTCGGGCTGCGCGCCCTCGACGGCGTCCGGCTCAGCGTCGAGAAGGGCGCCTCGCTGGCCCTCGTGGGCGAGAGCGGCTCGGGCAAGTCCACCCTGCTGCGCGTGCTGCTCGGCCTCGATGCCCCCAGCGGCGGGCGGGCGCTCTACCATGGCCGCCCGATCCGCGAGGTGCGCGCCGAGGGGCCGGGCTTTGCCCGCGACGTCGCCATGGTCTACCAGGACGCGCGCGGCTCGCTCGACCCGCGGATGACCGTGGGCGCGCTGATCGCCGAGCCGCTGCGGCACTTCGGCATCGTGCCGAAGGCGCAGGAAGAGGCCCGCGTCGCCGAGCTTTTGCAGCGTGTCGGCCTGCCCGCCGATGCCGCCAGACGCTACCCCTCGGGCCTGTCGGGCGGACAGGTGCGCCGGGTCGCCATCGCCCGGGCGCTGGCCTCCGAGCCCTCGGTGCTGGTCGCGGACGAGGCGGTCTCGGGCCTAGACGTCTCGACGCAGGCGCAGCTCCTGACGCTCCTGCGCAGGCTGCAGCAGGAGATGGGGCTCACGCTGGTCTTCATCACCCATGACCTCGGCGTGGCGAGCTACCTCTGCGAGGAGATCGCCATCATGTACCTCGGCCGCATCGTCGAGACCGGGCCGACCGATGCCGTGCTGAACGCCCCCGCGCACCCCTATGCCGCCGCCCTGCGCAATGCCGCGCCGCGCTTCTTCGAGCCGATGCCCGAGCCCCTGCCCGGCGAGATCCCGAGCCCGCTCGACCTGCCGAAGGGCTGCCGCTTCTCGACCCGCTGCCCGGTGGCCGAGGAAGATTGCCGCGACCGCGACCCGCAGCTCGGGCGGTTCGGCAGTGGCCGCGCCGTGGCCTGCCTGCACCCCGCGACGCAACCCGACACTTGACGAGACTCTGCCGAGACCGCCATCACTCACGGAAGAAATAAACTCGGCACTTTTTATTCCCGACAGGAAGACCCACGCATGTTCGACTTCTTCTCCGCCCGACGCCCCAGCACGCTGGCCTCGCAGGCGATGATCGCCACCTCGCACCCGCTCTCGACGGCGGCCGGCCTCGAGATCCTCTCGGCCGGCGGCAGCGCCGTGGACGCGGCCATCGCCGCCGTCGCGGTGCAATGCGTGGTCGATCCCCTGATGACCGGCATCGGCGGCGACTGCTTCGCGCTCTACAAGCCGAAGGGCGGCGCGGTGAAGGCGCTGAACGGCTCGGGCCGCGCGCCCGCCGCCGCGACCGTCGCGGCGCTGAAGGAGGCCGGGCTCACCGACGAGATCCCGCAGACCAGCCCGCATTCGGTGACCATCCCCGGCGCGATCTCGGCCTGGTGCCTGCTGCACGCGGACCACGGCACGTTGCCGCTCGAGCGGCTCTTCGCCCGCGCCATCGGCTATGCCGAGAACGGCTATGCGGTGACCCCGCGCGTGGCGCAGGACTGGGCCGGGGAAGCCGCGCTCATCGGCAAGGACGAACACGCCGCAAAGGTCTTCCTGCCGAACGGCCGCGCGCCGGTGGCGGGCGAGCGCCATGCCCAGCCGCTGCTGGCCGACCGCCTGCGCGAGATCGCCGCGAAGGGCGCGGCGGGCTTCTACCAGGGCGAGACCGCCGCGAAGATGGCCGCGCACCTGAAATCGCTGGGCGGTCTGCACACGGTCGAGGATTTCCACGCCGCGACCGATGCGGCCTTCTGGACCGATCCGATCTCGGCCAGCTACGCCGGGCATGACGTGGTCGAGTGCCCGCCCAACGGCCAGGGCCTCGCCGCGCTGCTGATCCTGCGCATCCTGTCGAAGTTCGACATGGGCGCGAAGATGTCCGAGGCGGACCGCATCCACCTGCACGCCGAGGCCACCAAGCTCGCCTACCACCACCGCGACGCGCTGATCGGCGATCCGGCCGCCTGCCCGGGCGTGGTCGAGACGCTGCTCTCGGACGAGGTGGTGGACAAGCTTGCCGCGCGCATCGACATGGGCCGCGCGCAGCCGCCCGCGCTCTGGGACGAGCCCGAGCACAAGGACACGATCTACCTCTGCGTCGTCGATGCCGAGGGCAACGCGCTGTCGTTCATCAACTCGATCTTCCACGGCTTCGGCTCGACCCGGCTCGACCCCGAGACCGGCGTGCTCTTCCACTCGCGCGGCGCCTCGTTCCGGCTGATCGAGGGGCACCCCAACGCCATCGCGCCGAACAAGCGCCCGATGCACACGATCATCCCCGGCATGCTGCTGAAGGATGGCGAGGTGATCATGCCCTTCGGCGTGATGGGCGGCCAGTACCAGGCGGCGGGCCACGCGGCCTTCCTGTCGGGCGTGCTGGACCTCGGCCTCGACCTGCAGGCGGCGATGGATGCGCCGCGCAGCTTCGCCTATGGCGACGAGCTGCAGGTCGAGCCCGGCGTCTCGGCCGAGACCCGCGCCGAGCTCGAGGCGCGCGGCCACAAGCTCAAGGTGATGACCAGCCCGATCGGCGGCAGCCAGGCGATCCGCATCGACGCGGCGAACGGCCTCCTCTCGGGCGGCAGCGACAGCCGCAAGGACGGCATGGCGCTCGGCTTCTGAGCCGGAGCACGCCGCTTTCGCAACCGAAGCGCCTGCCGGGTCCCCCTGGCAGGCGTTTTCATGTCCGGGGACGATCCGGGGCCGGGATGCCTTTGCCGTTGACGCGAGAGCCCGGCGCATCAAAGGTCTTTCCGAGACAATCACGGACTGCCCGCCCAGAATGCCCCGTTTCGACAAGATCACCCAGCGCATCCTGCAGATCCTGCAAAAGGATGCCCGCATCACCAACACCGATCTGGCCGGCAAGGTCGGCATCCCCGCGACCTCGATGAGCGACCGCCTGCGGCGGCTGCAGCGCGACGGGGTGATCCTCTCGTTCGGGGCGCGGCTCGACCCGCAGAAGCTCGGGCTCGAGATGCTGGTCTTCGTGCAGATCCGGCTCGACAAGACGACGCCGCAGGTCTTCGAGAAGTTCAAGACGGCGGTGCAGGCGACGCCCGAGGTGATCGAGTGCCATATGGTCGCCGGCGGGCTCGACTACCTCGTGAAGGCGCGGTTCCACGCGATGGACGAGTACCGGCGCTTCCTTGGCGACGTCATCATGGGCTGGCCCGGGGTGATCGAGACCCGGACCTACGTGGTGATGGAAGAGATCAAGAACGACGGGCCGCTCACGGTGACCGGGTAGCCCGCCGCCGTCGCCTCAGCCCTCGGGATCGCCGCCGAGGTAGAGCCGCTCCATCGCCGGATCGCCCAGCAAGTCCTGCGCCTTCGCGGTCAGCGCCACCTTGCCGAGGTTCAGGACATAGGCTCGGTCCGAGACCATCAGCCCCTCGAAAGCGTTCTGCTCGACCATCAGGATGCACATGTCCTGCGCGTCGCGGATGCGGGCGATCGCCTCGAAGACGTCGTGCATCATCGCGGGCGACAGGCCCGCCGAGGGCTCGTCGAGCAGCAGGATGCGCGGCCCGGCCATGAGCGCGCGGGCCAGCGACAGGATCTGCCGCTCGCCGCCCGAGAGCGCCGAGGCCTTGCGCCGCCGCTTGTTCGCCAGCGTCGGGTACTGCGTCAGCAGCGCGTCGAGCCGTTCGTCCCGCGTCTGCCGGTCGAGGCCGCGCGCGCCCATCAACAGGTTCTCGGTCACGGTCATGGTGCGGAAGACGTTGTCGGTCTGCGGCACGTAGCCGACGCCGTGATGGCGCACCTTCTCGTGGATCGGCACCGCCTCGGCGTGCTGCCCGTCGATCCGCACCGTGCCCGCGCGCGGCGTGACGAACCCCGCGACGGTCTTCAGCAGCGTGGACTTGCCGCAGCCGTTGGGGCCGAGGATGGTGACGATCTCGCGCGCATGGGCCTGCATCGAGATGCCGCCCAGAATGTCGGGCCCGTCGCCGTAGCCGGCGCGGATGTCCTGAACCTCGATCATCTTGCGGTCTTTCCTTTCTCGACCGACTTGCCGAGGTAGGCCTCGACCACGGCGGCGTTTTTCTCCAGTTCGTCAGGGGCGCAATCGGCGATGAGCTGCCCCCGGTCGAGCACGATGCAGCGGGTGCAGAGCTGGCGAATGAAGAGCATGTCATGCTCGATCACCAGGAGCGTCGTGCCCTCGCGCGCGGCGCGGCGCAGGATGGTGATCATCTCGCTGCGCAGCTCGGGGTGGACGCCGGCGGTGGGCTCGTCGAGGCAGAGCAGCTTCGGCGCGCCGCGCAGGGCAAGCGCGACCGAGAGCAGCTTCTTCTGCCCGCCCGAGAGCGCGCTCGCCGGCAGGTCCGCGACATGGGCAAGGCGGAACAGCGCGAGCAGCTCGTCGATGCGCGCATCCTTCGCCGCGCCCTTCAGCATGTTGCGCGCGGCGCCCGCCGTCACGTCACCCGCCGCCAGCACCTCCCGCGTCGTCATGCGGGCCGGCATCGAGGGCAGTTGGAAGGTCCGCGCGAGCCCCGCCCGCGTCACCTCGTGCGCGGGCAGGCCGGTGATGTCGCGCCCGGCAATGCTCACCGTGCCGCCATCGGGGGCCAGAAACCCCGAGATGGCGTTGAGCAGCGTCGACTTGCCCGAGCCGTTCGGGCCCAGCAGGCCGACGATCTCGCCGGGCGCGATGCTGGCGGCGACGCCCTCCAGCACCCGGTGCGCGCCGAAGGCCTTGGAGAGGCCGTCGAGTTTCAGCAGGGGATCAGCCATGGGAGCCTCCGATCCGTTCGGGGAAGAGCCCCTTGGGGCGCCAGATGAGGAAGGCGAGGATGCCGCCGCCGACGATCACCAGCCGCGTCGCGGCGACGAAATCGGTGGGCAGGTCGAGCCAGTCCTTGACGAAAGGCACGTAGGCCAGCGCGAATTGCATCAGGAAAGCCCCGGCGACCACGCCCCAATTGTTGGCGATGCCGCCGATGATCACCATCGACCAGATCAGGAAGGTCTCGTGGCTCATCAGTTGCTCGGGGCCGACGAAGGACAGGTAATGGGCGTAGAGGAACCCCGCCACCGCCGCCATCAGCGACGAGATCACCATGACGATCGCCCGCATCCGGCCAAGGTCGTAGCCGAGCGCGCGCGCCAGCTGCGGCTCCTCGCGCATCATCTTCAGCGCCATGCCGAAGCCCGAGCGGGTGATGCGCTGGCAGAGGATGAAGGCGGCGACGAGCAGCGCGGCGTAGAGTGCCAGGCGCGACAGCCCGGCGCCCTGCCCGGCCAGCGTCGAGAAGGTCACCGGCAGGCCCGAGACCCCCTGCGCCCCGCCCGCGAGCGCCTGCTCGTTGGTGAAGACGAGCCGCATGATCTCGGCCAGCGAAAGCGTAGCGATGCCCCAGTAATCCTCGGACATGCGCGCGCCGAGCCGGGCGAAGAAGAGCCCCAGCAGCGCGGCAAGGACCAGCCCCAGCGCCAGCCCGGCCAGCGGCGGCCAGCCCCAGAGATGGGCGAAGGCAGCGCCGTAGCTGCCGCAGCCGAAAAGCGCGATGAGGCCGAAGTTGACGAGGCCGGAAAAGCCCATCTGCAGGTTCAGCGCCAGCGCGAGGATGCCGTAGAGGCAGGAGACGGCGGCGACATGGATCAGGAAGTCAGACACGGGACACCTCGCTGGTGAACAGCCCCGACGGGCGCAGCAGCAGGAAGCCGACGAGCAGCGCGAAGCTGGCGGTCTGGGCGTAGCTCGCGGGCAGGAAGAGGAAACCCTCGCCGTTCAGCACGCCGAAGTTGGTGTTGGTCACGAAGGTCTCGGCGGCCGAGATCACCAGCGCGCCGGCGATGGCGCCAAGCGCGTTGCCGAGCCCGCCGAGGATGGCGGCGGCGAAGACCGGCAGCAGCATCTGCGTGCCGAGATCGATCGAGACCGAGCCGCGCATCGCCAGCGTCATGCCGCCAAGCGCGGCCAGCACGCCCGACAGGAAGACCGTGGCATTGATCACCCGGCGCGTGTCGATGCCGCTGGCCGAGGCCAGCACCCGGTTGGTCGCGGTGGCGCGCATCTCGCGGCCGAGCCTTGTCAGGAAGAGGATCGCCGCGAAGCCGCCGAGCGCGGCCACGGTGATCGCCAGCGTGGAGATCTGGTGCAGGGTCACCCGCGCGCCGAGGAGGCGCATGGCGGGGGAGACAGGCAGCTCGAAGCGGTAGGCGGAGGGGCCGAAGGCCAGCAGGAACACCGCCGAGAGGATCATCGACAGCGCCAGCGAGCCGATCAGCGCGATGGCCGAGCCCTCGGTCAGCAGCCGCTCGAAGAGCAGCACGTTGAAGACCACGGCGAGCCCGCCGACGAGCAGCGCGGAGACGGGCAGTGCCAGCACCAGCGGCAGTCCCGCCTGCTGCAGCAACATGCCGAGGAAGGCGCCGACCACCGCGTACTGGACCAGCGCGACATTGGGAAACTTGATGAGCGAGTAGACTCCGCTCAGGGCGACGGCGATCAGGGCGAGGTCGAGCGCCCGGATGACCGTGTCGATCAGGAATTGGATCATGGTGTCTCTCTTGGGCCCCGGGAGGAGGGGCGGCATCGTGACCCGCGCCGTCACAGGGGGGACGGCGCGGGCCCTTGGCGGCGCGGGAGCACCCACGCCGCGCGGCTCGTGGCGGGATCAGTCCACCTGGACCAGATCGTTCCCCTCGACCTTGAACTTGAGGTAGGGCTGCGACATGCGCTGGCCGTTCGCGTCGAGCCGGATCTCGCCGGTGGCGCCGCTGAAGCCCTCGTCGCCGAGCGTGCGGATCGCCGCGAGCAGCGCCGCCTTGTCGGTGGAGCCCGCCATCTCGATCGCCTTGGCGGCGAAGAGCACCGCGTCATGCGCGTAGCCGCCGTAGGCCGACAGGAACGTCTCGCCGTAGCTTGCCTCGTAGGTGGCGGCATAGCCCTCGCCACCCGCGCCGAGATAGCCCACGTCCATGCCGGTGAGCCCCTGCTTGAACTCGGGCGCGGTGTCCTTGTTCATCATGGTGATCAGGATCGAGTACCAGGGCGCGTCCTGCTGCAGGCCGAGCTCGAAGCTTTCCTGCATGATGAGCGCGGCGTCGGTGCCGTAGGCGGTGAAGACGTAGGCGTCGGGGTCGGTGGCCTCGAGCTGCTGCAGCTCGCGGCGGTAGGAGGGCTGGCCGCCGGTGAACAGCACCGAGGTCTTCACCGTCCCGCCCATCGCCTCGAGGTGCTTCCGGAATTCCTGCGCCACGCCCTGGCCGAAGGCGTTGTTCACCGCCAGCACCGCGACGTTCTTCCAGCCGTTGGCGATGACCTGTTTCGCGGCGAACTCGGTCGAGACGTTGTCGAGCCCGACCATCGAGAAGGAGCTGTCGCCGATGTTGCGCACGAGGCCCGAGGTCGAGGCGGGGTTGAGGTGCGGGATGCCCTCCTGCACGAGGTACTCGCCCATCGGCAGGGTGATGCCCGAGGAATAGGAGCCGATGACCAGCGGCACCTGGTCGACGGTGACGAGCTTGCGCGCCGCGTCGATGGCGGTCTGCGGCTTGCCCGCGCTGTCCTCGACGATGACCTTGAGCGGCTCGCCGAGCACGCCGCCCGCGTCGTTGATCTCCTTCACCGCGATCTCGATGCCGCGGCGCTGGTCCTCGCCGGGGGTCGCGTTCGACCCCGACAGCGGGATGACCGCGCCGAGCGTGATGTCGGCGAAGGCGGCGGGCGCGACCAGCAGCGTGGTCGCCGAGAGCAGGGCCGCGGGGAGCAGGGTTTTTCTTGTCATGGAGTGCCTCACAAGTTGGACGGCAAAAATATATGTTAAAATATCCGTATAGATATCCATGATCTGCGCCACATCTCCGCCGTTTCCACGGGTTTTCGCAATATTGCCGTGAATCCTGCGGGATACGGCCCGCCGTGCTGTCGATCCCTCCCGGTGCTTCAAGGCCGGTCCAAAGCACGAATCCCGGTCGTTTCCGGCGTGACCTGCGCCGCACAGGCAACTATGGTTCGCACGAGGCAGGGTAAGCATGACCAAGAAAACGACGCAGTTCAGCCAGTCCGTCCACCAGCTCCGCTCGATGATCCTGGCGGGCGATTTCCGCCCCGGGGCGCGGCTGCTCGAGGAAGAGCTGATGGAGTCGCTGCAGATGGGGCGCACGCCGCTGCGCGAGGCGCTGCTGCTGCTTCAGGGCGAGGGGCTCATCGAACGCCGGCACGGCTGGTACGTGGCCGAGACCGCGCCGGACGACCTGCCGAAGATCTACGAGGCGCGGGGCATGGCCGAGGGCGCGCTCGCCGCGCTCGCCGCGCGCAACGCCACCCCGGCGCTGGTCCAACACCTGGAAGAGCTCTGCGCCGGGATGGAGCGCTGGCCGGAGATCGGCAGGGCCGAGCTCAACCGGCTGAACGGCGGCTTCCATGCTGCCGTCGCCGAGGCGGCGGACAATCCCTACATCCTCGAGTTCTGGCAGAAGGCGCAGTTCTACCACTGGCAGCTGCGCATGCCGGTGATGTTCAGCGAGGACCAGATCCGCACCGCCAATGCCGAGCACCGGGCGATCTTCGAGGCGGTCCGCGACGGCGATGCGGGGCGCGCCGGTTTCGCCGCCCGCGCGCATGTGGAGACGACCCGCGGCATCGTCCTGGACGCGCTGGGTCTGCTCTGACCGGCCTCTCGCCGAGGGCCGCAAGAATTTGGATTAACTTCTGGATATAGGGCGCGGCGGCGCCGGGACTATCCCCGTATTGGAAACAGTCTGTCTACACGCAACATTCAGCTTCTGCGCGCATAGGTAGTATGCAACATGGGCATACCTACCAACGGATTAGTGGACCGCAGACACATGCCGAAGGCAAAGCCCGTTCCAGACACCACCCGGGGACCCGGCTTTACCCGCAGACGTCTTCTCCTCTCTGCGGCTACGCTCACCGGCGCGGCCTGGCTGGGCAGCGGCGCGGTCTCCCGCGCGCTGGCCGAGGGTTCCGCGACCGACATTCCCGCCAGATCGCCGCTCGGCCTGCCCACCGATCTGAAGAACCCGCGCGAGGTGCTCTCGTCCGGCGGCCGCTTCAGGCTCGACCTAACGATGAGGCAGTCCGAGATCGAGCTGCCCTATGCGCGGGCGAAGCTGCGGCTCTACGAGGGCGAGATCCCGGGGCCGACCTTCCGCGTCGCGCCCGGCGACGACATGGAAATCACCCTGCACAACGACATGCCGCCGAACACCGATCCGTCGGCGGTGGTGCTCAACACGCCCAACGAGTTCAGCACCACCAACCTGCATTTCCACGGCTTCCACGTCAGCCCCAAGGGCAATTCGGACAACGTCTACCTGCAGATCCACCCCGGCGAGAGCTTCAACTACATCGTGCGCCTGCCCGAGGATCACCCGGCGGGGAACTACTGGTATCACCCGCACCGGCACGGCTCGGTGGCGCTGCAGGTGGCCTCGGGCTGCGGCGGCATGATGATCGTCGGCGGCGCGCTCGACGAGGTGCCCGAGGTCGCTGCCGCGATCGAGCGGGTCATGGTCTTCCAGTGCCCGGTCGTCGATCCCAAGGCCGAGGACCTCGACAGCTACGACACGATCTGGTCGCTCGACGCCGAGCGCTTCTGGCTGGTGAACGGCGAGTACCGCCCGCGCATCTACATGCGCGCCGGCGAGGTGCAGCACTGGCGGATGCTCAACGCGGGTGACCAGCAGTTCCTGCCGATGCGGCTCGACGGGCTCGAGCTCTACGAGATCGGCTTCGACGGCAACCCCTACCCCGAGGCGCGGCAGACCGACGAGATCTTCCTCGCCCCCGGCAACCGCATGAACCTGATGGTCAAGGCGCTGGAGCCCGGCAGCTACACGCTGCGCCGCCCCGCCTTCAGCCAGGGCAAGCAGCCGCTGGACGAGGTGCTGATGGCCGAGGTCATCGTGCTGCCCGCGAACACCGCCCGCATCGCGCCCGACGTGAAGATGGGCACCGAGCTGCCGAAGGGCCCGCTGCCCAGGAACGCCATCCTCAGCGACATCACCGACGCCGAGATCGTCCGCACCCGGCAGATCGTGCTCGGCGTCAGCGACGTGCAGGGCATGTTCAAGGACACGGTCTTCACGCTCAACGGCGCGCCCTTCGATCCGCAGCGCGACGACATCGTCGCCAGGCTCGGCGAGGCCGAGGAGTGGGAGCTGGTCAACACCACGCCCTACCCGCACCCGATCCACGTGCACGTGAACCCGATGCAGGTGACCAAGATCAACGGCGTGCCGCTGGCCGACCCGCAATGGCAGGACACCATCGCCGTGCCCGCCGCGGGCACCGTCACCCTGCGCATGCGCTTCACCGATTTCGACGGGCGGTTCGTCATGCACTGCCACATCCTGCCACACGAAGACCTGGGAATGATGTTCAATGTCGCCATTCAGGCTTGAGCTTGCCCTGCTCGCGCTGCTTGCACCCTGCGCGGCCTGGGCCGACGAGACACCCGCCGTTCCCGCCAGCGTCGCGTCCTGCGTGTCGTGCCACTCGGCCGACGGCAACCCGCTGGTTGCGGGCGTCCCCATCCTTGCCGGCCAGCGGCAGGACTACCTGGAAGGCGCGCTGAAATCCTACCGCTCGGGCTACCGCAAGGGCGGCACGGCCGACGTGATGGGTTTCTATGCCAAGCAGCTTTCCGACAGCGACATCGAGGAGATCGCCAAATGGTTCAGCGCAAACTGATCGCCGCCCTGCTGGGCCTCACCCTTGCCGGACCCGTGATGGCCGACGAGCTGGTCTACCTGACCAGCGAGGAAGGCGAGGCGAGGCTGCTCGGCACCGAGATCAACCGCGACTACTTCCCGCTCGCCTCCTATCTCGAGTTCGAGCAGATCCTCACGTTCTGCGGCCCGGCCTCCGTCGCCGCCGTGGCGAACTCGCTCGACATCTCGCGCCCCTCGCCCGACCGGCTCTACCCCTGGACGCTGTTCACCCAGGACACGCTGTTCAACGAGGCCAACCAGAAGCTGAAGCCCTATGCCATGGTCGAGCACGAGGGGCTGACCCTCGCCGAGCTCGACACCTTCATCGAGAACCTCGGGATGAAGGCCGAGCACCACTTCGCCGACGAGACCTCGGTGGACGATCTGCGCGCCGCGCTGAAGGCGACGCTCTCGGACCGCAATGCCCGCTTCATCGCCAACTACTCGCGCAAGGCGCTGCCGCAGGACGGCGACGGGCACATCTCGCCGGTTGCCGCCTATGACGAGGCCACCGACAGCGTGCTGATCCTCGACGTGGCCAAGTACAAGTACCCGCCGGTCTGGGTGAGCGTCGAGACGCTGCACGCGGCGATGATGATGGTCGACACCGGCTCGAACCGCTCGCGCGGCTTCGTCGTGGTCTCGGCCCCATGAGGCGCGTCCCGCAGACCCGCCGCGCCGTGCTGGGCGGCGGCGCCAGCCTGCTGGCGCTGGCGGCCCTGCCCGGCGGGGCGCTGGCCGCCTCGCTGAACGGCGCGCGCGACCGGACGATGTTCCGCTCGATCCTCTACGCGCTGGCGGGTCCCGTCGAGGTCGCGCCGCAGCTGCTGGAGAGCGTCACCGCGCTTTTCGAGGCGAAGTTCGGCGCCACGGCTGTCGACGTGCTTTCGGCCCATGCCGCGCAGGCCGGGGTCGCGCCGCTGCTCGAGCCGCAGGAGGACGCGGGCCGCGAGGCGCAGCTGCAATGGCTGACCGAGGCGCTCTTCACCGGCACCGCCGACCCCGAGGATGACAGCGCGCGGATGATCAACTACCCCCACGCGCTTGGCTGGAAGTCGCTCAGCTTCGGCAAGGCGCCGGGGCTCTGCGCCGGGCCCGAGTTCGGCTACTGGCAACACGAATGGAGCGCCGCGTGACCGGACCTGCCGACCTTACTGCAGACATCGTCATCGTCGGCTCGGGCATGGGCGGCGCGCACCTGTCGCGCAGCCTCGCCGAGGCAGGGCGCGACGTGCTGGTGCTCGAGGCCGGCGGGCGCAAGACCCGCAGCGAGTACCTTGCCGATTTCTACGAGAACCCGGTGAAGGGGCCGCAGGCGCCCTATCCCAGCCAGGATTTCGCGCCGCACCCCACGGACACCGATTACGACAGCTTCTACGACCAGGCCGGGCCGGCGCGGTTCGTCGGGGCCTACCTGCGCATCTACGGCGGCACCAGCTGGCACTGGACCGGCTTCGCCGACCGGCTGCGCCCCGAGGATTTCAAGGCCGCAACGCTCTACGGGCGCGGCGCCGACTGGCCGATCAGCTACGACGAGCTGCTGCCCTACTACCGGCAGGCCGAGGCGCGCTGGGGCGTCGCCGGGGATTCCGCGCACACCTGGGGCGCGCCGCGCGCGGCGGATGATCCCTACCCGATGCCGCCGATCCCCGCCTCGTGGATGGACAAGCAGATCCAGACCCAGGCGCTCGACGCCATGGGCCTCAACGCCGCGATCTTCAGCCATGCGCGCAACTCGGTGGTGCACGACGACCGCCCGCCCTGCTGCGGCAACAACACCTGCGTGCCGATCTGCCCGATCGGCGCGAAATACGATGCCTCGGTCGACATGGACAAGGCCGTCGCCGCCGGTGCCCGCATCGAGCTGCAGGCGCTGGTGACCCACATCGCGGTGGGCGAAGACGGCAAGGTCACCGGCCTCACCATCCGCCGCCCCGACGGCACCACCCAGAGCGTCACCGCGAACACCTACGTGCTCGCCTGCCACGCCATCGAGACGCCGCGCCTGCTGCTCAACTCGAAGCAGGAGACCGCGCCCAACGGCGTCGCCAACGGCAATGACCAGGTCGGCCGCTACCTGCTCTCGCAGTGGAACGTCGACGTCTGGGGCGAGGTCCGCGACCCGGTCTTCCCCTATCGCGGGCCGCAGCAGACCTCGGGCATCACCGAGTACCGCGACGGCGAATTCCGCAAGGATTACGCGCCCTTCGGCACCTCCTTCATGAACAACGGCTGGAGCGGCAACGATGACGCCACCAAGCTTTCGAAGGAGCTGATCGCCAAGGGGATGCGCGGCGCGGCACTGGTGCAGGCGCTCGACAGCCGCATCGCGCGGCACGTGCGGCTCAACTCCTCGGCCGAGACGCTGGGCAGCCCCGACAACCGCATCACCCTCTCGGAGCAGCTCGACAGCGCCGGCATCCCGAAGCCGCGCATCAGCTTCACCGTCGACGAGTACACGCAGGCCGGGATCGACGTCGCCACCGGCGTCTCGCGCGAGGTGCTGACCCGCATGGGCGCGCCCGAGGTGCATACCGACAAGCCCTACCTGTCGAACGCGATCATCGGCGGCACGACCCGCATGGGCACCGATCCGAACCACTCCGTGGTGCGCCCCGACCTGCGGAGCCACCAGCATGACAACCTCTACATCCTCGGAGCGAGCACGCACGTGAGCTGCCCGGTCAACGCCCCCTCCCTCACCATCGCCGCCATGGCGATCCGCCTCGCCGGACACCTCGGCGCATGAACCCGGCCGGTCTCTTCCTGCTGATCCCGCTGGTGCTGCTCGGCAACGGGCTGCGCTCGGTCATCGCCTCGACCGTCTTCGTCTCGGAAGGCAGTTTCGCCAGCTTCCTGTCGATCACCGTCGAGGCGACGGCGGCGATCATGGAGCTGCTCATGGGCGCGGTGCTGGTCTCGCTGCTGCTCGCCCCGTGGCTGATGCGCCGCGTCCCGGCCAAGCGCCTCGCGGTCTGGATGTGCCTGCTTGCGGGCGTCGCCGCGCTGGGGCTCGCCGGGCTCTTCCGCTTCGCGCCGCCGGTCGACCTGCGGGTCGCGCTGGTCATCCTGCTCTTTCCCATGGCGGGCTTCGCGCTGGCCACGCTGGCGCCGATCTCGCAGGCCTGGATCGGCATGGGCGGGCCGCGCTGGGGCAAGCTGCTGACCGGCGTCTGGTCGGTGGCCATGCCGCTCGCCTTCCTCGTCACGCCGCAACTGGTGCGCGTCGTCGCCCCGCGCCACGGGCTCGACAGCTTCTTCGCCGGCTTCGCGGTGGTCGTGCTGCTGCTGATCGGCGCGATCCTCCTGCTCGGCCGGCGCGCCACCGAGGACCCCGCCGGGCAGGGCCCCGCGCTCATTCCGGGTCCGCTGATGCTGGCGGCGCTGCTGGCGCTGCTGCTCTTCGAGGGGCTGACCTTCGTCACCTCGATCTCCACCGTCAGCTCGCCCATCGTGCTGCCGCTCGCCGCGCTCTTCGCCGCGAGCCTGTGGTACCTGCGCCGGACATGGAAATCCGTGCCGCGCGGCGCCTCGGCGGAGGATGCCAGCACGCGCAGGCGCGTGCTCGGGCTCTTCGCCGGGCTCTTCCTGCTCAACGTGGCGACCACCGGCTTCTTCGACACGACCTACCTCGTGCGCCACGCCTGCTCGACGACGCTGATCGACGACCGGGCGACGCTGGCGGCGCTGGCGCAGGTGCTCGCCGCCGTGGGCACCGCCACCGCGCTCGGGCGCTGGAACCTGCACGGGCGCTTCATCCTCTGCGGCATGGCCATCGCCGCGCTCGGGCTGCTGGGCTATCTCGCCTATCCCGGGCTGCTGGTGCTGAGCTTCTACGGCATCCCCGACAACGTGGTCTTCGTCGGCTCGCGGCTGCTGACCGGCTTTGGCTCGGGCATGGCGACCACCGCGACGATCTACGCGGTGAGCCGGCTTGCCGGTCCGCGCGGCGGGGCGCAGCTCTTCCTCGCCTTCGTCATCATCATCGGCACGGAGATGGGGCTCGAGAGCTTCGAGCTGCTCGGCCAGGTCGCCACGCTGACGAATGGCAGCACGCTGCCGCCCTACGCGCTGATCTTCCTGCTGCAGGCCCTGATCGCCGCCGCCGCCATGCTGCCGGTCGCGTTCCTTTCCTGCGGCGCGTCGGGCAGCGCGGAAGGGCCTGCGCCCGCCGCCAAGGCCGCCTGACCGCCTGACCCGGCACGCCGCCGGAACGACCGGGTCCGACAAAAGGATTTACATAACCGGAATTCCGGTTATGTTTTTCCCATGACCACGACAAGCCCCCACGCCCGCGCCCTTGCCGCGCTTGGCCATGACGCCCGCCTCTCGATCTTCCGCCTGCTGGTGAAGGCCGGGCCCGAGGGGCTGCGCGTCGGCGACATCGGCGCGCATCTCGGCCTTGCGCCCTCGACCCTCGCCCATCACCTCTCGGCGCTGACCGCCGCCGGGCTGGTGCTGCAGGAACGGCAGGGGCGCGAGGTGATCAACCGCGTCGATTACCCGGCGGTGGAGCGGGTGGTGGGCTTTCTCACCTCGGAATGCTGCGCCGGGGTGGCCCCGGCAAGGACGGAGGACGCGGCATGACAGCGCCGCCTTTTCCTTACCCTGAAACACCCATATTTCCGGATATGTCGTCATGAGCGAAACCGCCGTTCAGCCGCCCCGCCCCCGCCTTCCGCTCCGCCAGAGCGCAAGGAAACAGGGCGTCTGGCTCGCCAGCGCCGCGATCCTTCTGGGTCTCGCGCTCATCGATCCCGCCCTCGCGCGGGGCAGCGCCGCATTCGCCGCCGACGCGCTGCTGCACACCGCGCCCTTCCTGCTGCTTTCCATCGCCATCGCCGCCTGGGCCGAGGCGACGGGGGCCGACAACCTCATCGCCCGCGCCTTCACCGGCGCGCCGCTGCTGATGGTCGCGCTCGGCGCGCTGGCGGGCGGGCTTTCGCCCTTCTGCTCCTGCGGGGTGATCCCGCTGATCGCGGCGCTGCTGGCCATGGGCGTGCCGCTCTCGGCGGTCATGGCCTTCTGGCTGGCCTCGCCGATCATGGACCCGTCGATGTTCCTGCTCACCGCCGGGGTGCTCGGCCTGCCCTTCGCGCTGGCCAAGACCGCGGCCGCGGTCGGGCTCGGCCTCGCCGGGGGGCTGGTGGTGCACCTGCTGGCGCGCGGCGGCGCCTTTGCCGCGCCGCTGCGCGAGGGGGTCGGCAACGGCGGCTGCGGCGGCTCCAAGATGCGTACCCCGAGGCCGGTGGTCTGGCGCTTCTGGACCGATCCCGAGCGCCGCGCCAAATTCGCCCGCAGCGCCCGCAACACCACGCTTTTCCTGCTGAAATGGCTGCTGCTGGCCTTCCTGATCGAGAGCCTGATGCTGGCCTTCATCCCGGCCGAGACCGTGACCTCGGTGCTGGGCGGCACCGGGATCGCGCCGATCGCCGTGGCTACGCTGGTGGGCGTGCCCGCCTACCTCAACGGCTACGCGGCGCTGCCGCTGGTGGCGGGGCTGATCGGACAGGGCATGGCGCCGGGCGCGGGGCTGGCCTTCCTCGTGGCGGGCGGCGTCACCTCGATCCCCGCGGCCATGGCGGTCTGGGCGCTGGCGCGGCCGCCGGTCTTCGGGCTCTACATCGCGCTCTCGCTCGCCGGGGCCTTCCTGTCGGGGCTGCTGTTCCAGCTCTGGACGCTGCTCTGAACCCGCGGCGCATGGCTGCCCTGCACCGGGGCGCCTTGTGCCGCTGCGCACCGCTTCCCACCTGAACCTCATGAAGCAGGGCGCCTCGCAGCCGGGGCGCCCTTGCCGTTCCCGGCGTCCCCTGCCCCGCGCGAAATTTCTGCGACGGGAAATGCCGCGCCGCCCGTGTAAGTCACCGGGAAAGTTTCAGGAGCCGCCCATGAACCTGCGCATCACAGTTCTGATCATCGCCCTGCTGAGCCTCGTCGGCGCCGGCGCGGGATGGGCCTATCTCGACCGCACCGAGACCCCCGAAACCACCGGCCCGCAGACCGTCGCCGTCACCCGCGCCACCGTGTCGAGCACCGTGCTCGCGACCGGGCTGATCGAGGCCACCGACCTCGTCTCGGTCGGCGCGCGCACCTCGGGCCTGATCGAGGAACTGGCGGTCGCGGTCGGCGACGAGGTGGCGCAGGGCGCGCTCATCGCCCGCATCGACTCGCTCGAGCAGCAGAACGCCGTGGCGCAGGCCAAGGCCGACCTCGCCCAGATCGAGGCCGAGATCGACGCCAAGAAGGCCGAGATCCGGCAGGCCGAGCTCGACCTCGAGCGGCAGCAGGGGCTCAATTCGAAAAAGCTCTCGGCCACCTCCGCGCTCGAGGCCGCCGAGGCGACGCTGGCGATGACCCGCGCGGGCCTGCAGTCGCTCGAGGCGCAGCAGGCCCGGGCCGGGATTGCCGTCGCCTCCGCCGAGCTCGACCTCGAGCGCACCAAGATCACCGCGCCCATCGACGGCACCGTCGTCGCGGTGGTCAACGGCGAGGGCACCACGGTCAACGCCTCGCAGGAGGCGCCGACCATCGTCAAGCTCGCGCGGCTCGACCGGATGGAGGTGAAAGCCGAGATCTCCGAGGCCGACGTGATCAACGTGAAGCCCGGGCAGGAGGTGGAATTCACCCTGCTCGGCGCGCCCGACCTGACCTATACCGCCACGCTGGCCTCGGTCGAGCCCGCGCCCTCGTCGATCAAGGACAGCGACGAGATCGATACCGACAGCGCGATCTACTACAACGCCCGTTTCACCGTCGACAACGCCGACCGGCTGCTGCGCATCGGCATGTCGGCGGACGTGACGATCTTCCTCGGCCGCGCCGAGGACGTGCCGACGCTGCCGCTCTCGCTGCTGCCCGCCAAGGGACGGGGCGGGCGCACCACGCTCGACGTGCTCGGCACCGGCGGCCAGCCCGAGCGGCGCGAGATCGAGATCGGCCTCAAGGACGCCACCCGCTTCGAGGTGCGCGCCGGGCTCGACGAGGGCGAGCGCGTCATCACCTCGGCCCCGCCGCCCGCAGCCATGGGCGACAGTTCGCGCCGCGGTGGCCGCGGCGGCCCGCCGATGATGGGCCTCTGAGGCGCCATGGCACTCATTGATCTCAAGGGCGTCGAGCGCGCCTTCCCGGCGGGCGAGCAGACCGTCCGCGTGCTGCGCGGCATCGACCTCTCCATCGAGGCGGGCGAGATGGTCGCGATCATCGGCCAGTCCGGCTCGGGCAAGTCGACGCTGATGAACATCCTCGGCTGCCTCGACCGCCCCAGCGAGGGCAGCTACCGCTTCGACGGGCGCGACGTGCAGGCGATGAGCGATCTCGAGCTTGCCGAGCTGCGCCGCGACCATTTCGGCTTCATCTTCCAGCGCTACCAGCTGATGGCCGAGCTCGACGCGGTGGGCAACGTCGAGATCCCGGCGATCTACCGTGGCGCCGCCCGCAAGGCGCGGCGCGAACGCGCCAAGGCGCTGCTCACCCGGCTCGGCCTCGGCGAACGGCTCGGCAACAGGCCCGGCGCGCTTTCCGGCGGGCAGCAGCAGCGGGTCTCGGTGGCGCGCGCGCTGATCAACGGCGGCGAGGTGATCCTTGCCGACGAGCCCACCGGCGCGCTCGACAGCGCCTCGGGGGCCGAGCTGATGGCGCTCCTGCGCGAGCTGCACGCCGAGGGGCACACGGTGATCCTCGTCACGCACGATCCGCAGATCGCCGAGGCCGCCGACCGGGTGATCGAGATCTCCGACGGCGAGATCGTCGCCGACACCCGCAGGCGCCCCTTCACGGCCCCCGCCCGCGTCGAGACCGTCCACCCCGCCGCCTCCGGCCTCGGCGCGCTGGCCGACCGGCTGCGCGAGGCGACGCGCATGGCGCTGAAGTCCATGGCGGCGCACAAGCTGCGCTCGTTCCTGACCATGCTCGGGATCATCATCGGCATCACCTCGGTGGTCTCGGTGGTGGCGCTCGGCAACGGCAGCCAGCAGAAGGTGCTCGAGAACATCGCCTCGATCGGCACGTCGACCATCGACATCCGCCCCGGCACCGGCTTCGGCGACCGTCGGGCGAACCGGGTGGACACGCTGGTCGGCGGCGATGCCGACGCGCTCGCCCTGCTGGAGTTCGCCGCCTCGGTCTCGCCCGAGGTCTCGACCACCGCGACGGTGATCCACGGCGGCACCAGCGCCTCGGCGCAGGTCAAGGGCGTCTCGGCGGGCTACTTCCAGCTGGGCGCCTACACGGTCACCAGCGGCACCTCCTTCGCCGAGGCCGAGCTGCAGACCCGCGCGCAGGTCGCGGTGCTCGACAGCGACGCCGCGCAGACCTTCTTCGGCGGCGAGGACCCGGTCGGCCAGCGGGTGATGATCGGCCGCGTGCCGCTGCAGGTGATCGGCGTGGTGAAATCCTCGGGTGCCAGCTTCGGGCCGCAGTCGATCAAGATCTTCACCCCCTACACCACCGCCATGGCGCGGATCACCGGCAGCCGGACGGTGGATTCGATCTCGGTACAGGTGGCCGACGGGCACGACATGGCGCTGGCGGAAAGCGAGATCACCCAGGTGCTCACCCGGCGCCACGGCAAGGTGGATTTCTTCCTGACCAACACCGACACGATCCGCGAGACCATCCAGAGCACCTCGAAGACGCTGACATGGCTGATCTCGGCCATCGCGCTGATCTCGCTCTTCGTCGGCGGCATCGGGGTGATGAACATCATGCTCGTTTCGGTCACCGAGCGCACGCGCGAGATCGGCATCCGCAAGGCCGTGGGCGCGCGCCAGTCCGACATCACCGCGCAGTTCCTGATCGAGGCCGTGCTGGTCTGCCTGATCGGCGGCGCGCTCGGCGTGGCACTGGCCTACGGGCTCGGCGCGGTGCTGGGCGTGGTCGCGCCCTCGATGCGGCTGGTCTACTCGGGCGCGACGGTGGCCGCGGCCTTCGGTTCGGCGACGCTGATCGGCGTGATCTTCGGCTACCTGCCCGCCCGCTCGGCGGCGAAGCTCGACCCGGTGGTGGCGCTGGCGCGGGAGTGACGCCCCGCGCGCCCCGCCGATCCTACCGGTAGGCCCCCGCCTCGTGCAGCCGCTGCTCGAAGCGGGTGATGTTGCCAAGCGCCTTGTCCGACTGCAGCACCATGTTCGCCACCAGCGCCTCGGCGAGGGCGAAGGCGCCGATCATGCTCGGCAGCGCCTGCGGCCCGTGCATCTCGGGCAGCATCACCACCTCAGCGCCGCGCGCCACCGGGCTGCGCGGATCGTCGGTGATCGCGATGCAGCGCGCGCCCTGCCGCAGCGCCAGCTCATGCGCGGCGATGGTCTCGACCGAGTAGTGCCGGAAGGTGATCGAGACCACCACGTCCTCGGGCCCCGCCAGCGCGATGCGGTCGCGGATGTCGCCCGGCGTGCCGGCGCGCGGCGCGAAATTGTCGAAGGCCATGCGCGCGGTGTAGCCGAGGTAATCGGCGATGGCGTAGCAGCTGCGCACCCCCACCACGTAGACCTGCCGCGCGCCCAGCATCAGCCGCGCCGCCGCGTCGATCGCCGCCCGGCTCTCGGGGGTGAAGGCAGAGTCGAGGTTGCGGTGCCCCGCCTCGCGGATCGCGTCGAGCACCGAGGCGCTGTCCTTGCCCGAAAGCTCCCCCGCCCGCTTGCCGTAGATCTCGCCGCCCTGCCGCACCGCGTCCTGAAAGGCGTTTCGGCAGGCCTCGTAGCCCGCAAAGCCCAGCGCCTGCGACAGGCGCACCACGGTGTTGGCATTGGCCCCGGACCGCTCGGCAAGGCTGCGCACCGAGTTCAGCGCGATCTCCTCGGGCTGGTCCGACGCCCAGCGCGCCAGCGCGGCGACACGGGGCGTTCCGTTGCGCCCGAGCTGGCGCAGGGCGCGGGCGAGGTCATCTAGCGAAGAAGGTGTCGGCAGCTCGGCCTCCCGGGTCTTTACCCGCCGGATTTTCGACTTAGCTCGTGGTGTTTGCAAGCGTGATACATTTGTATTGTTTACCTTGACCCTATGCAATGAAATGTTTCACTGACAGGCGAGACCCGAATCTCGGACCACTTCAGGGAGACCCTCGACATGACCAAACCTCTGATCGGCGCGCTCGTCGCCGCCGCCACCGCGCTTGGCGCGGGCGCTGCCGTTGCGCAGGACCAGACCTTCATCTCGATCGGCACCGGCGCAGTGACCGGCGTCTACTACCCGACCGGCGGCGCGATCTGCCGCCTGGTGAACCGGGGCCGCTCCGAGCATGGCATCCGCTGCAGCGTCGAGGCCACCGGCGGTTCGGTGTTCAACATCAACGCCATTCGCGGCGGCGAGCTGGAATTCGGCGTCGCCCAGTCCGACTGGCAGTACCATGCCTACAACGGCACCTCGACCTTCGCCGAGCAGGGCCCCTACGAGGGTCTGCGCGCGGTCTTCTCGGTGCACCCCGAGCCCTTCACCGTGGTCGCCCGCGCCGATGCCGGGATCGAGACCTTCGACGACCTCAAGGGCAAGCGCGTCAACGTCGGCAACCCGGGCTCGGGCCAGCGCGGCACCATGGAAGTGCTGATGAACAAGATGGGCTGGACCATGTCCGATTTCGCCGTGGCCTCCGAGCTGCAGGCGGCCGAGCAGTCCCAGGCGCTCTGCGACAACAACATCGACGCGATGGTCTACACCGTCGGCCACCCCTCGGGCTCGATCCAGGAGGCCACCACCGCCTGCGACAGCGTGCTGGTGGACGTGAACAACGAGGCCGTGGCCGAGCTGGTCGCCGAGAACCCCTTCTACCGCACCGCCACCATCCCGGGCGGCATGTACCGCGGCAATGACGAGGACACGCAGACCTTCGGCGTCGGCGCGACCTTCGTGACCTCGGAAGACGTGCCCGAAGAGGTGGTCTACCAGGTGGTCAAGGCGGTCTTCGACAACATCGACCAGTTCCGCGGCCTGCACCCGGCCTTCGCCAACCTCGATCCGAAGGAAATGGCCACCGCCGGCCTGTCGGCACCGCTGCACCCGGGCGCCGAGCGCTACTTCCGCGAAGCCGGGCTGATCGAGTGATCCTGTCCCGTCACGGATGACACCCGGCCCGGGCGCCACGCCGCGCCCGGGCCCCTGCGGCAAAGCGGCATCAGAGGGGCGCGCAGCATGACCGAGACTCCCGAACACGGCGGACGCCAGTTCAGCGACGAGGAACTCCAGGACCTCGTCGCGAGCACCGACAGTGGCGCCCGCGCGCCGACCAACCGCCTCGTCGCGATGCTCATCGCGGGGCTCGCGCTCGCCTGGTCGCTGTTCCAGCTCTGGATCGCCCAGCCGCAGCTCTGGTTCGCCAGCGTCCTGCCGGCGCTGAACTCGTCGCAGACCCGGCCGATCCACCTGACCTTCGCGATCCTGCTGGCCTTCCTCGCCTATCCGGCGCTGAAGTCCTCGCCGCGCGACCGGGTGCCGCTGACCGACTGGATCCTCATGGCCGTCGGCGGCTTCTGCACCTTCTACGTCTTCCTCTTCTCCGACCACCTAGCGATGACCGCGCGCTCGGGCCTGCCGACGCAGTTCCAGGTGATCCTCGGCGCGGTCGGCATCGTCGTGCTGCTCGAGGCCAGCCGCCGCGCGCTCGGCCCGGCTCTGACCATCGTCGGCGCGCTCTTCCTGCTCTACGCCTACATGGGCACCGGCTGGCTCATCCCCGAGCTGATCGAGCACGAGGGCCTGTCCTTCACCGGCCTGATCAACGCGCAATGGCTCGACACGGCGGGGGTCTTCGGCATCCCGCTCGGGGTCTCGACCGCCTTCGTCTTCCTCTTCGTGCTCTTCGGCTCGCTGCTCGACAAGGCCGGCGCGGGCAACTACTTCATCCAGCTCGCCTTCGCCGGGCTCGGCCACCTGCGCGGCGGCCCGGCCAAGGCGGCGGTGGTCGGCTCGGCGATGACCGGGCTGATCTCGGGCTCGTCGATCGCCAACGTGGTCACCACCGGCACCTTCACCATCCCGCTGATGAAGCGCGTCGGCTTCACCAGCGAGCAGGCGGGCTCGGTCGAGGTCGCCTCGTCGGTCAACGGCCAGATCATGCCGCCGGTGATGGGCGCCGCCGCCTTCCTGATGGTCGAGTTCATCGGCATCTCCTACGTCGAGGTGATCAAGCACGCCTTCATCCCGGCGGTGATCTCCTACATCGCGCTGGTCTACATCGTGCACCTCGAGGCGCTGAAGAAGGGCATGCCCGCGCTTGGCGAGGCCAAGTCCTTCCCCGGCATGATCCTCAAGTTCTTCATCGGCTTCGCCGTCTCCGGTGCCGCCTTCACCGCGCTCATCTACGGCGTCGGCGCGCTGCGCGCCGTCCTGCCCGCGCTCGCGGGGCCGATCATGATGCTGCTGCTGGCGGCGGTCTACCTGTGGCTGGTCGCCATCGCCGCGCGCCGCCCCGATCTCGAGGTGGACGATCCCAACAGCCCGGTGATCAAGCTGCCCACCGTGGGCGCGGTCTATGCCACCGGCCTGCATTACATCCTGCCGATCGTCGTGCTGGTCTGGTTCCTGATGGTCGAGCGGCAGAGCCCGGCGAAATCCGCCTTCTACGCCACCGCGCTCATGGTGGCGATCATCCTCACCCAGCGCCCGCTCAAGGCGATGTTCCGCGGCGAGGGCGACCGCCTCGGCGCCGAGTTCCGCGCCGGCTGGCACGACCTCATCGACGGGCTGATCGCCGGGGCGCGCAACATGATCGGCATCGGCGTCGCCACGGCGGCGGCGGGGATCATCGTCGCCACGGTCACCAAGACCCCGATCGGCACCGAGCTTGCCGGCCTCGTCGAGCAGCTCTCGGGCGGCAGCCTCATCATCATGCTGATCCTCGTCGGGATGTTCTCGCTGGTGCTCGGCATGGGGCTTCCGACCACCGCCAACTACATCGTCGTCTCGTCGCTGATGGCCAACGTGGTGGTCGCGCTCGGCGCGCAGGAAGGGCTGATCGTGCCGCTGATCGCCGCCCACCTCTTCGTCTTCTACTTCGGCATCATGGCCGACGTGACACCGCCCGTGGGGCTGGCCTCCTTCGCCGCCGCGGCCGTCTCTGGCGGCGATCCGATCAAGACCGGCTTCATCGCCTTCTTCTACAGCCTGCGCACCGTCGCCCTGCCCTTCCTCTTCATCTTCAACCCGACTCTGATCCTCTACGGCGTCGATCTCGGCACCGCCTCGGGCGTGCTGCACGCGGCCTTCGTCTTCGTGATCGCGACCTTCGCCATGCTGCTCTTTGCCGCCGCGACGCAGGGCTACTTCCTTGCCCGCTCGCGCATCTGGGAAAGCGCGGCGCTGCTGCTCGTGGCCTTCACCTTCTTCGTGCCGAACGTCTGGCTGAACATGGTGCAGAGCCCGTTCCACAACATCCCGCCCGCCGAGTTCGAGCAGGTGCTGTCGGACCTGCCCGAGGGCAGCCGCATCCGGCTCGAGATCAAGGGGCCCGACTTCAACAGCGGGCAGACCGCCTCGACCACGCTGGTCATGGACGCCCATGGCGCCACGCCGCAGGAGCGGATCGACAACTCGGGGCTGATGCTCTTCCCCGAGGGCGACGTGGTGAAGCTCGACGAGCCGATGTTCGGCACGCCCACCGCCGAGAAGCTGGCCAACTTCGACTTCTACGCCGACGAGCCAGTGCAGATCGCCTCGGTGCTGGTCCCGCGGGAACGGCTGCCCGCGCAGCTCTTCTACATCCCCGCCCTGCTCCTGCTGGGGCTGGTCATCCTGATGCAACGCCGCCGCCAGACCGTGCCGGCCTTCTGAGGAGCCTCGAGATGTACAGGACGATCCTTCTGCCCGTCGACCTCTCGGCCCCCGCGAGCTGGGCCAAGGCGCTGCCGACGGCGCTCCACCTCGGCGGCGAGGACGTCGTGCTGCACGTGGTGACCGTGCTTCCCGACTTCGGCATGTCGATGGTCTCGGGCTACTTCCGCGAGGGCTACGAGAAGGGCGCGCTCAAGGAGGTCGGCGCAAGGCTCAGGGACTGGGTCAACGCCAACGTGCCCGAACAGGTCGAGGTGCATCCCCACGTGCTGCACGGGCGCATCTACGACCAGATCCTCGGCGCGGCGGACAAGCTCGGGGCGGATGCCATCGTGCTGTCCTCGCACACCCCGGAACTTGCCGACTATCTTCTCGGGCCGAACGCCGCGAGGGTGGTCAGGCACGCAAAGCAGTCTGTCTTCGTCGTCCGCGGCGAATAATCGGAGAACTTGAATGGGACATGTCTTCGGACGCTCCAGCGCGGAGCTTCCCCGAGCGGTGCGCGGCGAGGGATGCTACATCCACGACGCCGAGGGCCGCGCCTACCTCGACGGCTCGGGCGGCGCCGCCGTGTCGTGCCTCGGGCACTCGGACCCGGACGTGCGTGCCGCGATCCACGCGCAGCTTGACCGGATCGCCTTTGCGCATACCGGCTTCTTCACCTCCGAGCCCGCCGAGAGCCTTGCCGACCTGCTGATCGAGCACGCCCCCGAGGGCATCGACCGGGTCTACCTGCTCTCGGGCGGCTCCGAGGCGGTTGAGGCGGCGATCAAGCTCGCGCGCCAGTACGTCCTCGAGACCGGCCAGCCGCAGCGCCACCGGGTGATCGCCCGCCGCCAGAGCTATCACGGCAACACGCTCGGCGCGCTGGCCGCGGGCGGCAACGCCTGGCGGCGCGAGAAATACGCGCCGCTGCTGGTCGAGACCTCGCATATCGCGCCCTGCTACGAGTACCGCCTGCGCGAGGAAGGCGAGAGCGCCGAGGCCTACGGGCTGCGCGCCGCCGACGAGCTCGAGGCCGAGATCCAGCGGCTCGGGCCCGAGACGGTCATGGCCTTCATCGCCGAGCCGGTGGTGGGCGCCACCTCGGGCGCGGTGCCCGCCGTCGCGGGCTACTTCAGGCGCATCCGCGAGATCTGCGACCGCCACGGCGTGCTGCTGATCCTCGACGAGGTGATGTGCGGCATGGGCCGCACCGGCACGCTCTTCGCCTGCGAGCAGGACGGCATCTCGCCCGACATCGTCACCGTCGCGAAGGGGCTCGGCGCGGGCTACATGCCGATCGGCGCCATGCTCTGCAGCGCGAAGATCTACGACGCGATCGCGCAGGGTTCGGGCGCGTTCCAGCACGGCCACACCTACCACGGCCACCCGCTGGCCGCCGCCGCCGGGCGCGCGGTGCTGACCGCGATCCTCGGGCGGAACCTGTTGCCGCAGGTGCGCGCGCGGGGGGAGCATCTCGACGCAACACTGCGCGACGCGCTCGGCCAGCACCCGCATGTGGGCGACATCCGCGGCCGCGGGCTCTTCCGCGGCGTCGAGCTGGTGGCGGACCGCGATACCAAGGCCCCGTTCGATCCGGCGCTGAAGATCAACGCCAAGGTCAAGCGCTTCGCCATGGACGAGGGGCTGATCTGCTACCCGGCGGGCGGCACGCTCGACGGCCAGCGGGGCGACCACGTGCTGCTCGCCCCGCCCTTCATCATCTCGGAAGAGCAGATCGGCGAGCTGGTATCCAAGCTCTCGCGCGCCATCGACCGGGCCATCGCCGCATGAGCCGCCTCGCGACGCTGCCGCGCATCATGCTTGCCCCGAACGGCGCGCGCCGCACGCGCGCCGATCACCCCGCCCTGCCCGAGACCATCCCGCAGATCGTCGCGGCGTCCCGGGAGGCATTCGAGGCCGGGGCCGGCGCGCTGCACGCCCATGTGCGCGACGCCGAGGCCCGCCACGTGCTCGACGCCGGGCTCTACCGCGAGCTGCTGGCCGAGATGGCGCGCGCGGTGCCCGACATGCCCGTGCAGATCACCACCGAGGCGGTCGGAATCTACAGCCCCGACGCCCAGCGCGCGCTGGTGCGCGAGCTCCAGCCCGAGGGCGTCTCGGTCGCGCTGCGCGAGATGTGGCCCGAGCACGGTCCCGACCCCGAGGCGCAGCGTTTCTACGCCGAGACCGATGAGGCGGGCATCGCGCTCCAGCACATCCTCTACGCGCCGGATCAGGTGACGCGCCTCGCCACGCTCTGGTCCGAGGGGCTGATCCCCGCGCCGCGACAGGTGCTCTTCGTGCTCGGCCGCTACGCCCCGCCGACACTGTCGCGCCCCGAGGATCTGGGCGGCTTCCTCGAGGCCGCCCGCGCCCTGCCCGGGGACGTGCAATGGGCCGCCTGCGCCTTCGGACGCACCGAGCAGGCCTGCCTGCTTCGCGCCGCGGAACTCGGCGGAGCCATGCGCATCGGTTTCGAGAACAGCATCGAGCGCCCCGACGGCACCCCGGCAATGGACAATGCCGCGCAGGTGGCGGCGCTGGTGCAGGCCCTCGACACAGCCCTGTCCCCGCGGGGACAGCAGGCCTGAGAGAGGGCCGCGGCGGGTCTGTCCCCGCGGGGACGGACCCGCCGCGGCGCGTTTTTGCAGTGCCCGCGCGTGATCGGCCCTTGACCTCGGCCGCCGCCGCGTCACTCTGAGCGCCATGTTCCCGATCCGCGACCATAACCCCTCGGGGCGCACGCCCTATGTCACCTACGCGCTGATCATCGCCAACACGGTGATCTTCCTCGGGTACTGGACGTTGTTCAACGACCCGATGGCGCTCGACGCCTTCTTCGAGCGGTGGGCGCTCTTCCCGGCGCATATCTCGCAGGGCTACGGCTACTCGGGCATCCTCACCTCGATGTTCCTGCACGGCGGGTTCATGCATCTCTTCGGCAACATGCTGTTCCTGTTCATCTTCGGGGACAATATCGAGGACATGCTGGGGCACGTGCGCTACCTGCTCTTCTACCTCGCCTCGGGCATCGCGGCGGCGCTTCTGCAATACGTCGCCGACCCGAGCTCGGCGGTGCCCACGGTCGGCGCCTCGGGCGCGATCGCCGGGGTCATGGGGGCCTACCTGCTGCTCTTCCCCAAGGCGCGGGTCGACATCCTCATCATCCTGATCATCATCTTCAAGGTGCTGCCGATCCCCGCCTGGCTGCTGCTGGCGGTCTGGTTCGGCCTGCAGATCTTCAGCGGCATCGGCAGCGCCGGGGCCGAGGGCGGCGTCGCCTACTGGGCGCATGTCGGCGGCTTCATCGCCGGGCTGGTGATGATCGCCCCGGTCTGGCTGGCGCGCGGCGGGCCGGCCTTCTGGAACCGCACCCACGGCAAGCCGCCGCATCCCGAGGCGCTCTACTCGGTCGGCCGCACCCATGTCCCCCGCGCGGGGACGCGACAGAACGGAAGAAAGGGCCCATGGTCACGCCCCTGACGGACGCGGAGCCGGGAACCTCCCCGGTCAAGGTCACCTGCCATTGCGGCGCCTGCGAGCTCTCGGTCACGCTCTCGGCCGGGCTCTCCACCGCGCGCCGCTGCGACTGCTCCTTCTGCCGCCGCCGCGGCGCCGCGGCGGTCACCGCGCCGATGGGCGGGGTCGAGGTGGTGCGGGGCGCGGAGACGCTCACGCTCTACCAGTTCGGCACCAACACCGCGGAGCATTACTTCTGCGCGGTCTGCGGCATCTACATGTACCACCGCCGCCGCTCGAACCCGAACGAGTTCGGGGTGAACATGGGCGGCATCGAGGGGGTGAACCCCGCCGAGCACGAGCCGATCCCCTGGTCGGACGGGGTGAACCATCCCTCCGACCGCTGAGCCGGCGGCACGCGCAGGACCGCCTCCGGCGGGCGTATTTTCAAAGAGAAGAAGGGGCGGGCGCGGCGCGGGCGGGCAGCCGGGTGCGGGGCGGCGGCCTTGGCCTTCGGAGTGCGGCGCTGCGCACACGCCCGGGCGGCGAGGCCGGGCCGGGGCGGGGCGGAAATTCCTTTGACTTGCCAATGCGCTTGCACGGAAATCCTGACATCTGGTCAATGCAGGGAGCGGACCGTGGCGACACCGCAAAGCTTCGAGGTCAGGACATCCCTCTTGCGGGCCATCGGGATCGCCTGCGGCATCGCCTGTCTGGTGTCCATCGCTCTCATCCTTCTCGAAGGCGGACGGGCGGGTGACAAGGGCGGGGTGGCAGCGCTCTTCACCTTCTTCGCGTGCCTCTTCTGCCTTGTCAGCCGGGCCGTGGCGAAACGCATCGAGGTCTCGGACGAGGCGATCGTGATCCAGCCCGCGGGGCTGCGCATCGCGCGGTCGGAGATCGAGTCCGTCCGGGTGATGTCGAGAAACGGGTTGATGCCGGACGAGACGCTGCGGGTCATGAAGATCGAGACCCGCGAGCACCGGTGGCGCTGGGTGCCGCTCCGGCTCTACTGGTTCATGGGGAAGATCAGCATCGATCTTTACTGGATGGAGGACCCGCACGGCTTTGCCCGGGCGCTCGGCGTCGACCTGAGCGATTTCGTCGCCGGGGAGCCGCGCCGCGACGCCTGACGCCGCGTCTTGTGCCAAGAGAAAAGCCCGGCTGCCGTGCGCGGCAACCGGGCTTTTCCTGTCCTGCGTCCTGCGCCGCGATCAGATCTCGCGGATCACCTTGGCGAAGGGGTCGAAGATGTTGCTGCTGGCGCAGAGGATCGAGCCGGTCTCGTGCGGGTCGTGGCCCTCGCGGATGCCGTCCACCAGCGCGCCCGCCTCGGAGGCGATGAGCCCGCCCGCGGCGATGTCCCAGATGGAGAGCTCGCGCTCCCAGTAGCCGTCGTAGCGGCCCGCCGCCACGTAGGCGAGGTCGAGCGCCGCCGAGCCCCAGCGCCGCACGCCGGCGCATTCGGGCATCAGGCGGGCGAGGTCCTTGAGCGTCGCCGGCAGGGTCTTCTTGGCGGCGAAGGGCACGCCGGTGGCGAAGATCGCCTCGATCATCCGGTTGCGGCCCGAGACGCGCAGGCGGCGCGAGTCGTTGAGCCAGGCGCCGGCGCCCTTCTCGGCGTAGAACATCTCGTCCTTGGCCGGGTCGAACACCACGCCCGCGACGATCTTGCCCTTGTGCTCGAGCGCGATCGAGATCGCCCAGTGCGGCAGGCCGTGCAGGAAGTTGGTGGTGCCATCGAGCGGATCGACGATCCAGCGGCGGGTCGGATCCTCGCCGTCCTGGCCGCCGCCCTCTTCACCGAGCCAGCCGTAGGTCGGGCGCGCGCCCAGAAGCTCGTCCTTGAGAATCTTCTCGGCGGCGATGTCGGCGCGGCTGACGAAGTCGCCGGCCCCCTTCATCGAGACCTGAAGGTTCTCGACCTCGCGGAAGTCCTTGACCAGCGACCGGCCCGCCTTGCGCGCGGCCTTGATCATGATGTTGAGGTTGGCACTGCCCTGCATGGCGACGTTTCCCGGAATTGGTTCAAGCCGCGCGTATACGCGGCTCGCCGGAAAAAGCCAAGTCCGTATGGCCCGATGAGGCGCGACCCTTTGGCCGCCCGTTATCCGCCCGCCGGGGCATAGGCGCGGGGCAGCGGCGCGCCCTGCGTCGCGGTGATGCCGCGGGCGCCGTGGGCCGCCGGATCGGCGTAGCTGCCGCCGGTCGGAACGCCGCACCAGATCTGGCCGCCGAGGATCACCGGCTGCGTGCCCTTGGCGCAGACGCCGGGCGCCGGGTAGGACTGGATCAGCGGCGGGGCGTCGCTGGCGCCGGAGACGAAGCCGGCCGAGCCCGGCATGTACATGTCGCCCGGGTAGCCCTCGCTACCGGCCCCGGCCGCGCTTCCGGAGATAACAAGAGCCGCCGCCGCGGCAATAACGCTGAAACCCTGCATCCTGACCCTCACATACCGGCGCACCGGGGAAAACCTACGCGCAGGAGGCTAGCAGGCCGCGGGAACATGTCAAATTCTTGCCGCATTTCCGACGGGGCGCCGTGGAACCGGAAACAATCCCAAGCCTCGATGCCGCTTGTTCGCGCAGCCGGGACACCCGCGCGGGCGAGGGCAGGCACGGAAACGGCCGGCGCAGGGTTGCACCGGCCGCCTCCCCTTGCCGCTTCGGCCTCACTCGGCGGGCGGCATCTCGACCGTCACCGAGGGCACGCCCTGCTGCGCGCGCAGCCCGTCGCGGTAGATCGCCTTGAAGAGGCTGAGGCACATCAGCAGCATCACCACCGAGAAGGGCAGCGCGCCGATCACCATCGCGGTCTGGATCGCGGTGAGCCCGCCGACCAGCAGCAGCGCCGCCACCACGATGCCGAGCGTCACGCCCCAGAAGATGATGTGCGGCCGCGCCTTCGGCCCCTCGTCCCCCGCCGCGTTGATCGTGTTGACGATCAGCACCGCCGAGTCGGCCGAGGTCACGAGATAGGTCATCAGCAGGATCACGATGATCACCGCCATGCCCCAGCCCAGCACGTCGCCGAGCATGATGCCGGTCATGGTGAAGATCTTGGCCCCGTCGGTGGAGGCGAAGATCTGGCCGCCCGCGACGCCCGAGAGCTCCATGTCGATCGCCGTGCCGCCGGCGAAGGAGAACCAGACGAAGCACATGATCGACGGGACGATCATCGCGCCCAGCACGAACTCGCGGATCGTCCGGCCACGCGAGATGCGGGCGAGGAAGAGGCCGACGAAGGGCGCGAAGGCCACCCACCAGGCCCAGTAGAACACCGTCCAGGCGCCCTGCCAGCCCGAGAGCGCGTCGCCCGTCTCGGTGCCGTCGGGGCGGTAGACGGTGAACAGCATCTTCGGCAGCGCGAGAATGTAGTCGACCATGCCCATGAAGAGCGCCTGCATCCCGAACCAGGTCGAGCCGAAGATCATCAGGAAGGCGAGCAGGAAGATCGACAGCCCCATGTTGAGGTTCGACAGCCACTTGATCCCCTTGCCCACGCCCGAGAGCGCCGAGAGGGTCGAGGCCCCCATGATGACGATCAGCGCGACGATGATCCCGGCGGGCGAGGCGTTGCCCTCGGGGGTCACAAGCCAGTCGCCGATGCCGATCTTGCTCATCCCGGCGACGAACTGCTCGACGCCGAAACCCAGCGTCTGCGCCACGCCGAGGATCGTGGCGATCACCGCGACGATGTCGACGAGATGCCCGAGCGGGCCCGAGAGCGCCGAGCCGAAGAGCGGCGTCAGCGACGAGCGGATGGTCAGCGGCAGGCCGCGGCGGTAGGTGAAATAGCCGAGCGACAGCCCGGCGATGGCATAGGAGGACCAGGCCGAGAAGCCCCAGTGCAGGTAACTGTACTTGTAGGCGTTCATGAAGTTGTCGAGGCTCCCGCCCTCGGCGAGGCCAAGCATCACCTCGGGGTTGTTGCGGAAGTGGTAGATCGGCTCGGCCACCGCCCAGGTCAGCATGCCGACCCCGATGCCCGCGCCGAACATCATGGAGAACCACGAGAAATTGTCGAACTCGGGTTTCTCGTCGTCACGGCCAAGCTTGAGCCTGCCCGCCGCGGGCCAGATCGCCAGCGCGAGGCAGACCAGCACGAAGAAGGCCATCACGTAGATGTACCAGCTGGCGAAGTTGGCGAGGATGAAGCTGTTGAGCCCGCCGAGCACATTGCCCGCCTGCTCGGGGAAGGCGACCGCCCAGAGCACCAGCCCGCCCACGGCGAGCTTGGAGGTCACCGTCACGTCGAGCGAGAAGCCGTTGTAGAAACCCTTGTCGGCGGTCTTGATCGGAAGGTCCGAGAGGGGAGGTTCGAGTTTTGCCATTCCTGTCTGTCCCTGTTGTGCGGGCTTTGCCTTGGTCCCCGCCGCAGCGCCCGAAAGGCGGCCGGGGTGTGTGCGGCGCGGCGTGGCCGCGCGGGGTCATTCGCCGCGGGGGAAGCGCGCGTTCTCCTCGACGACGTTGAGGTCCATGTGGTTGCGCATGTAGCGCTCGGAGGCCTTCTGGAGAGGCTGGAAATCCCAGGGGAAATAGGCGCCGTTGCGCAGCGCCTCGTAGACGATCCAGCGCCGCGCCTGGCTCTGGCGCACCTCGGCGTCGAACCGGGCGAGATCCCAGCGGGCGTCGGCGGCGCTGCGGAAGGTCGCGAGCGTGGCGGCGTGGCGGGGGTCCTCGGCGAGGTTTCTGAGCTCGTGCGGATCGGCCTGCAGATCGAAAAGCAGCTCGGGATCGAGCGCGCAGCGGATGTATTTCCAGCGCCCCTGCCGCAGGCAGACCAGCGGCGCATACGAGGCCTCGGCGGCGTATTCCATGGCCACCGGCGTGCCGCGCACCCCGCCCTGCCCCAGCGGCACGAGGCTCTCGCCATCGGTCCAGGGGGCGATCTCGTCCATCGGCACCCCGGCCAGCTCGCAGAGCGTCGGGCAGACGTCGATGTTGCTGACCGGCACGTCGACGCGCCCGGGCGCCATCTGCGGCGCGGCGATCATCAGCGGCACGCGGGCCGCGCCCTCGAAGAAGGACATCTTGAACCAGAGCCCGCGCGCCCCCAGCATGTCGCCGTGGTCCGAGACCAGCAGGACGATGGTATCCTCCTCCTGCCGGGTGCCGCGCAGCGCCTCCATCACCTGCCCGATCTTGTCGTCGAGATAGGAGATGTTGGCGAAATAGGCGCGGCGCGAGCGGCGCACGTCGTCCTCGGTCAGGTCGAAGCTGCGCCAGTCGTTGGCGTCGAAGATGCGCTTCGAATGGGCGTCCTGATCCTCGTAGGGGATCGGCCCGACCTCGGGCAGCAGGTGCTCGCAGTCCGCGTAGAGGTCCCAGTACCTGCGCCGCGCCACGTAGGGATCGTGCGGGTGGGTGAAGCTGACCGTCAGGCACCACGGGCGGGCGTCATGGCCCCGGCCAAGATCGTAGACCTTGCGCGTGGCGTGGTAGGCGACCTCGTCATCGTATTCCATCTGGTTCGAGATCTCGGCGACGCCCGAGCCGGTCACCGAGCCCATGTTGTGATACCACCAGTCGATGCGCTCACCGGGCTTGCGGTAGTCCGGGGTCCAGCCGAAATCGGGCGGATAGATGTCGGTGGTCAGCCTTTCCTCGAACCCGTGCAGCTGGTCGGGTCCGACAAAGTGCATCTTGCCCGACAGGCAGGTCTGGTAGCCGGCGCGGCGCAGGTGGTGCGCGTAGGTGGGGATCGACGAGGCGAACTCGGCGGCGTTGTCGTAGACCCCGGTGCGCGAGGGCAGCTGGCCCGACATGTAGCTCGCCCGGCCCGGCGCGCAGAGCGGCGAGGCGGTGTAGGTGTTGCGGAAGCGGGTGGAGCGCGCCGCCAGCGCCTTGAGGTTCGGGGCGTGCAGCCACTCGGCGGGGCCGTCGGGGAACAGCGTGCCGTTCAGCTGGTCGACCATGAAGATCAGGATGTTCGGGCGGCTCTGCGGGCTCATGCGGGGCGCTGTCCTTTCCACGCGTCATCGCGCCCGCCGGAGGGCGGACGGCCTTGCGCAGCATCGCCTGCCCCTCCCCCGAGGGGCGCGCGATGCGTGCGGATCGTGTCGTGATATAAGTTTCGTGAAGCCTAGTTGACTTTCGGTCAAATGAACCGCGAAATCAGCTTATGCCTGACATTGACAATCCTTATGGCACATTCGCCCGCTACAGCGCCGACCTCAGCCTCTTCCTGCTGGTGGCGGACTGCGGGCAGCTGTCGCGCGCCGCGGAACTGGCGGGCCTGTCGCAGCCGCGGCTGAGCCAGCGGATGAAATCGCTCGAGGAGGCTCTCAGCCGGGTGCTGCTGCGGCGCGAGCGGAGGGGCGTCACCCTCACCGCCGCCGGGCAGGAACTGCGCGCGGCGCTGAGCCCGCACCTCGCCGAGGCGGCGGCGGGCTTCGCCCGGTTCCAGCGCCCCGCCGGCCGCCGGACGGTGGTGATCGAGACCGACCTCGCCTTTGCCGGGCTGCGCTTCCTGCCGGTCTTTCCCTCGCTCTGCGCCGCCTTTCCGGGGCTCGGCATCTCGCTGCTGACCCGGCAGATGCCCGAGGCCGATCCCGGCCCCGACGTCGACCTGATGATCCGCATGGAACCGCGGCGCGACGAGAGCCCGGGCGAGTGCTGCCTCTTTCCCGAACGGGTGCTGGCGGTGTGCAGCCCCGGCTTTCTCGCGGCCCACCCCGGCCTGGCCAGCCCGGGACAGCTGAAGGACCTGCCGCTGATCGAACTGACCGCCACGGGCTCGCCGCCGTGGTTCACCTGGTCGAGCTGGCTGGCCGGGCTTGGCCCCGGGACGCGCGGCAGCGGCGACCGGCTCAGCTTCAACAGCTACGATCACGTGATTCAGGCGGCGGAAAAGGGGCTGGGGGTGGCACTCGGCTGGCGCGGGCTGATCGACAGCCGGCTCGAGACCGGGGCGCTGGTCCCTGCCCTGCCGGCCGAGCTGGAAAGCCCGCGCGGCTACATGCTGCGGATGCTCGCCCGGCAGCCGGGCGACGAGTTGCGCGCGGTCTACGACTGGATCAGGCGGGCGTTCGGCGGCGCGGGGCTCAGCCCTCGCGGCTGAGCGTCTCGGCCCGGCGCCGCACCAGCACCGAGCGCAGGTCGTGCATGGCGAGCAGCAGCGCGTCGGTCACCGCGTCGATCTCGTCGTCGCTGGCCTTCGACTGCGCCCATTGCGCGGCGGCGTTGAGCTGGTCGACGGTGCGCTGGATGTCGTCGACCGCGCGCCGCGCCAGCAGCGCCCGGCGCTCCTCCATCCAGCCGGTGATCGCCGCGAGCTCGGCCTCGGTCAGCGCGTGATCGCCATGCGGACGGACCTCGCCCTTGCCGAGGTTGACCACGGCGATCTGGTCCATCTCGATGCGGCGCTGCCGGTTCTCGCCATCCACGCGGAAGACGAGCGCCCCGTTGTCGCGGATGCGGAAGAAGAACTCCGGCAGCGCCCCCGGCATCAGCGGAGGCCTTCGCAGAAGGCGGCGATGCGCTTGCAGGCCTCGGTCAGCGCCGCGTCCGAGGTGGCGTAGGAGATGCGGAACGCGGGCGAGAGGCCAAAGGCCGCGCCGAAGACCACGGCGACGCCGGTCTCTTCGAGCAGCGCGGTGGCGAAATCCTCGTCCGTGTCGATCTTCCGGCCGCCCGCCGAGGTCTTGCCGAGCAGGCCGTTGATGGTCGGGTAGACGTAGAAGGCGCCCTCGGGGGTCGGGCAGGTGATGCCCTCGACCGCGTTCAGCGCCTCGACCACGAGGTTGCGGCGGCGCTTGAACACCTCGACCCATTCGCCGAGGAACTCCTGCGGCCCGTTCAGCGCCTCGACCGCCGCCCACTGGCTGATCGAGCAGGGGTTGGTGGTGCTCTGCGACTGGATCTTGCGCATCGCGGCGATCAGCGGCTCGGGCCCGCCCGCGTAGCCGATGCGCCAGCCGGTCATCGCGTAGGCCTTGGAGACGCCGTTGCAGGTCAGCGTGCGCTCGTAGAGCGCCGGCTCGACCTCGGCCGGGGTGCAGAACTCGAACCCGTCATAGGCGAGGTGCTCGTACATGTCGTCGGACATGATCCAGACATGCGGGTGCTTCATCAGCACGTCGGTCAGCGCCTTCAGCTCGGCGCGCGAGTAGCCCGCGCCGGTGGGGTTCGACGGCGAGTTGAAGAGGAACCACTTGGTCTTCGGGGTGATCGCCGCCTCGAGCTGCTCGGGCGTGATCTTGTAGCCGCGCTCGGGCGCGCCCTCGATGATCACCGGCTCGCCCTGCCCGAGCTTCACCATGTCCGGGTAGCTCACCCAGTAGGGCGCGGGGATGATCACCTCGTCGCCCGGGTTCAGCGTCGCCATGAAAGCGTTGTAGAGCACCTGCTTGCCGCCGGTCGAGACCGAGATCTGCGAGGGCTTGTAGCTCAGCCCGTTCTCGCGCGCGAACTTGGCACAGATCGCCTGCTTCAGCTCGATGATGCCGTCGGGGGCGGTGTAGCGGGTCTTGCCCGCGTCGATCGCCGCCTTTGCCGCGTCCCGGATATGCTCGGGCGTGTCGAAATCCGGCTCGCCGGCGCCAAGGCCGATCACGTCCTTGCCGGCGGCCTTCAGCTCGTTGGCAAGCTGGGTCACCGCCACGGTCGGCGAGGGTTTCACGCGGGCGAGGGTCTCGGAAAGAAAGGGCATTGGGGCACCGTTTGAATTGCTGCGCCCCATGTCATAGGCTGCGCCCCGACACCGTTCAAGCGGCTTCCCCGGCGTCGCCCGACCGCGTGGCCCGAAAGCCGCGAAAGGAGAGTCATGACAGACGAAAGCAACTGGTACGGCCCCGACACGGCCACTTTCGGCGACCGGCTCGCCGCCGCGCGCGAGGCCGCGGGCATGGAGCAGGAGGCGCTGGCCCGGCGGCTCGGGGTGCGGCTGAAGACCCTGCAGGGCTGGGAGAACGACCTGTCCGAGCCGCGCGCCAACCGGCTGCAGATGCTGGCGGGCCTGCTCGGCGTGCCGATGGTCTGGCTGATCACCGGCGAGGGCGACGGGCTTGCCGCCCCGGACGAGGAGGAGGCCGCGATTTCCCCCGATCTCGACGAAACGCTGCTTGAACTTCGCGCCCTGCGCGGCGAAATGCGCGCAACGGGCGAGCGTCTTGGCCGCCTCGAGAAGAAATTGCGAAAGATGCTCAAGGAAAGGGCCTGAAAGATGACCGAAGAGACCCGCGAACACCGGCTCAAGCGGCTCCGGATGCGCTCGATGCGCCGTGGCACCAAGGAGATGGACATCATCCTCGTGCGCTACGCCGACGCGCGGCTCGACGAGATGACCCCGGCCGAGCTCGACGCCTACGAGGCGCTGCTCGACGAGTACGATCCCGATCTCTACCAGTGGATCTCCGGCCAGCGCCCCGCCCCCGAGGAGCTGCGCCCGCTGATCGCCGAGATCGCCCGCATCGCCGCCAACGGCTGAGCGCGCCGCGGGGGGCGCACGCGCTTTTCGGCACATCTGACTAGATTTAACCTATTCTTGGTCTTTTCCCGCCAGAACCTTCGATCAATCGGTTCTGGCGGAGACGGTCATGAGCATCCATGCCCCCCTGGGAAGAAAGCCGGTCACGGGCTACGTGGCGGGTTACCTTGAATCCCTCTCCTTGCTCGAGCGGCTGCACCGGCTGCTGCTCGACGTGATCAAGGACGAGTTCGAGCGCGTCGGCATCCTCGAGATCAACGCGGTGCAGGCGCTGCTGCTGTTCAACATCGGCGACAACGAGGTGACGGCGGGCGAGCTGAAATCGCGCGGCTACTACCAGGGCTCGAACGTCAGCTACAATCTCAAGAAGCTGGTCGACATGGGCTACATGCACCACCAGCGCTGCGAGATCGACCGCCGCTCGGTGCGGGTGCGGCTGACCGACAAGGGGCGCAACATCCGCACCCTCGTCGACGAACTCTTCCACCGGCATTCCGAAGGGCTCGAGGCGCGGCAGATCGTCGACCTGCAGGGGCTCGAGGACGTGAACAGCGGGTTGCGGCGGCTCGAACGGTTCTGGACCGACCAGATCCGCTACATCTACTGAGCCGTCAGGCGCTTGCCGGAGGCGCGCCCCGGATCGCGTCCCGGATCGAGCCCCGGATCGCGCCAGTGATCAGCTCCACGGCCCCTCGTCGCCGTCGCGGCGCTTGCGCGGCACGGGGCGCGGACGTCCGGCGACGCTCGGGCGCTCCGGGTCGTCCTCGATCACCTCGCGCCCGTCGAAGCGCCCGGCGAACTCGCTGCCCGCGCCGCCCCAGTCGCCGCGCGTGCCGTCCCGCGGCGCGGGGCGCTGCTGCCCGTAACCGCCCTGCCCGTAGCCGCCCTGCCCGTATCCTCCCTGCCGAAAGCCGCCCTGCGCCGCCATCTCCTGCAGCGCCGCGATGCGGTTCTCGGTCGCCGGGTGGGTGGCGAAGAGGTTGTCGCGCTTGTGCATGTGCAGCGGGTTGATGATGAACATGTGCGCCGTGGCCGGGTTCGCCTCGGCCCGCAGGTTGTCGATATGCGACGCGCCGCGCTGGATCTGCGCCAGTGCCGAGGCGAGCCACAGCGGGTTGCCGCAGATCTCGGCCCCGGCCTTGTCGGCGGCGTATTCCCGCGTCCGGCTGATCGCCATCTGAACCAGCCCCGCCGCCATCGGCGCGAGGAACATCATCGCCAGCGTGCCGACGATGCCCATGCGGTTCTCGTCGCGCGAGCCGCCGAAGAAGAAGGCGAAGTTGGCCAGCATCGAGATCGCCCCGGCAAAGGTCGCCGTGACCGTCATGATCGCCGTGTCGTGGTTGCGGATATGCGCCAGCTCATGCGCCACCACCCCGGCCAGCTCCTCGCGCGAGAGGCTGCGCAAGAGGCCCGTGGTCACCGCCACGGCGGCGTTCTGCGGGTTGCGCCCGGTGGCGAAGGCATTGGGCTGCGGGTTGTCCATCAGGTAGACCTTCGGCTCCGGCAGCCCGGCATTGCGCGCCAGCTGCGCCACCATGTCGTGCAGCCCGAAGCGGTCGCCCGGCGAGAGCGGCTGCGCGCCGTGCATGCGCAGCACCATCCTGTCCGAGTTCCACCAGCTGAAGGCGTTCATCCCGCCGGCGAAGATCAGCGCGATCACCATGCCCGAGCTGCCGCCGATCAGATAGCCGATGCCCATGAACAGGGCGGTCATCGCGGCCATCAGAAGGGCCGTCTTTGCATATCCCATGGCGTTTCTCCGCAAACTGGCTGTCGCAGCAGATATAGGCCTGCCGCCGCGCCGGACCAAGCGGCGCTCAGCGCAGCGCGCTGTCCTCGCGGCCCGGCGGGCCGGGGATGGGCACCAATTCGCCCACCAGCATGTCGTTGAGCTCGCGGAACAGCTTGCGCGACATGGCGCGCAGGAAATCCTCGTAGCCCGCGGCGATCTCGACGAAGGCGCCGGGCCCGTGCCGCACCTCGCCCTCGAAATACTCGACGACCCGCGGGTCCGAGCCCATCACCGCCAGCCCGTTCACCGTCACCCCGTCGAAAGGATAGTGCGAATAGGCCTGCTGCGGGCGGAAGCCGTCGTTGGTGATGCCGTCGCCCGAAACGTCGATCACCCGCCGCTCGCAGGCGGGCGCGGCCTCGAGGATGCCGGCGCCGAAGCCGAGCGCGTAGCCCATGGCGGTGGGGTAGCGGTTGTAGCTGCGCGGCGAGGTCAGCAGGCGCACCACCGCGGCGTCGATCGTCGCCTCGTCCTGCAGCATGGTCCAGTCGAGCACCAGCTGCGACTGGTTGCGCCCGCTCCATTCATAGGCCGAGAGCGCCACGCCGCCCCCGCCCTCGAGGATCGCGCGGCGCACGTCCGGATCGCGCAGCGCCCCCGCGAGACCCTCTTTCTGCAGCCGGTATTCCCGGTCGTCGACCGAGGAGGACACGTCGAGCGCCAGCAGCAGCGCCAACCGGCAGGGCGTCTGCTGTGCCAAGGCCGCGGTGCCGGACCAGAGGCCCAGCACCAGGCTCAGGGCGGCGGCGAGACGCGCGCCCACGGGATTACCAGTGGCCGGTATTGGGCATGCTCGCCCAGGGTTCGGCGGGCGCCTTGGCATCGCCCTGCTGCAGAAGCTCGATCGAGACGTTGTCCGGCGAGCGGACAAAGGCCATGTGCCCGTCCCGCGGCGGCCGGTTGATGGTCACGCCCGCGTCCATCAGCAACTGGCAGGCCTCGTAGATGTCGGGCACGGAATAGGCGAGGTGGCCGAAGTGGCGCGAATCCGAGGGCAGGCCCTCGTCGCCGTCCCAGTTGTAGGTCAGCTCGACATCGGCGGTTCCGTCATCCTGGCCCGGCGGGCAGAGGAAAACCAGCGTGAAACGGCCCTTCTCGCTCTCGGTGCGGCGGCGCTCCTTCAGGCCGAGCAGTTCGTAGAAGGCGATGGAGGCCTCGAGGTCCTTCACGCGGACCATGGTGTGCAGGTAACGGATCGGCATTTATCGCCCTTTCCTCGTGGTCTTGGAGTCTTTGACCACTAGGCTATCAGGCCGCGCCCACTTGTCGAGGCTTCACATTCAGAAGCGCGATTTGAAGCCGAAACTGACCGCCAGCGTCTCGGTCTCGAACCGGCTCACGTTGCTGTCCGAGCGCTCGGCGCTGAGGTCGAGCACCGGCACGAAGCCGGCGTAATCGAGCTTGTCGAAGGTGAGCTGCATCCCGGCGGTCCAGACCTCGTCCTCGCGCCCGCCCGGCACCGCGAAGAGCACCGAGTAATCCGGGTAGTGGCTGCGGTAGGCGCCGAGCTCGAAGCCGAGCCGCACCGGCCCGAGCGGCCGCGCCGGCTCGTAGCCGAGGCGCAGGCCGCGGGTGTCGCGGGTGATCTGGCCGTTGTCCGAGTCCGCCGTGCCGCCGAAGAGCATCGCCGAGACCGTGCCCGCGGCGCCGAGGTCGCGGATCACCCCGAGCTGGTAGCCGAAGGTCCCCACGTCGTTCGCGCCGCTGTCCGCATCGCGCTGGACCTGCCACGAGACCGCCCCGGTGAGCGCGGTGAGTGCGCCGAGCGGCTGCACGAGGCCGAGCGCGGTGCGGGTGTAGTCGTAGCTCTGTTCGCCGCCCTGCCAGGACCGGCCCAGCGTCGCGCTGGCGGTGGCGACCGGCCCGCTCTCGCCCAGCCTGCGCCGGTGCTGCAGCCCGACCTCGAGCGACGACGAGCCGAAGTCCGAGTTCTCGACGTCGGGGGCCTTGTCCTCGGCCTCCGGGCTCAGCCAGACCCGGCGCAGCGTGCCGTAGCCGCGCAGCGTGGTCTCGGAGGCGGGACCGCGCTGGATGGCATAGGCGAGCGACAGCGCGCCGCGCGCCGAGGTGCCCGAGAGCGCCTGCGCCGAGGGCGACAGGATGCCGACCAGCGGCAGGCCGTCGACGGTGCTGATCTCCTCCGAGGAGCCGCCGTTGACGTTCGACGAGGGCGCGGCCGAGAGCTCGAGCGACAGGCTCAGCCGGGACAGCTTGCGCAGCGCCCGGTACTCGCGGCCCGCGCGCTGCTCGAGCGCCTCGCTCGGCACGTCCATCATCGCGCGGCGCATCCAGAGCTGCGACAGGAAATACTGCTCGTCGAGCGCGTAGGACGCGGCCATGACCCGCGCCGCCTCGTGCTTCTGCACGTCGGTCCGGGCGTAGCGCAGCGCCTGCCGGGCGGCCTTGCGCGCGGCGACGGAATGGCCCTGGCGCAGCTCGGCCTGGGCGACGACGAAATGGCCGTAGGGATCGGTCGGATCGGCCCGCAGCAGCAGCCCGCCCAGCTCGGCGGCCAGCGCGTAATGCCCGGTCTGCACCGCCCGCAGCGCGGCGATGCGCAACTGCGCGGTGCTGAGCGTCATGCCCCCGAGGGCCGGGGCCGTCTCGGAGGGGGCGGGAGCGGTCGCCGTCTCGGCCAGAACGCCCTGCCCCGCGAGGGACAGGGCGCAGGACAGGATCAGCGCCGCCCGCCGCATGCGGGGTCGTGCCATGCCGAAGCCTTACGGGTTCACGAGATCGCAGATGTCCTCGCGCGCGCCGGCCTTGCCGCACTGGGTCAGCACGAACATCCCGACCTCCTCGATGTCGTATTCCCCGTCTTCGCCGAAGGGCGCCGAGAGGTGCCAGGCAAGGTCGGTGGTGCCCGCCGCGTAGGTCGCGTCCTCGCCGCCGAAGATGCCGGCAAAGGTGCCGACGCTGGACTCGTCCTCGAATTCCGCGCCGCCGGTGAATTCACCCAGCTCGTCGATCGTGCTCTCGGTCAGGACGACCTTGTCGAGCGAGGTCCGGCCGGTCGGGAAGGTCGGGTCCGCGTCGCGGATGTCGATCAGCGTGCGGTTCAGGATCTCGCCGTTGACCAGCGCATCCGCGAAGTTGGCATTGAGGAAGATCACCCCGGTGATCTGCGCCGGCTGCCCCGGCAGCGCCAGCTGCGAGTAGTCGTCGGGCAGGTCGCCCACGGGCTTGAGGTCGAGCCCGGCACGCGAGCCGAGGTTGGTCACCGCCGCGTAGTTGCCGACGTAGGTGACCTGGCCCGAGGCCGGATCGGTTTCGTAATCGGGCGGGTCGAAGGCGCCGTCGCGGGCGTAGTCGGCATCCTGGAAGACGTTGTTGAACTGCCCGCCGTCGCCCACGGCCACCGCCGAGACGCTGCCGTCCGGGCTCATCCCGCCGAGCGCGAGGAAGAAGCGGTCGAGCGCGTCCTCCTGCACCGAGTAGGCGACGTAATCGTCGAGCCCCATGACCTCTGTCAGCCGGTCGTTGCGCGTGTAGACCGCGTCGACCGGCGAGGTGTCGAGGCCGACGAGGCGCACGGTGACGGTGCTCATGTCCTCGGCGAAGCTGAAGCTGGCGACCGTGGCGTCGTCATCGGGCGTGGACGTGCCGGTGTCGCCGTCGTCCTCGCATTCCTGCAGCGGGTTGTCCCGGACGCAGTCGTCGTCGTCGTTGATCGCCCCGCAACCGGTCAACAGCGCGGCAACAGCCGCCAATACCCAAAGCCTTTCCATAAATCCCTCTCGCCCGGAAATGCCCCCGTCTATTGCAATCAGCCTTGCCGAGGCAATTCCCGCAATCAATGCCGCAATTCCGCGCCCCGCGCATTCACAGCGAAGTGAGACAATTCTGCCGCCCCTTCATCTCGGGGCACGCACCCTGCCCGCCCCCCATATCTTGCCGAAAACTGCGCTCCTGCCGCGGTTACCGGCTTTGCCTTGGCGCGCCGATCCGCTATCCCTGACGGGCAACACGACCAGCCCGGAGGCCCCCATGCGCCAGTATCTCGACGCCCTGCGCACCGTGCGCGATCTCGGCACCCGCTCGACCGACCGCACCGGCACCGGCACCATCTCGTATTTCGGGATGCAGTGCCGCTACCCGCTCGCCGAGGGCTTCCCGCTGGTCACCACCAAGAAGCTGCACCTGCGCTCGATCATCCACGAGCTGCTGTGGTTCCTCGCCGGCGACACCAACATCAAGTATCTCAAGGACAACGGCGTCTCGATCTGGGACGAGTGGGCCGACGAGAACGGCGATCTCGGCCCGGTCTACGGCCACCAGTGGCGCCACTTCCCGACCATCCGCGAGGAGATCGGCGACGACGGCGCCTCGCGCGTGCTGCTCGGCGAGGTCGACCAGATCGCCCAGCTGGTCGAGATGATCCGCACGAGCCCCGACAGCCGCCGCCTCATCGTCTCGGCCTGGAATCCAGGCGAGATCGGCCAGATGGCCCTGCCGCCCTGCCACACGCTCTGGCAGGTGCGGATCCTCGGCGGCAAGCTGCACCTGCAGCTCTACCAGCGCTCGGCCGACATGTTCCTCGGCGTGCCCTTCAACATCGCCTCCTACGCGCTGCTCACGGTGATGCTGGCGCATGTGACCGGCTACGAGCCCGGCGATTTCATCCATTCGATCGGTGACGCGCATATCTACCTCAACCACCTCGAACAGGTGGAAACGCAGCTTTCGCGCACACCGCATGCACTGCCGACGCTGCGCCTCGCGCGCGACGTGCCCTCGCTCTTCGACTTCCGCTACGAGGATTTCATCATCGAGAACTACGCCCCCGAACCCGCGATCAAGGCGCCGGTGGCGGTCTGATGCTGACGCTGATCGTCGCCCGCGCCCGCAACGGCGCCATCGGCCGGGACAATGACATCCCCTGGTTCAAGCCCGAGGACCTGAAGATGTTCCAGCGCGAGACCTCGGGCGGCGCGCTCATCATGGGCCGCCGCACCTGGGAGAGCCTCCCGGTCAAGCCGCTGAAGAACCGCCTCAACATCGTCGTCTCGCGCGATGCCTCGCTGGCCGAGCACGTCTGCGCCTCGCTCGACGAGGCGCTGGCGCTGGCCCGGGCCGAGGGCTGTTTCCGCGTCTACGGCATGGGCGGCACGTCGGTCTACGAAGGGCTGCTGCCCCGCGCCGACCGACTGCTGGTCACCGAGGTCGACCTCGAGGTCGAAGGTGCCGACGCCTTCTTCCCGGACTTCGACGAGGCGGACTGGCGGGAACTGGGCCGGAAGGAGCTGGGCGGCGACGGACCGGACTGCGTGGTGCGGGAGCTACATCGAAAGTAAAAGTGCAACTACGCTTAATCACTCGCTTGAGCAGATGATTTGGCATGTGACCATTGAAAGAGGTAACAGCCACAATTTGGGAAGCGGTGCTTTGGTTAAGAAACACCTGATGATAGCTATTGATTGGTACGGTCCCTACAGCTTGAGCGAGGCGTATGAGGCCGCGCGCACAAGTTTCGAGCCCGCTCTCTATCTATGCATAGGAAAGCGAAAATACCAACGGAAGAAGGCGCTTCAGTACGTAGGTATCGGAAAAAACGTCAGCACTAGGATCAAGGAAAACCACCACAAGCTCAAACATGTCTCACGCGAGAGAGAAATTTGGCTCGGCGAGATCGGCACTGCAGAGCCCTCGGGGAAAAAGATGAAAGCCACTCCGGCGACGCTCGACTATGCAGAATGGGCATATGCGCGCTTTTTCGACCTGCCGCTAAATGAGAAAAAGACAACCGGCCTCCCGGATCGCAGCTTCTCCGTACTTAACCGCTGGTGGATGACTGATTTTGAGACCGCGCGAAAACGCAGACCGCATGGCGATTGGCCCGACTTGATTGACTATCCAGATTACGATCTTCCCGCTCGAAAGGTCTGGTTCGGACGGCAACAACAAGAGCTCATTCACGCCCCAGATTACCAAAGACCTGGGAATCCTCCTCTGAGAGGCTTGAATGCACCTGCAGTTGAAGACCTGAGCACCGAAGACAAGGTCCTGACTTTCAGGTGACCGATAAATGGTCGCACTGGGTGCCAATGTAAGGATTATCTATCAAGTTCGCTTGTTGGATAAATTCTACGCGGCGAATTCCCTCAATACTTCACATGCCGCGACGGATCGGGGGCGACCTCGGTCCGGACGATGTCGTTGCGCATATCCCCCCATTTCGTCCGCTCGCGCCGCGCCTCCTCCTCGACCTGCTCGGGGCGCAGGATGAAATCCGTGGTGTCCGGCCCGTCGATCAGCTTCGCCAGACGGTAGTGCATGAAGGCGCGCAGCACGCGGTTGATGCGCGCCTGGTAGCCCGGGCCCAGCGCCCGGAAGAACTTCACCACGTCGGCGTCGAGCGCGATGGTGCAGCGCGTCCGCTTCGCGTCGCGCCGGTCCCTGTCGCGGCAGATCTCGTGCCACTCCGAGGGGCAGCCCCGGCGGTCCCACATCCGGTCGATGAGGTCGCGCTCCACCATCTCCATCGCGTCCACCGCGTACTGGAAGTTGAGCCGTTCGGTCTTGGTCATCTCGGTCAGCTTGCGGCGCATGGGCGGTCTCCGGTCCGGCGTTTCGCTGCCCCGAGCCTCCCGCAACAGGGTTAACGGACCCGCTGCGCCCCGTCCGCCGCCCGTGCATCGACGGTGCATGAGTCGTGCCCCATGCCCGCCCGGGCCCCGGACAGGGCGGCGCGGAGGGTCACGCGGGCGTGCGATTCCGGCAAAGTTACGTTGCGTCACGTGCTCCAAAAAGGTTCCAAACCCCTGCAATCATGAGCCAGTTCTTGCCAGTCTCCGCACACGCTCCGGCTGCAATTGGCCGATGCCCGTCCGGAGGGCCGATTTTCGTGGTGGTTCCGCCACAGCACGTTCATGTGACCAACATGTGTGGATCGTTCCGAGTGAATGTTTGGTTGTATCCTCAGTCACACGCTCCGATGTGAGCATGGACAACACATGATGAAACATGAAGAATATGGAGCAGACCCGATGAAAATCGCACGTATCGCCCTCCCGGCCCTTCTTGCTGGTTCCGTGGCCCTTCCGGCCTTCGCCGGCAGCCTCGAGCCCGCGCCGGTCGAGCCCGTAATCACCCCGGTTCCCGTCCCCGTCGCAGTCGGCCGTGACTGGACCGGCTTCTCCGGCGGCATCCAGCTCGGCTACGGTGCCTTCGACACCGACGGCACCCCGGATGACTACGACGAGGCGATGACCTACGGCCTGAAATCGTACTACGACTACGACTTCGGCAACTGGGTCCTCGGCGGTGGCGTCCAGTACGACTGGACCGATGCCGACCTCGGCGCAGCCGGCGACCTTGACGGCATCCTGCGCGTCGGCGCACGTGCCGGCTACGACATGGGCAACACCATGGTCTACGGCACGGGCGGCTACGCCAAGGCCTACACCAGCGGCGGTGACATCGACGCGGGCGACTCCGACGGTTACTTCGCAGGTATCGGCACCGAGACCTTCCTGACCGACAACTGGACCGTCGGCACCGAGCTCACCTACAACGAGTTCACCGACTTCGACGCGAACGACATGGAACTGAAGAACACCCAGTTCAACGTGTCGCTGAACTACCGCTTCTGATCCACGCGGTTGCAGGGCCCCGGCCCTGCGGCGGATGCCCGGCCTCCCCAGGAGGCCGGGCATTTCCGTTTCCCGGAGAGGATTTTTTCGCGGCCGCGCCGCCGCGTTAGGGATTTCGTCATGCGGGCGTTACACTCTCGTGCATGTGGCGCAGTTTTCCGATTCCCCTTTCCGCGCTCTTCGCGGGTCTTCTGACGGCATTTGCCGGCGGCCTCGCCGCGCTGCCTGCAGGGGCGGTCTCGCCCATCGCCGAGGTGGTCTGCGAGCCCTCGCCGCGCATGACCCAGCGGCTGAAACGCCAGCAGGGCGCGACGCTTGCCTCGACCGGCCTGCGCGGCCCCGAGGAGGTGATCGAGCTCTGGCTCGACCCCCGCGACAACTGGACGATGGTCATCGCCTACGCCTCGGGGACCTCCTGCATCGTCGCCATGGGCGCCCACTGGTCGCGCATGCAACCACAAGATCCGGCCTGATCGGCAGCGTCATCCCCATGATGATGGGGTGCGGGGCTTTTCCCGCAGGCTTCGCTCTGCCATACTCGGGTGCAATCAGAATCCGGGAACGAGCAGCACCACATGGCCGACGATCTCCTCGCCGCTACCGAAGCCGCCACTTACGACGCCTCCTCGATCGAGGTCCTCGAAGGGCTCGAGCCGGTGCGCAAGCGCCCCGGCATGTACATCGGCGGGACCGACGAGCGGGCGCTTCACCACATGGTGGCGGAGATCCTCGACAACTCGATGGACGAGGCGGTGGCCGGCCATGCCAACCGCATCGAGGTCGAGCTGCACGCCGACTACTCGGTCACCATCCGCGACAACGGCCGCGGCATCCCGATCGACCCGCACCCCAAGTTCCCCGGCAAGTCGGCGCTCGAGGTGATCCTCTGCACGCTGCACGCGGGCGGCAAGTTCTCGGGCGACGCCTACGAGACCTCGGGCGGCCTGCACGGCGTGGGCGCCTCGGTGGTCAACGCGCTGTCGGACCTGATGGTCGTGCAGGTGGCGCGCAACAAGGAGCTCTTCGAGCAGCGCTTCTCGCGCGGCATCCCGCAGGGCCCGGTCGAGAAGGTCGGCGCGGCGCCGACCCGCCGCGGCACCAGCACCACCTTCCACGCCGACGAGCTGATCTTCGGCCACCACCGCTTCAAGCCCTCGCGCATGCTGAAGATGGTGCGCTCCAAGGCCTATCTCTTCTCCGGCGTCGAGATCCGCTGGAAATCCGCCATCCCCGACGGCGACACGCCGATGGAGGCGACCTTCCACTTCCCCGGCGGCCTCGCCGACTACCTGACCGAGAGCCTCGGCAAGGCCAGCACCTATGCCGACAAGCCCTTCTCGGGCACCGTCGAGTTCCGCGAGAAGTTCAACGCGCCGGGCAAGGTGGAATGGGCGATCAACTGGACCCCGTCGCGCGACGGCTTCATCCAGTCCTACTGCAACACGGTCCCCACCCCCGAGGGCGGCACCCACGAGGCGGGCTTCTGGTCGGCGATCCTCAAGGGCATCCGCGCCTATGGCGAGCTGGTGAACAACAAGAAGTCCGCGCAGATCACCCGCGACGACCTGCTGACCGGCGGCTGCGCGCTGGTCTCCTGCTTCATCCGCGAGCCGGAATTCGTCGGCCAGACCAAGGACCGCCTCGCCACCACCGAGGCGCAGCGCCTGGTCGAGGGCGCGGTGCGCGACCACTTCGACAACTGGCTGGCCTCCGACACCAAGTCGGCGGGCGCGATCCTCGACTTCCTCGTGCTGCGCGCCGAGGAGCGGCTGCGCCGCCGCCAGGAAAAGGAAACCGCGCGCAAGTCGGCCACCAAGAAGCTGCGCCTTCCCGGCAAGCTGACCGACTGCACCGCCAAGAGCCGCGAGGGCACCGAGCTCTTCATCGTCGAGGGTGACTCGGCCGGCGGCTCGGCCAAGGGCGCGCGCTTCCGCGAGACCCAGGCGTTGCTGCCGCTGAAGGGCAAGATCCTCAACGTTCTCGGCGCGGCCTCGAACAAGCTCGGTTCGAACACCGAGATCCGCGACCTCTGCGAGGCGCTCGGCGTCGGGCTCGGCACCAAGTTCAACATCGACGACCTGCGCTACGAGAAGGTCATCATCATGACCGACGCGGACGTCGACGGCGCGCATATCGCCTCGCTCCTGATGACCTTCTTCTTCACCCAGATGCGGCCGCTGATCGACCACGGCCACCTCTACCTCGCCTGCCCGCCGCTCTACCGGCTGACGCAGGGCGCGCGGCGCATCTACGTCGCCGACGACGCCGAGAAGGAGGTGATGCTGGCCAAGGGTCTCGGCGGCAAGGGCAAGATCGACGTGCAGCGCTTCAAGGGTCTCGGCGAGATGGACGCCAAGGACCTGAAGGAGACGACGATGGATCCCGCGACGCGCAAGCTGATCCGCGTCACCATCGACGAGGACGAACCGGGCGAGACCGGCGATCTCGTCGAGCGGCTGATGGGCAAGAAGCCCGAGCTGCGCTTCCAGTACATCCAGGAAAACGCCCGTTTCGTCGAAGAACTGGACGTCTGACTCCACGGCCGGGCGCGGGCGGCGGAAAACATGCACCAAAGGTGGTTGTTTTCCGCTCCCGTTTGCCACACCCTATGCGTGTTCCATTCACGACAGCCGAACACCATAGCCCCATGCCCATGACCAAGACGACGCTCCTGCGCCTCCAGATCACCAGCTTCGTGCTGGTGCACATCCCGCTTGTTGCCCTGGTGCTCTACGCACTGACGAACGGCGTCACGGGCAGGCTCGACCTGCTGCTGGTCGCCCTCCTCGCCACCGTGGTGGCGGCGATCGCGATCTGGATGACCCTTGGCCGCGCGCTCGGCGGCGGCAGCCTCGCCGCTCAGAAGAGCGCGTAGAGCAGCAGCGCGATCACGCCGAGCTTCACCGCCAGCACCAGCACCAGCCAGCCGCGGTTCTCCGGGGCAAGCAATTCCTGCCAGAAGCTCCGCCCCTCGGCCTCGCCGAAGAGCCGCGCCTGCAGCGCGTCGAACACCCGCGGCGGCGGGGCGACATCCTCGACCGGCCCCATGAAGCCGATGAGCCGGCTCTGCCAGAAATCGAGCTCGCCGGCGAGTTCCGGGTCGCGGGCAAGCGCGCGCATCCCCTCGGCCTCTTCCCGGGCAGGCAGAAGCCCCAGCGCCAGCTCGGCGGCGAGGAGCGATTTCTCCGGGCTGTCCAGTTGACTGCTCACGCGGTGATCCTCCGGTGCGGCGGCGGCCCCTGTCGGGCGGCGGTGCCGGCACCACGCCCCCAAACTGCCGCATCCTGCGCCGCGGCGCAATCTTGCCGTGTCTTACGCGGCTGTGACTTTCTTTTGGTCCCGCCCGGTGGCAGGCTGTGTAAGTGCCTGCAACGCAAGGAGCCGCAGATGCGTTCCCTGGTCCCGAGCCTCGCCCTTGCCTGTCTTGCCTGCCCCGCCCTCGCCCAGGATACCGACCTCGAACTCGTGCTGCTGGCCGATGCCTCTGGCTCGATCACCCCGGGCGAGCTGCAGTTCCAGCGCGAGGGCTACGCGCAGGCCATCACCGATCCCGAGGTGCTGCGCGTCATCGCCGGCACCGCCTATGGCCATATCGCGGTCACCTACGTGGAATGGGCCGCCAACCAGGCGCAGGTGGTGGACTGGACGCTGATCGACGGGCCGGGCCCCGCCCGGGACTTCGCCGCCGCCCTGCTCGACGAGCCGCGCCAGGCCTACGGGCGCAACGCCATCGGATCGGCCCTGCTCGAGGGGCTGCGGCTGATGGAGGAGAACGAGATCAAGGGCTGGCGGCGGGTGATCGACTTCTCGGGCGACAGCGCCAACAGCTGGTCCGGTCCCACCATCGAGGAGGCCCGCGCGCAGGTCCTGGCCGCCGGGGTCACCATCAACGCCCTGCCGATCCTGCGCGCCGAGGATCCCGGGCGGGCACAGGACAATCTCGAGACGCTCTACCGCGAGCTCATCATCGGCGGCGTCGGGGCCTTCGTCGTCACCGCCGACACCCGCGCAAGCTTTGCCGAGGCGGTGAAGAAGAAGCTGATCCTGGAAATTTCGTCCCTGCCCGCCAGCACCTACGCGGCCGCGAATTAACACCCTTGTATTGTCTTGGAAAAGTCACTCACTCTGGTCCCATGCGTGTTCTTCTGTACCTCGTGCTGCTTGCCGGCCTCACCGCCTGCGGCCGCCCCCTCACCCCGAATGAATCCGCCTTTCTCGACGCGATGCAGGGGTCCCAGCTCGACCAGCGCCCGGTGCGGTTCCACGACGGGCTGGCCTCGCGCGCGGTGACCTTCGAGCGGCCGATCCGCCCGCGCCTGGCCTGCACGGAACGCATCTGGCCCCCCTCGCAGGGCGAGACGGTGACGGTGTCTCCGGCGGCGCTGACGCTGTTCAACCACACGTTCTACCGCGACGATTCCTACATGGACGACTACCTGCCGAGCTTCCCCGAGAAGGTGAACCTCTACGCCGCGATGCTCTTCGCGCACGAGATGACCCATGTCTGGCAATGGCAGAACCGCAAGCGCACCGGCTACACGCCGCTGAAGGCCGCGACCGAGCACCAGACGCTAGCCGACCCCTACCTGATCGACCCCGACAGCACCGCCCGCTTCCTCGACCACGGCTACGAGCAGCAGGGCGCGATCGTCGAGGAGTACGTCTGCTGCCAGCTGCTCGACCCTGAGGCCCCGCGCATCTCGCGGCTGCGGGCGATGATCTCCGAGGCGATGCCGATCGGCGGGCTCGATGCCGCGCTCGCGGGGGCGGACGTGGTGATCCCGTGGAAGGGTGCCGAGGTGAAGAACATCTGCCACTGAGCCGGGCATGACAAAAAAGGCGGGGCCGAATGGCCCCGCCTGCATCGTCTTCGTCACTTCAAGAGCCTGCGGGCCGCGATCAGAGACCGCGCTGCCAGGTGTCGACCTGCTTCTCGGCCTCTTCCTTGGCGACGCCGTACTTCTTCTGGATCAGGCCGGCGAGCTGCTCGCGGTTGCCCTTGGCTTCCTGCACCTCGTCATCGGTGAGGTCGCCCCATTGCTCGCGCACCTTGCCCTTGAATTGCTTCCAATTGCCTTCGATCTGGTCCCAGTTCATGACCGGTCCTCCTCGTTTGAGTTGTACCATCAGAACCCTCGGGGGCGGCAGCGGTTCCGCCCGCCGGACCCGCACGGCGCCCGACAAAGGGGAAACACCCGGGCAAGGCGCCTTTCCGCCGGTCACTCGGCGCGTTGCAGCGCCTGCAGGTAGGCCACGAGGTCGGCCACCGGCTGAACGGTCGGAACCTCGCCGGAGAGCACCGCGTTTGCGTCGAAGCCGAAATAATCGCCGTAGACCGGCATCGGAGAGCCGTGGCTCACCAGCGGGTCGCGCCCGTCGATGCGCTTGACCACGCGCTCGAGGGGGAAGCTGCCGCCATTGGCGGCGCTGAGCTCGGTCAGGTTCACCGGCTTGATCATCAGCACGCCCGCCATCGGCCCGTCGCCGCGCCCGTCGAGGCCGTGGCAGGTGGCGCAGCGCTCGACATAGAGCGCCTCGCCGCGGTCGGCATCCTGCGCGAGCGCGGTGCCGAGGTGGAGCGCGACGGTCAGGAAGGCCCCGAGGAAAAGGACGGATTGCATGGTGAGGGCTCCTTTCGCCCCCGACCATGCGGGCGATCCGCCGACCCCGCCTTGATCCGCATCAACCGCCCGTCAGATCACCGCGAGATGCGAGCTCGGCCGGTCCGCGACCATCGGGAAACGCGCGGGACGCCCGTCCCGGCGCAGCGCCACGCCGATCTCGCCCGAGCGGCGCACGTGGCTTTCGAGCCGCAGCGGCTGGCCGTCGAAATCGGTGAGCTCCATCGACACCCCCTGCCCGAGCCGCGACATCCAGCCCTGCAGCACCTGCAGCGCCAGCGCCTCGCCGATGCGCAGGTTCTGGTGGTTCTCGGCCGGAAGCTGGGCACCGCAGGCGGCGCGCGAGAGGGCGATGTCCGCCGCCAGCCGGTCGGCCTCGGCGCCAAGGTCGAAGCCGGGGGCCGGGTCGGTCGCCATGCGCAAACGCGGCGCGGGCCGGGTGTCGAACAGCGCCTTGAAGAGGGTCGAGAGCGCCCCCGCCACCACCACCTGCAGCGCGCTGTCCGACGGCTGCGGCGGCAGGGCCTCGTCGCCCATGCCGGGCAGTACGTAGCTCATCGCCCCGCGCAGGCCGGGCTGCCCCTGCCGGTTCAGCCGCGCGACCCAGTGCAGCAGGTTCGGCGCACAGGTCTGGAGTTCCTCGGCCGCGCCGCGCAGCACGTCGCTGCCCTCGGCGGTCAGGTCCTCGCGCTCGAGCAGGCCGCCGATCCGCGCGGCGGTCACCGCCGGAGGGCTCAGCCGGTCGGGGCGCGCCTGCCGGCGCATCACCGCCTCGAAGGCGCGTTCCGCCGCCTCGGCCATCAGCGCAAGCACGCGCTGCGCGCTCACCGGGTCCTCGTCCTCGCCGGGGCTGAGGCCCGGGTCGAAGGCGGTGCCCCGCGCCAGCAGCATCAGCGCGGCGTTGTAATAGACGCGGCAGGGGTGGCTCGACTGCAGGCGCTCGACCAGCTGCCGCGGCGTGCCGAGCGGCGAAAGCCCCACCGCCTCGGCCGAGGGCAACGCCAGCGCGGCGCCCGACTGGCGGGCCACCCATTCCACCCAGGCGGACATCGGCGCCTCGGCGTCCGGGGCCGCGCCCGAGGTGTCCTGGAGCCCCGGCGCATTGCGGTCGACCCAGTGGAAGAGCGACAGCGGCCGCGCGGCCCCCGAGCCCGGAGCAGCCCCCTGGAACAGCCCGCCCAGCGTCAGCTGGCCCTCGCGGTTCATCCGCTGCGCGCGGCGCTGCCGCGCATGCTCGCAACCCGGCTCGGTCGCGACCGGCGCCACGCCCTGGTCGAACCAGCTGAGGCTGCGCATCTCGCACAGCGCCTCGTGCAGGGTGAAGCGGGTGCTGCCGTCGACCCAGACCGCGCAATGCGGGTCCTGCATCGCCGCGAAGGGCACGTCCCGGATCAGCGCGAGCACGTAGAGCTCGGCGATCTCGGCGGCCAGTTCCGCCGCGCCCATGTCCGGGGGCGGAGGAAGCTGCAGGCAGGGCGTGACGGCGCTGCCGGGACGACGACCGCCGGCGATCACCTGGAATCTCGCTTTGTCCATCTCGGTCCGTTCGGCCATTCCGAAGTCCCCCTCTGCAGCGCACATCCTGCCGGCGCCCCGATATTTACGTAACGTAAACCAACTCTGCAGGCGCAGCGTGAACCAAGCGTGATTGGTGAGAGAATTTGCGGTGAGGCCGCCATGAATTATTAACTTTTGTGCCGACTCGTACGAAGGCCGCCGTGAAAAAAGCATAAAATCCGTTTTTGCAATGAGTCGGCTGGTGGACACAGCGCCGGGCGAGGACAGCCGCAAAGGAGCACCCCCTGACCCGCAAGTCCTTGATGTGCGGGCACGGGCCGCGCTGACCCGCAAAAAGCGCCGTTGAAACGCCGAAACGGTCGCGCGCCTTCCCCGAAAGACTCGGGGATGGCGCGACCGGGCCCGGATCCGCACCCCGCAGGACGAAAACCCATGCTTATCAATGCACTGCCGCGGGAGCGACGCGGGCAGAGCGATCCATGAAACCACAAGACCAAATTTCGGGCAAAAATACAGGGAGGTATTCCATAAATCCCGGCGCGCGGAATTCGTGATATTCTGTTGCATCCCATTGAAATGCTTATCGCCGAGGATTTCCGATGGATATTGATCAAATTCTCGAGGATTCCGTCGCCAACAGGGACCCGGAGCGCCTCGAGTCCCTGCGCACACTCTTCCGCGAAGGCGGCGCGCCGGCATCTCCCTTCTCCGCCGCCCTCCACCTCGACCCGGACGCAGCCCGCGAGGCGGGGCTTCCCTACGAGGGTGCCGCCGAGTCGCAGCCCCCGGGCGCCCTCGCCGCGCGGATCGAGGAGGCCCGGTCCAGCATCGCCTTCGATCTCAAGACCGGCGGCGGCTTCGAGGGCCTACGGCTGGTCGCCGAGGGGGACAGCTGGCTCACCTACCCCGTCGTCCTCAAGGCCATTGCCGAGCAGCTCGCCGAGGAGCCCGATCTCGCCGTCTTCGCGCGGGCGGCGGCGGGCGACACGATGGCGGACTGGGCGGCCCGGTCGGACCTCGCCCAGAAGGTGACCGAGCTCTCCGCGGATGCCGTGCTGCTGTCGGGCGGCGGGAACGACCTGCTGGCGCGCGCGCCGCTCGCGGCCCTGCTTTTCCCCTATTCCGACGGCGCGACGGCAGAGGCCCTGCTGGACGGCGCGGCGCTGTCCGCGCGGCTTGCCGAGGTCGTCGCCGGCTACCGCCAGATCATGTCGCAGCTTCTTGCCGCGCGCCCCGGCCTCGTGGTCCTCGCGCATGGCTACGACCATTTCCTGCCGCGCGAGGACGGGCCATGGCTCGGCGCGGTGCTGGCGGAAAAGGGCATCCCGCCGGATCTCGGGCGCGAGGTCATCGCGCTTGTCGTGGACCGCCTCGCGACGGCGCTTCAGGAGCTTGCCGCCGCGGTCCCCGGGTTCTACCCCGTCGACCTGCGCGGCGCGATCGGCACCAGCCTCAACAGCTGGCACGACGAGGTGCACCCGAGGAACGCCGGCTTCGCGCGGGCGGCCGAGCGGGTTCACTACGCCCTCAGGCAGGCCCTCGGCGCGCGGCCGCAGGCGCGCATGGTCATCCCCGAGGAACCCGCGCCCGTGCCCTTCGATCCGGAGGATCCCGAACCGCTGTCGGCGACGACCTTCTCCGAGACCCCCGCGACCCCCGCCCCCGTCCCCTTCGAGCCGCTCGTGCCGTTCAGCTCCTTCGCCGACCGGACCCGGATGGCGCATGAGATCCTCAACTACGAAGCGCGCCGCGTGAACGGCAAGCTTGCGGTCTACCACCTGCCCGCGGGCGACGGTGGCGGCACCTACGAGGTCGCCGGGATCAACGACCGTTACCACAAGACCGAGGTGGATCACCTCGTCGCGCTGATAGAGGCCGGGCGCCATGCCGAGGCCGAGGCCTATGCCACCGAGTTCATCGCCGGCTACACCGACCGCGCCGACCGCTGGTGCGCCACGCTCGCCGTCGAGTTCTACGTCCGGGATTGCGTGTTCAACCGCGGCCCCGGCGGCGCGGCGTGGATCCTGCAGCACGCCGTCGGCGCCGAGACCGACATGTCAGTCGGGCAGAAGACCCGCGACGCCGTCGCCGTCGCCGAGCGGAACCCGGCAAGGTTGGTCGACAAGCTGCGCGCCTCGCGCGAGGTCTACGAGCGGCACATCGGACGCGACGAGCGCAGCCGGTTCTGGCAGGGGCTCGTCAACCGCTGGAACAAGGCCCAGGCCTTCGCGCGCACGCTGCTGCCCCCCGCGCCGCAGGCGGTGGCCGTGGCCATCGTGCCCCGCGTCGAAGAAGAGCCCGCCGCGGCGCAGCCCGCCCAGCCGGTGCCCGCGCTCTCGCGCAGCGCCGCGCGTCTGTCGCGCGCGACACTCTTCCAGGCGATGGGCGATTTCGTCGGGATCAAGGACAGCGTGAAGGCCCGCGTGGGCAGTTTCGAGGGGCCGGACATGGCCACGGCCTTCGCCTCCGGCCCGTCTCCCGAGCCGCGGCTCAACGTGCTCGGCGTCGGCGTCGGCGAAAAGGTCTCGGAGGGGCAGATGACCGGCCTCATGTCGGTCAAGGTCTACGTGCAGAGGAAGTTCCCCAAGGCCCTTCTGAGCGACGCGCAGATGATCGCGCCGGAGATGGACGGCATCCTGATCGACGTGGTGGAGATCGGCGATCTGCGCCCGCTGATGCTGCCCGACCCGCGGGCCCGCTACGATGTGCCGGTTCCCGGCTGCTCGATCGGCTACGACCAGATGATGGCCGGGACCTTCGGCGCGCTGGTCCGCGACCGGTTCGGACGGATGCACCTGCTTTCCAACAACCACGTTCTCGCCGGGGAGGACACGCTGGCGGTGGGCGCGCCGATCTTCCAGCAGGGGCAACTCGACCAGGCCGCGGACGATGCGCCGCGGCAGGTCGGCATCCTGTCGCAGGCGGTGCCGCTGGGTCTCGGCAATGTCGATGCGGCCCTCGCCTCGCCGCTGGACGGGGTGCAGCTGTCCAACGAGACGCTGCACATCGGCCCGCCGCGCGGCGTGTCGGATGTCTTCCAGGGCATGGAGCTCCACAAGTTCGGACGCACCACGCGCTACACGGTGGGCTTCGTCTCCGACCTCGCGGCGGACGTGAAGATCCCCTACCTGCTGGGCGGCGTGAAGCTCTACGAGAACCAGATCGGCGTCACCAGCATGGGCCCCGCGCCCTTCTCCGAGCCGGGCGACTCCGGCGCTCTGGTCATGAGCCGTCCCGGCAACCTCGCCGTCGGGCTGCTCTTCGCCGGCTCGCCCGCCACGACTTTCGTCAACCCCATCGCCGACGTGCTCGCCGGCCTGAACGTGGAGTTGTCCCTGTGACCGGAGGCCCGCCCGACATGACCCCTCCCGACGCCGCGCTCAGGGCCAAGCAGCAGCTGTCGCGCCGCGTCCTGCAGGAGGACGGCGTGCAGTCGGTCGGGCTGCGCAGGTCGCAGGACGGCGACTGGCGCGTCTGCGTGACCCTGCTGCGCGGCGCGCCGCCGCCGCCCGGGCTGCCGCGGACCATCGACGGGTATCGCGTCGAGACCGAGGAGGACGACCCGTTCACCCCGGTCACCCCGTCTTGATTGAAGCCAGCCGGACATATTTCGAGAAGGAATTTTCATGATGAACAGACAGCAGATGGGCGAGAGCCTGAACCTCAAGATCAAGATGATCCCGGTCGGCCAGAAGAACCGACCTGGCACCCGGATCGCGGCCACGTCGATCACCCTGCACAACACCTCGAACACCGGGGCCGGGGCGGATGCCGCGGCCCACGCCCGCTTCGTCACCGAGACCGGGTTCTACACGCTTGCCAGCGGCAGGAAGAACTGGGTCTCGTGGCATTACACGGTCGATGACAAGGAGTGCTACAAGCACCTGCCGATCAACGAGAAGGCGTGGCACGCGGGCCCGGCCAACGCCTCGAGCATCGGGATCGAGACCTGCATGAATGCGGGCATCGACCAGGCGGCGGCGGATGACCGGCTCGCGCGGCTCGTCGCCGTGCTGCGCTTCGACCTCGGGCTGCGGCGCTCCGACATCAAGTCGCACCGCGACTGGACGGGCAAGAACTGCCCGATCCTCCTGCTGCCGAAATGGGACAGGCTGATGGACCGGATCGACCACTACGTCGCCGAGATCGAGGCGGCCGAGGGCGCCTCGCCGCAGATCGCCTTCGGCGTCGCGGAGGCCGACGAGGGCATCGACACCGACACCGATCACGAGGCCATGGCGCTCGCCGTGTCCGGCGCGGCACCCGCGCTCGCCACCCCGGCGATCGCAAGCCCGGTTCCCGTCGCCCCGGCGCAGGAGGGCTACGGCGCGATCGACCCGATGACCATGGACCCGGACGAGCCGGACGAGGGCTTTGTCTACTGGCCGCAATCGATCCTCGCCTATGACGACCGCGCCGCGGTCGAGGAGGTGATCACCGCCTCGGCCTTCTCGACCTTCACCAGCTACAAGGCGGAATTCGCGGCCTCCTACCAGGACATGCACATCCGCAACTTCAAGCCGCACGAGTTCCTGACCATGGGCGGCTCGAACAGCAACCCGAGCGCGCGGTGCTACAACAAGAACTCCCTGCCGCCGCGGGCGCTCTGGCCCAATATGCGCCCGCTCGCCCGCGCGCTGGACGAGATCCGCAACCGGCTCGGCGCGCCGGTGAAGCTGACCTCGGTCTATCGCAACCCGGCCTACAACGGCTGCCTGTCGGGCACCGCCTCGAACAGCTTCCACATGCAGTTCAAGGCGGCCGATTTCCAATGCGCCAAGGGCTCCCCCACCGACTGGCGCAGGGTCGCGCAGGAGGTCCGCTCCGCCGGCGTGTTCACCGGCGGGATCGGCATCTACAACACCTTCGTGCACGTCGATGTCCGCGGCCAGGTGGCCGACTGGGACAACCGCTGAGCCGGGCCGCGGCGGCCTGCGGGCCGCCGCTCTGCATCGCACCTAGGCCGAAAGGCTCTCGAAGAGCCGCGCCACCGCCTCGGCGCCCGGGTCGACCTGCCCCTTGAGCTGGTCGGCGTTGATATAGGCCGAGCGCCCCGCCTTGGCCGTCGCCATCTCCGCCGTCCGGTTCGCCCCGGCCCGCGCCGCGCGCGCCGCCTCGTCGAGTCCCGAGGCGAGGTGCTCGAGCGCCGGCTGCAGCGCGTCGATCATGGTGCGGTCACCGGGCCGGGCGCCGCCGATCTCCTGCATCCGGTCGAGCCCCGCGTTCAGCGCCTCGCGCAGCGACTGCCCGCTCGAGGCGGCGTCCCCCGCGGCGGCGAAGAAGATCGCCAGCAGCACGCCCGACGAGCCACCCATGGTCTGGCTCAGCTCGAGCCCGATGGCGCGGTAGAGCTGGGTGTGATCCGCGAGCGGCAGGCGGTCCATCGCCCCGAGCAACGCCCGCGCCGCGCCGGCCAGCGTCGAGCCGGTGTCGCCGTCTCCGGCCCGGGCGTCGAGCGCGTTGAGATCGTCCTCGGCCTTGATGAACACCTCGCAGCAGCGCTGCAGGAACTTGCGCGTCGCCGGGTGGTCCGAGGCGAGCGGCCGGATCGGGCGCAGTCCGTCGGGCAGGTCGATCACCTCGACCGGACCCAGCGCCGAAAGCCCCGGCCATGCCGACAGCGGCACCGGCGATTTCAGCGCCATGAGGTCCTCGGTTCCTGCCGGGTAGACCGAGACCGAGAAGCCGCGCATCTCGAGAGAGGTCATCATCGGCGCCGGGCCGATGATGTGGTGCAGCGCCCCGCCGATGGCGGACTTGCCAAGCTCGTAGGCGAGGATCTGCATCTCGAGCACCGAGGCGCCGCCGAGGTTGTTCAAGAGCGCGACATGCGGCTTCTTGAGGTCCATGTGCTCGGCAAGCCGCGAGGCCACCATCTCCATCGCGCCGCGGGCGTGGACGTAGTCGACCTGCTCGGCCCCGGCCTCGCCGTGGATGCCGAGCCCGAGCTCGGCCTTGCCCGGCTGGATGCGCGCCTCCTTCGGCGCGCCCGGGACGGTGCAGGTGTCGAGCGACATGCCGATGGTGCGCGTCGCGCCGATAACCCGCTCGGCGGCCGCCTTCACGCTGGCAAGATCGGCGCCGTTCTCGGCCAGCGCCCCGGCGATCTTGTGCACGAAGAGCGTGCCGGCCACGCCGCGCGCCTGCGGCAGGTTCGGCAGCGCGATGTCGTCGTCGACGATCACCATTGCGACGTTGAGGCCGAAGGCCCGCGCCCTCTCGGCGGCGAGGCCGAAGTTCAGCCGGTCGCCGGTGTAGTTCTTGACGATGAGCAGGCAGCCCGCCGGGCCGGTGACCGCGAGGATCCCCGCCAGCACCGCATCGACCGAGGGCGAGGCGAAGACATCGCCGCAGATCGCCGCGGTCAGCATCCCCTCGCCGACGAAACCGGCGTGGGCGGGCTCGTGCCCCGAGCCACCGCCCGAGACGAGCGCGACCTTCGACTTGTCCCAGCCCGAACGCAGCACCACGCGGATATGCGGGTAGCCGTCGAGCCGGGCGAGCCGCCCGCCCGAGGCCGAGACCACCCCGTCCACCGCCTCGGCAACGATGTCTTCCTTCAGGTTGATGAACTGGCTCATTGCGGTCTCCTCAGTGAACGCGGGCGCCGGAGGCGTCGAAAAAGAACGGGGCATCGGGGGTGATACGCAGGGTGTCGCCCGTGCGCAGCGCGGTATGGGCATCGGTGACGGTGATCAGGTCATGGTTGCGCAGGCTGAGGTGCAGCCGGGTCTGGTCGCCAAGGTGCTCGACCCGGACCACCCGGCTCTCGGCCCCGTCGCCCTGCCGGATCTGCTCGGGGCGCAGGCCGATGTAGCGCGCGCCCGCCGGGGCCCCGGCGAAGAGGTTGGCGGGCAGGATGTTGATGCGCGGCTGGCCGAGGCGGCTGGCGGCATAGACGCTGACCGGGTCCTCGTAGATCTCGCGCGGGGTGCCGAACTGCACCAGCCTGCCATGGTCGAGCACCCCGACGTGGCTGGCCATGGTCATCGCCTCGATCTGGTCGTGGGTCACGTAGAGGAAGGGCACCCCGGACTGGGCCTGGATGTTCTTCAGCTCGACCCGCAGGTCGGCGCGCAGCTTGGCGTCGAGCGAGCTCAGAGGCTCGTCCATCAGGTAGACCTCGGGCCGGCGCACCAGCGCCCGGCCGATGGAAACCCGTTGCATCTCGCCCCCCGAAAGCGCCGTGGCCTTGTTGTCGAGCTTGTGGGCGATCTGCAGCATCTCGGCCACCTCGGCCACCTTGCGGGCGACCTGCGCCTCGCCGAACCGCAGCAGCGGCGACTTCAGCGGAAAGGCGAGGTTCTCACGCACGGTCATGTGCGGGTAGAGCGAGTATTGCTGGAACACCATCGCCACGTTGCGCTGCGCCGGGGTCATGCGGGTGACGTCGGTGCCGCCGATGGCGATGCTGCCCGCGTCGGGCCGGTCGAGCCCCGAGACCATGCGCAGCGTCGTCGTCTTGCCCGCGCCGGTCGGCCCGAGCAGCACGACGAAGGCGCCGTGCGGGACGGTGAGGCTCACGTCGTCGAGCGCGAGCGTGTCGCCGAAGCGCTTCGTGACATGCGAGAGCGCGATCTCAGCCATGGCGCAGCACCTCCTCGTTGGCGGCCGAGCGCAGCGCCGCGCCGGTCCCGGCGTTGAACAGGGTGAGCGTGCGCTCGTTGAAGGCAAGCCCGGTGGTCTGATCGACGCGCACCGGCTCGCGGCTGGGGATGCGCGCCTTGACCTCGCCGTGCTCGGCCTCGAGCGTGATGATCTGCGTGGTGCCGAGGTACTCCACCGCCCGCACCACGGCGCGGTAGTCCGAGGCATCGTCGAGCCGCACGTGCTCGGGCCGCACGCCAAGCACCAGCCCGCCCGCGTGACCCTCGCGGAGGCGGGGCATCGGCACCTCGACCGAGCCGAGCGTGACCGAGCCATCCCCGGGCGCGACGCTGCCCTCGAACTCGAGGAAGTTCATCGGCGGTGAGCCGATGAACTTCGCCACGAACATCGTGGCGGGCCAGTCGTAGATCTCCTGCGGCACGCCGAACTGCTCGACCACGCCGTGGTTCATCACCACGATCTTGTCGCCCATCTGCATCGCCTCGAGCTGGTCATGCGTCACGTAGACCGTGGTGGCCCCCATCCGGTCATGCAGGGCGCGCAGCTCCTGCGCCATGTGTTCGCGGAACTCGGCGTCGAGCGCGCCAAGCGGCTCGTCCATGAAGAAGGCCTTGGGTTCGCGCACGATCGCCCGCCCCAGCGCCACGCGCTGCCGGTCGCCGCCCGAGAGGCCGCCGACCGGCTTTTCGAGGATGTCCTCGATGCCGAGGATACGCGCCACCTCCTCGACCTTGGCGCGCGCCGCCTTGCGCCCCATGCCCTGGCTGATCAGCGGGTAGGAGATGTTCCGGCGCACGTTCATGTGCGGATAGAGCGCGAACATCTGGAAGACGAAGGCGATGTCGCGCTGGCTGGCCGGCTTGCGGCCGACCTCCTCGCCGTCGATGTAGATCTGCCCGGCGGTGGGCAGCTCGAGCCCCGCCATCATGCGCAGCGTCGTGGTCTTGCCGCAGCCCGAGGGGCCGAGCAGCATGAAGAACTCGCCATCCTCTATGGTGAAGCTCGAGGATTGCACGGCGGTGAAGGCTCCGAAGTCCTTGCGCAGGCTGTCGATGCGGATCTGGGCCATTGTCTGCTCCGGGCTATTCGGGGAAGTGGCTGACGATGATGAACATCACCGTGCCGATCAGCGTGACGGGGAAGGACCAGCTGTAGGCCCAGAGGAAGAATGGCTGCATCAGCATCACCACGCCGAGGCCGATCAGGATCGAGGCCGTCATCTCCCAGGGACCGCGCCGGAAGAGGCGGCGTCCGGTTGGGGCGGTTTCGGAAGACACGGGGTCTTCGGGCGTCAGGGTTGCCTTGCTCATTTGCGCACCGCTCCGAAGGTGATCCCGCGCAGCAGGTGCTTGCGCAGCAGGATGGTGAAGACCATGACCGGCAGCAGGAAGAGCGTCGCGCCCGCCGCCACCGCGGGCCAGTCCTGCCCGGCGTTGCCGATGATCGTGGGGATGAAGGGCGGCGCGGTCTGCGCCGTGCCCGAGGTCAGCAGCACCGCGAAGGCGTATTCGTTCCAGGCGAAGATCAGGCAGAAGATCGCGGTCGAGGCGATGCCCGTCGCCGCCTGCGGCAGCACCACCTTGGTGAAGGCCTGGAAGCGCGTGTAGCCGTCGATTAGCGCCGCCTCCTCGTATTCTTGCGGGATCTCGTCGATGAAGCCCTTGAGCAGCCAGACCGAGAGCGACAGGTTCACCGCCGTGTAGAGCAGGATCATCCCCGCGTGGGTGTCCGACAGGCCGAGCGAGCGGAACATCAGGAAGATCGGGATCGCCACGGCGATGGGCGGCATCATCCGCGTCGAGAGGATGAAGAACATCAAATCGTCCTTCAGCGGCACCTTGAAGCGCGAGAAGGCGTAGGCCGCGAGCGTGCCGAGAAAGACGCTGAGGAAGGTCGAACCGAAGCCGATGATCACCGAGTTCATGAAGCGCTCGCCGAAGCGCGACGGGCCGGCGATGGTCAGCCCCTTGGACTGCACGATGCGCTCGTACCAGGTCTGCGGCGGGTGGGTGGCGAAATACTCGGCGGTCTGCCGGGTCTGCGTGGTGAAGAGGTTCACGTAGCCCTCGAGCGAGGGGGTGAAGACGACCTTCGGCGGGTAGGCGATGGCATCCGCCGAGGACTTGAAGCCGGTGGCGATGATCCAGACCAGCGGCAGGATGGTGATGACCGCGTAGAGCGCCACCAGCGTGCCCGCGACCCATTTCTGCCGCGGCGAGGGTTCGGTGATCGAATAGCCGCTCATCTTTCCTTCACCTTGTTCAGCGCCTTCACGTAGATCGAGGCGAGGCCGAAGACCGTGACGAAGAGGATGATCGCGTAGGCCGAGGCATAGCCCGTACGCCATTTCTCGAAGGCCTCGCGCTTGAGGTTGATCGAGGTGAGCTCGGTGGTGGAGCCGGGGCCGCCGCCGGTCAGCTGCACCACGAGGTCGAACATCTTGAAGTTCTCGATGCCCCGGAACAGCACCGCCAGCATCAGGAACGGCAGCACCATGGGCACGGTGATGGTCCAGAACTGCCGCCACTTCGACGCCCGGTCGCATTCGGCGGCCTCGTAGATCGAGTCCGGGATCGAGCGCAGCCCGGCGAGGCAGATCAGCATCACGAAAGGCGTCCACATCCAGGTATCGACGATGATGATCGCCCAGGGCGCCAGCGACACGCTGCCGATCATCGAGAAACTGGTGGGATCGGCGCCGGTGAAGAAGCCCACCACGTAGTTGAAGAGGCCGATCTGCGGCTGGTAGAGGAAGGTCCAGAAGTTCCCGACCACCGCGGGCGAGAGCATCATCGGCAGCACGATGATCGTGGTCCAGAGGTCGTTGCCCTTGAACTTGCGGTTGATCAGCCATGCGAGGCTGAAGCCGATCAGCACCTGCAGCACGATGGTCCAGCACAGGAAATGCGCGGTCGCCTGCATCGTTTGCCAGATGTCGCTGTCGGTGAGGATGCGGTCGTAGTTGCGCAGCCCGATCCACTCGACCCCGGCGTTCGGCCGGTTGGCGCGGAAGTTGGTGAAGCTGAGGCGGATCGTCCAGATCAGCGGGAAGATGTTCACCGCCAGCAGCAGGAAGATCGTCGGCGCGACGAAGATCCAGGCGATGGTCCGGTCGGACAGGCCGCGGAACCTGCGTGCAAGGCCTGGCGGCGTCGCCTCGGCGGCGCGCGTGATGACGGATTGGGACATGGAACGGGTCTCTTCGCTTCGTTCGGCGGGATGCGCGGGATCGTCGTGCTGACCGACCCCGCGCCCGGGACCGCCCGTCCGTGGACGCTGCGGCCTGCGGAGGCTCACATCTTGCCTTCGTCTTGGAAGATCTCGGTCCAGTCGGCGACGAGGCCGTCGAGCGCCTCCTGCGCCGTGCCCTCACCCGCGACCACGTACTTGTGGACGTGGTCCTGCATCGACAGCAGCAGTGAGGCATAGGCGGGCTCGGCCCAGAAGTCCTTCACGATCGCCATGGAGTCGAGGAAGGTCTGCGCGTAGGGCTGGCTGGTGGCAAAGCCCGGATCCTCGACCACCGCCTTCAGCGCCGAATAGCCGCCGAGCTCCCACCACTTGGCCTGGACCTCGGGCTGGGCGAACCACTTGATGTATTCGAGCGCCGCGTCCTGGCTGTCGGAGTAGGAGACGACCGAGATCCCCTGCCCACCGAGCTGGGCGAAATGCCCGTCCGGACCCGCCGGGTTCGGGAAGTATCCCGACTTGCCGCCGCCGACGTTCGGGTCGGCCTCGACCCCCGGCCAGATGAAGGCGAAGTTCATCTGCAGCGCCACCTGCCCCGACTTGTAGGCGTCGATATCCTCGGACATGTACCAGTCGGACGAGCCCGGAGGCGTGCAGCAGTCGTAGAGCGCCTTGTAATACTCGAGCCCCTTGGCCGCCTCGGGCGAATTCACCACCCCCTCGAGCTTGTAGGGCTCCTCGGGCGTGCCGTAGCTGAAGCCGTAGTTGTAGAGCGCGTTGGTCACGCCCATGGTGATGCCTTCCGAGCCGCGCTCGGTGTATATGGCGGCGCCATAGACCGTGGTGCCGTCGATGTCGCGGCCCTGGAAGAACTCGGCGATGTCCTTGAGCTCGTCGAGCGTGTCGGGCGCCTTCAGCTCGCGGCCGTATTTCTCCTTGAACTCGGCCTGCAGCTCGGGCCGCTCGAACCAGTCCTTGCGGTAGGTCCAGCCGACCACGTCGCCGAAGGCCGGCAGCGCCCAGTAGTTCGGCGTGCCCTTGGGCCATTCGGAATAGCCGGTCACCGTGGCGGGGATGAAGTCGTCCATCGAGATGCCATTGGCCTCGAAGAAGTCGTTCAGCTTCACGTAATGGCCCGCCTCGGCGCCAAGCCCGATCCACTGGCTGTCGCCGATCATCAGGTCGCAGAGCTTTCCGCCGGAGTTCAGCTCGTTCAGCATGCGGTCGGCGAAGTTCGGCCAGGGCACGAATTCGAACGACATGTTGTTCCCGGACTTCGCCTCGAAATCCTTGGACAGCTCGACCAGCGCGTTGGCCGGATCCCAGGCTGCCCAGCAGAGGGTCAGATCATCCGCCTGCGCCGTGCCCGCAATGGCGAGCAAGGCGGTGGCAGCCGCCGGAACGGTATATCGGATATTCATTGTTGCATCCTCCCAGAGATAAGGCCGGGCTCTCCTCTTCCCGACTCGATTATCTTTACCAAGGGTAAGTGAGGTACGTGCCTCAGATCAAACGATTTCTGAGGTACGTGCCTCATAGTGGTTGCCTTCCATCTGAAAACAAACAAGACTCCCTGTCAGATGACCGAGCAGAGCTTCCCCATGCGCCCCACCACCAAAGACCTCGCCAAGGCCGCAGGCGTCAGCCTCGCGACGGTGGACCGCGTGCTGAACGCACGCCCGGGTGTGCGCGAAAAGACGGTGAAGGCCGTCAACGAAGCGATTGAGCGCATTGGATTTGTCCGCAACCAGTCCGCCGCCAACCTGGCCCGCGGACGGCGCTACCGCTTCCAGTTCCTGCTGCCCGAGGCGGGCGACGACTTCCTCGCCACGCTGGTCGAGCGCATCGAGGAATCGCGCGCCGCCTTCCTCTCCGAGTCGCTCGAGATCTCGATGCGCCGGGTGCTGTCGAACGATCCGCACCTGACCGCGCAGGCGCTCTCCCGCGTCTCTCCCGCGCGGGTCGACGGCGTGGCGATCATGGCCCCCGAAAGCCCGCAGGTGCGTGACGCCACCACCCGCCTCATCGAGCGCGGCGTCGAGGTGGTGCAATTCATCTCGGGCCAGCCGGGCCTCAGGCCGCTCGATTTCGTCGGCGTCGACAACAACTCGGCCGGAGCGACGGCGGGCCGGCTGATGGGGCGCTTTCTCGGCGAGCGGAAGGGCACCATCCTCGTGGTGGCCGAGACGATGAACTCGCTCGACAGCGTCGAGCGGCGGCTCGGCTTCGACACGGTGCTGACGGCGGATTTCCCGAACCTCTCGGCCCTGCCCTCGGTCGAAACCTACGGCGATCCGGCGCGCACGCGCATGGTCATCGCCAATTCCTACGCCAACCACCCCGACATCGTCGGCGCCTACCTGATGAGCTCCGAGGTGCGCCTGCCGCTCGAGGCGCTCTGCGGCGCGTCGGACCCGATGCGCCAGGTGATCATCGCCCACGAGCGCACCGGCTACAGCGAGGAGAAGCTGCGCAACGGCACGCTCGACGCGGTGATCGCCCAGAACCCCGGGCACCTCGTGCGCAGCGCCATCCGCGTTCTCAAGGCGCGCAGCGACGGGCGCGAGCCGCTCGCCTCGCAGGAACGCATCCGCATCGAGATCTACATCAAGGAGAACCTCGGCCTCTACTGAGCCGGTCCCCCCGGCTCACTCCCGGTGCAGCGCGGCCGCCAGCTGCATCGCGAAACGCGCCGAGGCCACCGGCAGCGTGCGCCCGCGCAGCTGGCCGAGGATGAGGCTCCCCGCCGCCACGTCCTTCTCCGAGAGCGGCCGGAAGGCCAGCCTGCCGTCGCCGGGCTGCTGCAAGCCGATCGGGATCTGGTAGCCGATCGCCCGCTCGTGCAGCACGTAGTGGCGGATCAGCTCGAAGCTCTCGGTCTCGAGGATCGGGCTCATGCTGCGGCCGAGCCGCCGCGCCGCGAGGTCCAGCAGGTGCCGCACGCCGTACTTGGCATCGGGCGCGACGCTCGGCGCATCGAGGCATTCCCAGAGCCGCAGCTCGGTCTTCGCGGAAAGCGGGTCGTCGCTGCGCAGGATCGCGTGGACCTGCTGGGGCACCAGTTCGAGCACCTCGAAATCGACGAGGTAGACCGGCTCGAAGACCAGCGCGATGTCCGAGGCGTAGCTTGCCAGCTCCTGCTCGGCCTGCGCCCGGTCGCGGACCTTGACGGTGAAGGTGACGCCCGGATGCTGGGCGCGATACCGGGCGATCTGCTCGGGCAGGAAATAGGGCAGCAGCGCCTGCGAGCAGGCGATGCGGACGTGCCCGCGCCGCTCGCCCGAGAGGTCGGCCACCTGGCTCTGCACGCGCGAGAAATCCGACTTCGACATGCGGTAATGGTGCAGCACCATCTCGCCCGCCGGGTTCAGCCGCACCCCGCCCGGGATGCGCTCGAAGATCGGCGAGCCGAACTCCGCCTCGAAGCCCCTTATGCGCCGGTTCAGCGCCGAGGCGGTCAGGTTCATGTCCTCGGCAGCCTTGCGCATCGAGCCCGAGCGCGCCACCGCCTCGATCAGCGCAAACGTCTGAAAATGCTTCATTTCCCCGCACCCCTCACGTGGTGCATAAAATGCACCGGACCTGTGAAATCATAGCACTTTGCGCAACACGGCAGATACACCAACCTGACGGGGACATTGGCATCTCAGCAGGAAGAGCCCCCGAAATGAGCACAACCCGTCGCACTTTCCTGAAGACCGGCGCCGCGATCACGGCCATGCCCTTCATCCACGCGCTTCCCGCTGCCGCCGGTTCGGGCGACACGCTGGTCGCGGTCACCGCGCAGACGATCAACTCGCTCGACCTGCACCGCACCGGCACCAACCGCGCGAGCTATGCCGTGGCGATCAACTGCTACGACCGGCTGGTGACCTTCGGCACCAAGGAAGCGCCGGGCGGCGGGCTCAGCTACGACTACGCCACGCTCGAGCCCGAGCTGGCCGAAAGCTGGACGATCTCTGACGATGGCATGGTGATCACCTTCACGCTGAAGGACGCCACCTTCCAGGACGGCAGCCCGGTCACCGCCGAGGACGTGAAATGGTCCTTCGACCGCGCCGTCACCGTCGGCGGCTTCCCCACAGTGCAGATGAAGGCAGGCGGGCTCGAGCGCCCCGACCAGTTCGAGGCGGTGGACGCCAAGACCTTCGTGGTCAAGCTCGACCGCCCGTCGAAGCTGTCGCTGCCCGACCTCGCGGTCCCGGTGCCCTTCATCATCAACGCGACGCTCGCCAAGGCCAACGCCACCGCCGACGACCCCTGGGCGATGGAGTACCTGCACAAGAACACCATCGGCTCGGGTGCCTACAAGGTGACCCGCTGGGACGCCGGCCAGCAGCTGGTCTACGAGCGCAACGAGTCCTGGGTCGGCGGCCCGGTGCCCTCCTACGCCCGCGTCATCATGCGCGAGGTGCCCTCGGCCGCGACCCAGCGCGCGCTGGTCGAGCGTGGCGACGTGCAGGTGGCCTTCGACATTCCCGACAAGGACGCGGCGGAACTCGCCGACAAGCTGACGGTCTATTCCACCCCGGTCGAGAACTGCATCCACACGCTCTGCCTCAACACCATCTTCGAGCCCTTCCGCGATACCAACGTGCGCAAGGCCATCGCCGCCGTGGTGCCCTACGAGGCGATCTTCCAGGCCGCCGCCTATGGCCGCGGCGCGCCGCTCTGGGGCGGGCCGGCCGAGATCACCGACACCGCCTGGCCGCGCAAGTCGCCCTATGCCACCGATCCGGCCACCGCGCAGGAATTCGTGGCCGCCTCGGCCTACCCGGACGGGTTCGAGACCACGCTCTCGATTGCCACGGATCTCGCCTCGTGGATGGAGCCCGCCGCCCTGCTGATCCAGGAGGCCGTCGCCAAGATCGGCATCACCGTCGAGCTCGAGAAGATCCCCGGCGCCAATTGGCGTACGGCCTCGCTGGTCGAGAAGCGCCTGCCGATGCACCTCGAGAACTTCGGCGGCTGGCTCAACACGCCCGACTACTACTTCTTCTGGGCCTACCAGAAGGACCACCTCTTCAACTCGTCGAACTACTTCAACGAGGAGGTCGAGGCGCTGACCAACGAGACGCTGCACATGGCGATGGACGACCCCGAGTATGCGCCGAAGATCAAGCGCATGTTCGAGATCGCCTTCGAGGACCTGCCGCGCATCCCGCTCTACCAGCCGGCGCTCAACGTCGCGGTGAACGGCGCTTCGGGTTACGAGTTCTGGTTCCACCGCCAGCTTGACATCCGCAGCCTCAGCCCGGCGAGCGCCTGAGCCATGGGCGCGCGCGGCACCGCCATCGGACTTCGCATTGCGCAGGCGATCCCGGTGCTCTTCGGGGTGATCGTGATCTCCTTCCTGCTGACGCGCGCCCTGCCCGGCGATCCGGCGGCGCAGTTCGCCGGGGCCATGGCGACGCCGGAGTCGATCGAGCAGGTCCGCACCTCGCTCGGCCTCGACAAGCCGCTCGTCCAGCAGTTCGGGCTCTATCTCGGCCAGCTGGCGCGCGGCGATCTCGGCCAGTCGGTCTCGACCGGCCAGCCGGTGGTCTCGGAACTCGCGAGCCGCCTGCCCGCCTCGCTCGAGCTGACGCTCTTCGCGCTGATCCTCTCCTGCGCCGTGGCGATCCCGCTCGGCGTGCTGGCGGCGACGCGGCCCGGCAGCTGGGTCGACCAGCTCTGCCGGCTCTTGGTCACCGCGGGCGTCAGCCTGCCGACCTTCTTCACCGGCATCATGCTGGTCTACGTCTTCTACTACCTGCTCGGCATCGCGCCCTCGCCGCTCGGGCGCCTCGATTTCATCTACCTCGACCCGCCTCATGTCACCGGCTTCTTCCTGATCGACGCGGCCCTCGCCGGCGACTGGGAGACCTGGTTCGGCGCGCTCAGGCAGCTGATCCTGCCGGGGGTGACGCTGGCGCTCTTCACCCTCGCGCCGATCGCGCGGATGACCCGAGCCGCCATGCTCTCGGCGCTCTCGGCCGACTACGTACGCACCGCCCGCGCCGCCGGGCTCGCGCCGCGCAAGGTGCTCTACGGCTATGCCTTCCGCAACGCGCTGCTGCCGGTGGTCACCACGCTCGGCATGGTCTTCTCCTTCGTGCTCGGCGCCAACGTGCTGGTCGAGAAGGTCTTCGCCTGGCCCGGCATCGGCTCCTACGCGGTCGAGGCGCTGGTGGTCTCTGACTATGCCGCCGTGCAGGGCTTCGTGCTGTCGATGGCGCTGCTCTTCGTGCTGCTCAACCTCCTCATCGATCTGGCCTACTCGGTGATCGATCCGCGCTTCGGGACATCCGCCAAATGACCGACATGACAGTGGAAGACACGGCGCCCGCCGCCCCCGCCACGAAAGGCTCCGGCACGCTGCGCCACATCCTCTGGGTGCTGCGCGAGAACCCGGTCACGGGCCTCAGCTTCGCGATGTTCGCGGGGCTGCTGGTCTCGGCCCTCGTCGGCCCCGCGATCGTGCCCTACGATCCGCTCACCACCGATGCCGCAGCCGCTCTGCAGCCCCCTTCGGCGGCGCATTGGTTCGGCACCGACAACCTCGGGCGCGACGTCTTCAGCCGGGTCATCGTGGCGACGCGGCTCGATCTCGTGATCTCGGTCGCGGCGGTGGCGCTGAGCTTCGTCTTGGGCTCGGCGCCGTCGCCGGCTACCGCGGTGGCTGGATCGACACGGTGCTGAGCCGGGTGCTCGACACGATCATGGCCTTCCCGCTCTTCGTGCTGGCGATGGGCATCGTCGCCGCGCTCGGCAACTCGGTGGCCAACATCATCTACGCCACGGCGATCATCAACATCCCCTTCTACGCGCGGCTGGTGCGGGCCGAGGTCAACATCCGCCGCGACGCGGGCTTCACCCAGGCCGCAAAGCTCGCCGGGAACTCCGATGCCCGGGTGCTGGCGCTGCACATCTTCCCCAACGCCCTGCCGCCGATGATGGTGCAGGTCTCGCTCAACCTCGGCTGGGCAATCCTCAACGCCGCGGGCCTGTCGTTCATCGGTCTCGGGGTGCGCCCGCCGACCCCGGAATGGGGGATCATGGTGGCCGAGGGCGCGAACTACATCGTTTCGGGCGAATGGTGGCTCGCGCTCTTCCCGGGGCTCTGGCTGATGCTCGCCGTCTTCACCTTCAACCTGATGGGCGACGGGCTGCGCGACATTGTCGATCCCCGCCGCCGCACCTGAGCCCGCCGCCCCCCTTCATCTTTCCACAAATACTCCGGGGGGTGCGGGGGGCAGCGCCCCCCGCGATCCGCCCCCAGCCCAAAGGACCCGCCCATGCTCAGCATCAAGGACCTCCAGGTCGCCTTCCGCACCCGCAAGGGCGAGGTGAGCGCCGTCCGCGGCATCAGCTTCGAACTGGCGCGGGGTGAAAGGCTCGGCATCGTCGGCGAGAGCGGCTCGGGCAAGTCCGTCACCTCCTACGCGCTGATGCGCATCCTCGACGCCAATGGAAGGATCAAGGCGGGCGACGCCATCTACTCGGGGATCGACCTGCGCAAGGCAGCCGAGCGCGACATGCGCGACCTGCGCGGGCGCGAGATCTCGATGATCTTCCAGAACCCGCGCGCCGCGCTCAACCCGATCCGCAAGGTCGGCCACCAGATCGAGGACGTGCTGCGCCAGCACGCCCGCGCGACGCGGCAGGACGCGCGGCAAAAGGCCATCGCCGCGCTCGAGGCGGTGAAGATCCGCGACGCCGAGGCGCGCTATGACGCCTATCCCTTCGAGCTCTCGGGCGGCATGTGCCAGCGCGTGGTCTGCGCCATCGCGCTTGCCTGCGATCCCAAGCTGCTCATCATGGATGAGCCCACCACCGGGCTCGACATCACCACGCAGAAGGCGGTGATGGACCTCGTCGACGGGCTGGTGACCGCGCGCGGCATGTCGTCGATCCTGATCACCCATGACCTCGGGCTCGCCTCGGAGTACTGCGACCGGATCGTGGTGATGAAGGACGGGCAGATCGTCGAGGAAGGCGCGCCGAAGCGGCTGCTGAGCGCGCCGACGCACCCCTACACGCGCAAGCTCGTCGACGCTACGCCCCGGCGCGGCGTGAGCATCCGCGAACTCCTGCCGCAGGAAGAGCGCCGCCCGCTCGCTCCGCACGTGGTGGCCGAGACGCCGCTCCTCGAGGTGCGCAACCTCACCAAGACCTACCAGGGCAAGTCCGGGCCGGTGCATGCGGTGAGGGACATCTCCTTCACCATCCGCGAGGGCCAGTCCGTGGGGCTCGTAGGCGAGTCCGGCTGCGGCAAGTCCACCACCTCGGCGATGCTGGTGCGGCTCCTTGATCCCACTTCGGGCCAGTTGCTCTACCGCGGCGCGGATCTCGCACAGATGCCCGCCGCCGAGTTTGCCCGGAACCCGCTGCGCGGCAGGATCCAGATGGTCTTCCAGGACGCCACCGACAGCCTCAATCCCCGCCACACCTCGCGCCAGTCGATCGCCGAGCCGCTGAAACGGATGACCGAGCTGCGCGGCGCGGCGCTGGCGGCGCGGGTCGAGGAACTCGCCAGCCTCACCGGCCTGCCCGGGCACCTGCTCGACCGCTTTCCGCACCAGCTTTCGGGCGGGCAGAAGGCGCGCGTCGGCATCGCCCGCGCCATCGCGACCGATCCCGACTTCCTGATCCTCGACGAGCCCACCGCGGCCTTGGATGTGTCGATCCAGGCGGTGGTGCTGAACCTGCTGGCCGACCTGCGCGCCCGGCTCGGCATGAGCTACCTTTTCGTCTCGCACGACCTCAACGTGGTGCGGATGCTCTGCGACCATGTCATCGTGATGAAGGACGGGCAGATCGTCGATGCCGGCCCGGTCGAGGAGGTCATGGACAGCCCCGCCCACCCCTATACGCGCGAATTGCTCGAGGCCGCGCCGCAGGCCCCGATCCCCACCGCCGCGGCCTGACACACCGCCCCATGCAAGCCTCCGAAGGACCGAAGATGACCGACGACCTGCCCTTCACCCTGCCCGCGCTGCGGGCCGCCTACGACGCCGGAGCCCGCCCCGAGGAGGTGATCGCGCTGGCCTATGCCCGGCTCGACGCCACGGGGGACACCGGCATCCTCATCCACGACGCCCGCGACGTGGCACTTGCCGCCGCCGCCGCACTCGGCCCGCGCGAGGGCCGGCCGCTCTGGGGCATCCCCTTCGTGGTGAAGGACAATATCGACGTGGCCGGGATGCCGACCACAGCCGCCTGCCCCGACTTCGCCTACATGGCCGAGAGCGACGCCTTCGTCGTGGCGCGGCTCCTCGCGGCAGGGGCGATCTGCCTTGGCAAGGCCAACCTCGACCAGTTCGCCACGGGCCTCGTCGGCGTGCGCAGCCCCTACCCGGTGCCGCTGAACGCGCTCGACCCCGAGATCGTGCCCGGCGGCTCCTCCTCGGGCTCGGCGGTGGCGGTGGCGCAGGGGATCGCCACCTTCTCGCTCGGCACCGACACGGCGGGCTCGGGCCGGGTGCCCGCGGCGCTCAACGGCATCGTCGGACTGAAGCCGACGCTCGGTGCGCTCTCCTCGGGCGGCATGGTCCCGGCCTGCCGCACGCTCGACACGATCTCGGTCTTCGCGCTCACCGTCGCCGACGCGTTCGAGGTCTTTGCCCTGACGCGGACCGAGGACCCCGCCGATGCCTATTCCCGCGCGCTGCCCGCCCGCGGCCTTGCCCCTGTGCCGCCGCGCCTGCGCATCGCCGTGCCGACCCGCGACACGCTGGTTACCGACGGCGACGCCGAGCAGGCTGCCAGCTTCGAGGCCACGCTGGCCCGGCTGCGCACCACCGGGGCCGACGTCGTCGAGCGCAATTTCGAGCCCTTCTACGAGGTCGCCCGGCTGCTCTACGAGGGCGCCTGGATCGCCGAGCGCACCGCCGCTCTTGGCGCGCGGCTCACCGAGAAGCCCGAGACGCTGCACCCGGTCACCCGGCAGATAATCTCCTCGGGGCTGGGGCTGAGCGCGGTCGACGCCTTCCGCGGGCAGTACCGGCTCGCCGCGCTGCGCAAGACTTGCACCGAGCTCATGGCCGGGATCGACATGCTCTGCGTGCCGACCATCCCGCGCCTCGTGACCGTGGCCGAGATCACCGCCGACCCGATCGGGCCGAACTCGCTGCTCGGCACCTACACCAATTTCGTGAACCTCCTCGACATGAGCGGCATCGCGGTGCCCTGCGGGCCGCGCGGCGACGGCCGGCCGGGCAGCGTCACCTTCCTCGGCCGCGCCGGGGCGGATGCGCTGCTGGCGTCGGCGGCGATGCTGGTCGAGGACGGCCCGATGGGCGCGACCGGCTGGGAGCGCCCCGCCGCGCCCGCGCTGCCGGGCGGCGCGGGACCGGACGAGCTGGCGATCTTCGTCTGCGGCGCGCACATGTCGGGCATGGCGCTCAACGGCGAGTTGGTCTCGCTGGGCGGGCGCTTCCTGAAATCCTGCCTCACCGCGCCCTGCTACAGCCTCTACGCACTTGCCGGCGGCCCGCCGCAGCGACCGGGTCTCAGCCGCCAGTCGGGCGGAGGGCGCTCCATCGCGGGCGAGGTCTGGGCGCTGCCGACCGAAGCCGTGGGCACATTCCTCGCGGGCATCCCCGCGCCTCTGGGGCTCGGCACCGTGGTGCTGAGCGACGGCAGCGAGGAGGTGGGGTTCATCTGCGAAGGCATCGCGGTCGAGACCGCGCGCGACGTCTCCGAATTTGGCGGCTGGCGGGGCTATCTCGCCCAAGCCGCGGCACAGGCGCCGGAGATCGCACCTTCCGCCGCAAGCTGATCGCAGGCACACGCTGAACAGGAAACGGGCGGCGAGGATGTCCTCGCCGCCCGCTTCAAATCAGGGCAGGCCCCGCGATCGTCGCGCTGGTCAGAGCTACCCCAGGCTGCAGAGCGCCGGGGGCCGGGCGCAGGCGACGTCCGACCGTTCCAGCACACGCGCGATGCGCAGCGCAAGTTCCTCGCGCCAGGGCGGAACGACGATCTGCACGCCGATCGGCAGCTCGCCCGGCAGGAAGACCGGGACCGTGACCACCGGCAGGCCGATGCAAGAGAAGGGCTGCGCCAGCAGGCCGAGATTGGGCCGCAGCGGCCGCTCCTCGCCGCCAAGCGTCAGGACCTTGTCGCCCCGCAGCGGCGCGGGCACCGGAGTCGCGGGGAGGATGAGCGCATCCACCCTGCCAAAGGCCTCCATCGCCTGCGCCAGCCACCAGGCCCGCACCCTCTGGGCGCGGCTGACCCAGGCGGCAGGGAGCAGGGCGCCGGCAAGGAAGCGGTCGCGCGTGTCGGGGTCGAACTCGCCCGCGCGGCTGCGCAGGCGATCGAGGTGGAAGGCGGCGCTTTCGGAATTGGTGATGAGATAGGCCGCGGCGCGCCCGGCCGCGGCCCCGTCGAGCGCGACCTCGTGGCGGGAACAGCCCTCGGTCTCGAGCACATGCGCGACGGCCGCCGCCGCGACGCGGGCCATCGGCCCGGCCTGGGCCGCGAGCCAGCCACCCGGACGCGCGAAGCGCAGCCGCCCGATGCCGTCCTCCAGGGTCGGCCGCGCGGGCTCGGCGGGGCGGTCGGCGCAGCCGTGGTCCTCGGGGTCCGGCCCCTGCATCGCGTCATAGGCCAGCGCGAGGTCGGTGACCGAGCGCGCGAAGGGTCCGAGGTGATCGAGGCTGTCGACGAAGGAGAAGGTCCCGGCACGGGTCAGCCGACCATAGGTGGGCTTGAGGCTGAACACCCCGCAGAGCGAGGCGGGCACGCGCAGCGAGCCGTTGGTATCGGAACCGAGCGAGACCGGCGCGAGCCCCGCCGCCGTCGCCGCGCCGCAGCCCGAGGAGGAGCCGCCGGTCATCCGGGCAAGGTCGTGGGGGTTGCGGCAGGCGCCCTCGTGGCTGTTCTCGCCGGTGAAGTCATAGGCGTATTCGCCCATCCCGAGCGTGCCGGTCAGGACCGCCCCGGCCGCGCGCAGGCGGCGGATCAGGGTCGCGTCGCGCCGCGCCGGCGCGCGGTCGCGGTTGATGCGCGAGCCGGCCAGCGTGGGCAGGCCCGCGACGTCGAAGAGGTTCTTCACCGCGAAGGGCACCCCGGCCAGCGGCCCGGGCGGCCTGCCCGCCGCGATGGCGGCGTCGACCGCGTCGGCCTCGGAGAGGGCGCGCTCGCCGGTCACCCCGGTGAAGGCGTTCACCTCGGGGTTCAGCACCGCGATGCGCCGTAGCGCCGCCTCGGCCACGTCGCGCGCCCGCAGTTGGCCGCTGCCGACGCGCTCGGCGATCTCGTGGGCCATGGCCCATTGCAGATCACGCATCGCCGGTCTCTCCGGGGTTTGGGGGGCGAAAGACCGGTGCCAGCACCAGTTCCCCGTCGTCGAGATCGACCGTGCCGAGGATCGCCGCCATCTCGGCGGCGATCGCAAGGAACCGGGCGGTGCCGGGGCGATGGCCCGCCGCGATCGGCAGGTCCATCATTTCCGACACCGCGTCGATATAGGCCTCGTAGTCCATTCCCGTCATTCGGCGGGCTGGATTTCGGAGACCGGCTCGAGGCTGCCCGCCGCCGTTTCGGCGACCGCCAGCTTCGGGCAGAGGTAGAGGAAGACGCCCACCACCGCGTAGGCCAGCGCCACGCTCGGGGTCACGCCGAAGCCGACCGCCGGCCCGTGCATGAAGCCGAAGAAGCTCAGCACCGCCCCCGCGCCCGCAAAGATCGCGGCCCAGGTGAAGTTGCGCTCGATCACAAAGACCCCGATGGCGGCCAGCACGAGCCCGGTGAGGATCGCGCCGCTGCCGAGCACGCCGAGCCCCTGATAGAGCACGCCGTTCTGGGCCATGCCCGCCACCAGCTCCGGCGTGACCTGCGCCCCGGCCGCGCCGAGCGCGCCGTCGATCAGCGTCTTTGCCCAGGCCGCGAGGTGCGGCACCATGCCGAGGATGATCGCCGGGGCGTGTTTCATCGGCGAGGTCTGGAACGCCTGCGCGCCGATCAGCATGCCGATGTAGAGCAGGATCGGCGCGATCGCGACGACCGGCACGAGGTTGAGGAAGACCGCGAGCACCCCGAACCAGGCGAGGACCAGCACGAAGACCCCCGTCGCGGCGGAATAGCCGATCCGCCCGCCCATTGACTTCCAGCCCGGGTGGCCGATGTAGACGGCATTGGCGAAGGGCGAGCCCAGCAGCGTGCCGATGAGCGAGATCGTCCCCTCGGCCGAGATCGCCTCGGTGGTCGAGTAGACGTCCCCCGCCGCCTCGGCGCTTTCCACGTTGTCCATCGCCTCGACGAGGTCGTAGACGCCGAAGGGAATGGCGGTGACGAGGATGAAGCCGAGGAACTCGAAGCCCGCGAAGACATGGTCGATCGCCGGGATCGGGATCGAGAAGCCGAAATGCGCGAAGCTCGCCGCCAGCGCGCCCGCGTCCATGCCGCCGATCTCGGGCATGCCGAGCGCCGCCGCGCTCCAGGCGAGGGCCATGCCGACGACGATCGCCACCAGCCCCGCCGGGATGCCGCGCGGGTATTTCACCCCGCCGAACCAGCTGACGAGGATGATCGCAAGGCAGGTGAGGCCGATGATCGAGGTCATGAAGATCTCGGTCGCCGGGCGCATCGCGATGAAGGCGATCGAGACCCCCGCAAGCGTGCCGAGCAGCGCGGCGCGCGGGGTGATCTTGCGGATCAGCGGCGCGAGGAACGACCCGCCGATCAGGATGAACCCCTGCAGGAAGACCCAGGCCAGCCCCGCCTCCCAGGCCTTCACCGGATCACCGGTCTGGCCGAGGATCGGCAGCATGATCACGAAGACCACGATGAACATGTGCGGCACCGAGGGGCCCGAGGGCAGCGCGCAGACATCCGCCCGCCCTTCCTTCTTCGCCAGCCGCAGCCCCATCCATGCGTAGTACATGTTGCCGAGGAAGAGCATCAGCCCCACCGCGGGCAGGATGCGCCCGAAGGTCAGCTCGTCGGGCATGCCGACCACGTATTTCAGCAGGCCGGTCATCACCAGAAGGTTGACCAGCACGTTGGTTCCCAGACCGAACAGGGCGTTCCAGTCGCCCGGGGTCCAGAGCTTCACTGTCGTCTTGTCCATCTTGTCTCTCTCCTGTCGGAAGGTTCCCGGCCGTGCCTTTGCCCGCCGGGTCGTCTCAGGCCGCCTGTTCACCGGCGGTTAGGGCGGAGGCGAAGCTCTGCGCGTCGCTGACCCAGCCGAAGATCCCGCCCTGCGCCTTGATCATCTCGAGGCCGACACGGTGGAATTCCGGAAAATACGAGGCGCAGGCATCGCCGAGGGCCACGCAGCGGTAGCCCCGGTCATTGCCTTCGCGGATGGTGGTGTGCACGCAGACCTCGGTGGTCACGCCGCAGACGATCAGCGTGTCGATGCCGCCATTGCCGAGGACCTGCGCAAGGTCGGTCTGGTGGAAGGCGCCCTTGCCCGGCTTGTCCAGCACCACCTCGCCCGGCGCGGGATAGAGCGCGGCGACGATGTCATGGCCGGGCTCGCCGCGCACGAGGATGCGCCCCATCGGGCCGGGATCGCCGATGCGCCGGCTCGGCACGCCGCGCTGGATCTTGGCGGGTGGCGCGTCCGAAAGGTCCGGCCGGTGCCCTTCGCGGGTGTGGATGATCAGCATGCCCGCGCGCCGCGCCGCCTCCAGCGCCAGCCCGCAGGGGCCGACCGCCGCCTGCAGGAGCGAGACGTCATTGCCCAGCGTCTCGCCAAAGCCGCCGGGCTCGAGAAAGTCGCGCTGCATGTCGATCACGATCAGAGCGCTGCGCGCCGGGTCGAAATTCAGGGGGGCCGGCTCGGCGGCCAGTTGCACGAGGATCATTTTCTTGCATTCCTTTCTGCCGGGAGCCCGGCGAGGCCCCGGCACATGCGGAGGCGGATGGGATGGAAGAGTTCGACAGGGCGTCGGTGGAGGCCGAGATCCGGGCCGAGTTCGAGGCCTACGAGGCGGCGCTCGGGGCGAATGACGTCGAACGGCTGACGGGCTTCTTCTGGGAGGACCCGCGCGCGGCCCGGCTCTCGCCCGGCGGCGGCCTCTACGGCCACGACCAGATCGCCGGTTTCCGCAAGGCCCGCGACGTGTCGGACATCGCGCGCGAGCTGAGCGAGGTGCGCATCACCGCCTTCAGCGCCGATTTCGGCACCGCCACCTGCGAGTACCGCCGGCTCGGTTCGGGACGGCGCGGCGCGCAGAGCCAGGTCTGGATGCGCCGCCCGGAAGGTTGGCGCATCGTCTCGGCGCATGTCAGCCTCGACGCCTGAGCCAAATCCCGCCCCGATGCGCCGCGCCTGATCGCGGCGCCTGCGTCCGGACGGGCCGGGGCGCGTCCCCTCCCCCGCGACCCCCATGACCTGCAGCCGCCTGCCGCCGGCGACGGTCGCCTTCGCAAGGGTGAGCTGATCTGCCTGGTCTTCGTGCATGAGGGTCAGGGGTTCCGCGAGGGGTGCATCGGGCTGGCAGGCCCCGGCGGAGCCGGATCCCGGCACCGCCAGGCGCCTGGAGATCATCGTGCCGCTGTGCAGCGCTGACTTCTACTGCTATGATTTCAGCAATCCGGTGCAAAATTTGCAGCAGTAGGGCCTCATGCGCCATCTCGTCACCCTCATGATGATCCGCGACGTTGCCCGGGCGGGCTCGATCCGCCGCGCCGCCGAGGACATGAACATCACCAGTTCGGCGCTCAACCGGCGCATCCAGAGCTTCGAGGAGGAGTTCGGCGCGCCGATCTTCGAGCGCCTGCCGCGCGGCGTGCGGCTGAACCCGGCGGGCGAGCTGCTGATGCAGCACATCCAGGCGCAGGTCGGCGACCTTGCCCGGGTGCGCAGCCAGATCGCCGACCTGAGCGGCGAGCGCCGGGGCCATGTCTCGATCGCCTGCTCGCAGGCGCTGAACCCGGTCTTCCTGCCGCGCGAGGTGGCGCTCTACCGCAGGGAGCACCCGGGCGTGACCTTCTCGATCCGCATCCGCGACCGCGCCCAGGCCGAGCAGGAGCTCAGCACCTTCGCCACCGATCTTGCGCTGGTGTTCGAGCCGGTGCACCTCGTCGATTTCGAGGTGATCCAGTCGACCGAGCAGCCGGTCTGCGCCGTGCTTTCCGAATCCCATCCGCTGGCCCGGCGCGACGTGCTGCGGCTGCGCGACTGCCTTGCCGAGCGCCATGTCGTCCCCTCGCCGCAATACGGCGTGCGGCACCTCCTCGAGCAGGCGACGCGCGGGCGGTCGCTGTCCCTGCGGCCCGTGGTCGAGGCGGACAGTTTCGAGCTGATGCGGCAATACGTGCTCTACGAGGAGGTGGTCGGCTTCCAGATCCCGATCGGCATCCCGCCCTCCCCCGGCTCCGGCCTCGTCCTGCGGCCGATCCATCGCGACGACATCGAGGCGGGGCTGCTGCTGCTCGGCCAGATGCGCGGGCGAACGCTGCCGGTCGCTTCGGCGAAGTTTGCCCAGCAGGTCGCCCGCGCGCTGCGCTGACCCCGGCGATGCTGCCCCCGGCTCCCGCAAGCACGAGCAGGCGCTGCATTTTGGCCATCCACGCGCTCTTGCCCCGACCCGCCAGCCGCGGGGCGGGCCGGTGTAGCGGGGCGTGGAGCGCGCAGGTTTAGGAGACCGGGTCTGCTAGCGGGCGAAACACCACGCCGGCGCCGGTCTCGCTGCACATCCGCCCGGACACCGGCGAGAGCGGCAAGGCCCACCGCTTCGGCCTGCACCAACGGCGATCCGGCGGGCACGGCGCAGAGGCACTTCGTCCGCAGGACCTGCTCGCTGACAATTCGGGCAGTCTGGCTGCCCGGAAAATGATCTCCGAAACCGAAACCGATCGACCGGCTCCCTGCCAGCTGGCGGAGCCGCGGCGTGGTCCGGGTCAGCAGCGAGGGCGTGATGTCGGGCTGCGCACCCCGCACGTCCGACAGGAACCGGGGCACGAGGAAGCTCGCGGACCCCGGCATGCAGGCGAGGGTGCGCGCAGCCTGGCTGAGCGAGGCGGGTTGGATGACTTCCCGGAGGGCAGTGAGCTGGATGATGTTAATGACCTTTCTCAGGACCACCGCGATCGCCCAGCAACCGACCTTCTTCCGCATCGGCACCGGCGGCGCGGGCGGCACCCTTTTCCCATCGGCGGCTCCATCATCAACGCCATCCGGGCCCCTCCGGGCTCGCGCCCCTGCGCGGGTGGGGGGGGCAATGCGGCGTGCTGGGGCCGACCGCCACCCTCGCAATCTACCACCGCCTCGGTGTTCAACGCCGCCGCCCTGCAGAACGGCAAACTCGAGGCCGGGCTCGTCGCCGCCGACATCGTGCATGACGCCTGCCACGGCGTCCCCACCTTCGAGGGCAAGGTGCATGACAGGCTGCGCGTCGCCGCCAATCTCTGCCCCGAGAACCTGCACCTCGTGATGCCCGCCGGCGCCACGATCGAGAACCGCGCCGGTCTCGGGGCCAAGCGCGACGGCATTGCGGCCCTCGGAGTGCCGCTGCACCCGGGCGCCGAGAGGCGCTACCGCGACGTCGTCATGTTGAAGTGATCCCTCCCGCAGGCGGCTCCCGCGGTGCGCGAAAGAGGCGGGCCCATGAGCATCTCCCCCACCGCCGGCACCGAGCCCGCGCTGAGCGCCGCAGATCTCGCCGAGATCGAACGCAAGTACGTCGAGGGGACGCCAGCCGCGCCGTGACCCCGGCCATGCGGCTTGTCCTGCGCGCCGTGTCGCTGGCCTTCGCGCTCTGCCATCTCCGCGCCGCGGGCTTCGGCCTGTGGGCGGATCACGGGCGCATGGGCTGGCATCTCGCCGGGCTCTTCGCGCTGGCCTAAGCCCTGTTCCCCACCTTCGCGACGCGCGGCGCCACGGCGCTGCGCGCCTCGCCTGGCGGGTCGGCAACGTGCGCATCCCCGACCTCGGGCTGAAGGCGCTCGTTGTCGCGAGCGCGCTCGACGTCGGTTTCGGCTGGCGCGGGTGAGCTGGCTCGGGACCGAGGAACAGACCTTCCGGATGGGCAGTCCCACCTCCTACGACATGGTCTTCGGCAGCCCGCTGATCGTGCTGGGCTGGGTGCTGCCGCTGATCGTCCGCCGCTTCATAAGCTACGCTCTTCGGTCCGCTTTTCCCCGACATCCTGCAGCACCCGGGCGCGAAGGTCCGCAGCTTCTTGTCGTCCATGTACGTCCCGCAGGAGGGCATCTTCGGCGTCACGCTCCGGGTGACCTCGACCATCGTCTCCACTTTGCGCTCTTCGGCGTGGTGGCGCAGCGCACTGGGCTCGGCGCGCTGATCATCCCCGACATGAAGCGGCTCGGCTATCCCGGCCATTTCGCCGGCGGGCAGATCACTCTGCCGACCATGGGGCCGCCGCCTTCATCATGGCCGAGGTCCTCGAGCTGCCCTGCACGACCATCGTCATCGACGCGATCTTCCCGGCGCTGCTGCATTCCCTCGGCCTCTTCACCCTGGTGCACCTGATGGTGCGCAAGCAGGGGCTCGAGGGCCTGCCGAAGGGCGCGCTGCCGAAGCTCCGGGCGGTGTGGTCGGCGTCCTTGCCGTGCCGATCCCGGGCTGGGGGCGCTGACTGCTGGCGCTGGCTGGGCTGGAGTTCATCGCCCCGTCGCTCGCCGCCGACATGGCGGCGCTGGCGGTCTGCGCGCCGTCGCTCGCCCTGCGCGACGTCCGGGTACGGCTGACCGACCGCGGCCTCCCCGGACAGGGCACCTCCTCGGGCAATGCAGGGGTCGTCTCGCCCTGGTCGATCGCGCCGCGGTCCTCTCCGTGGCGGGCGCGGCGGAGTTCGGACCGCTGGACAGCAAGTGCGATCCCCGGCGCGCTGCCCTGCTTGGCGTGCAGGCGTGGCGGCTCTGCCCGCGGCTCGATACCGGCGGCAGCGCGCTCGGGATGGGGTATCGCTCCTCCCTGCCTGACAGCCTGCCCGCGCCCGGGCGCAATCGCGGCCTGCCGGAGGGGATTTTCGCCGGCTTCGGCCATTCGATTTACGGGCTGCCGATGGCCCCCGCGACGGGGGAAATCATCGCGGACCTGATGACCGGCGGCGGCCTCTCGGTGGCGAGCCTCGACGCCTGCGATCCACGTCGGTTCGGCTGCGCGGCACGCCGGGCCGCGCCTGCGCGGACCCGGCGCGCCGGATCATGCCGGGCGCAGGGCCGCCTGCACCGCCGCCGCGAGCTCCGCGAGGGAATAGGGCTTGGGCACGATCGCGGGGCTGCTGCCCGGCTTCGAGCTGACGAGCCGGTCGACCTCGGACTGGTAGCCGGAGGTCAGCACCACCGGGATGCCCGGCCGCTCGCGCTGCACCCACATCGCGAGGTCGAACCCGTCGAGCTTGCCCGGCATGACGATGTCGCTGAACACCAGCGAAATGTCATCGAAGGCCTCGAGGCAGGCGATCGCCTCGGCGGAGGTCGCTGCCTGCCGGGTGCGGAAGCCGAGCGACGTCAGGCACTCGTGCGCGGTGCGGCGCAGGATGTCGTCGTCCTCGACCACGAGGATCGTCTCGCCCCGGCCCGGAGGCAGGGCCTGATCGACCGCTTTCTTCACGGCGGGGCGCGCCTGCAGCTCGGTCCTTGGCAGGTAGACCCGGACCTTGGTCCCGCTACCGGACACGCTCTCGATGGTCATGGAGCCGCCGGACTGCCGGGCGAAGACCTGCACGCTGAAGAGCCCGAGCCCCGTTCCCGTCCCGTCCGACTTGGTCGAGAAGAACGGGTCCTTTGCATGGTCGAGCACCTCGGCGGACATGCCCTGCCCGTCGTCGTCGACCGAGACGCAGACATAGTCGCCGGGCGCGGTATCGCCCGCCGCCTTCGCCTGCGCGGCATCCAGAGACACGTTGCCTGCCCCGATGGTGATCGTGCCGCCCTCGGGCATCGCATCCCGGGCATTGAGCACGAGGTTGAAGAGCACGTTGCTGACGTCGCCGGGATCGGACAGGACCGGCCAGAGATCCGGGGCCAGCGCGGTCTTGAGGTCGATCCGCTCGCCGAGGGCGCTCTCGAGCAGGGTGCAGACCTCGGCGATCCGGGTCTCGACATCGGTCACCTGCGGCCTCACCGCCGATCTTCCGGTGAGCGAGAGCAGGCGCCGGTTGAACCCCGCGCCGAGTTCCGCCGCGTCCATGGCGTTCTGCAGCAGGTCCTGCACGGCCTCGCTGCCGACGCGCATCTTCGCCAGTTCGACATTCGCGAGGATGATGTTCAAGAGGTTGTTGAAGTCATGCGCGACGGCCCCGGCAAGCCGCCCGATCGTGTCGAGGCGCCGGGCCTGCGCCAGTTCCTCCGCCGTGCGGCGCCATTCGGTGATGTCGCTGGCCGCGCCGAACCATTCGATGACTTCGCCGCTTTCGTCCACCAGCGGAACCGCCCGCGAGTGGGTCCAGCCGATGCTGCCGTCGGGCTTCCTGACCCGGTGCTCGAATTCGAAGGCCTCCTTCGACTGCACCGCCCTTTCGATGCTCTCCTTCACCAGCGGCCGGTCTTCGGGGTCGACGGACTCGTCCAGCCAACTGCCGCCCGGCTCGCGCATGTCGAGGGTGATGCCGTTGCCGTCGAGCTCTCGCGTCTCGGTCCAGTCGGGACTCATCCGGTAGACCGCGTAGGAAGTGGCATTGACCAGCGCCCGGAACTGCAGGTCTGCCCGACGCAGGGCCCGCTCCGCATGGCGCAGGCGCGTCAGGTCGATGAACGAGACGACGACACCCTCGATCTTGTTCTCGAGCGTGCGATAGGGGCGGAACCGGATCAGGACCCGCTCCTCGGCCCCTTTCGAGACCTCGCGCTCGATCAGCCTGAGGTCGGTGAGCACGGACCGGGCATCCTCCACCAGCCCGGCATAGTCGAGCTTGTGGGTGAAGTCGGTGATCGAGCGGCCGACGTCGAGCGCGGTGATGTTCAGGTAGCGCCCGACCTCCGGGGTGAAGAGACGGATCCGCATCTGGGTGTCGAGGAAGAGCGTGCCTCCCTCGGTGGCGGCGATCAGGTTCTGCAGGTCGGAATTCGCCTCGGAGAGGGTCTGGACCTTCGTGCCCAGCTCCTTGTTCAGCGCCCGGAGCTCCTCGTTCATCGAGACCAGTTCCTCGCGCGAGGTTTCGAGCTCTTCCGAGGTCGAGCGGTATTCCTCGTTGATCGACTGCAGTTCCTCGTTGGCGGCGAGCAGTTCTTCGTTGGTCGATTCATAGTCCGCCCGGCTCGAGCGCAGCTGTTCCTGCGCGATCTCGAGCTCCTCGTAGAGCCGGGTCAGCATCTCGTCCGTCCGCTGGTCCGTGTGCCTCGGCGGGACGGGACCGTCGACCGGGGCGAGCGAGGTGCCCTCGTTGAACACCACCAGCGCCTCGCTGATCTTGTGATCCCGCTGCACCGGCCGCACGTTCAGCACCACCCGGTACTTGCCGTCGTCGAGCGGGACCGCGATCGGAAGGCTGAGGCTGGGCGTGTTGTCCTCGAAGGCGCAGTGCAGCGCGCGGCGCAGGTCGAGGCGCAGCTCGGGCAGGATATTCAGCAGCACGCTGCTGGTGGGCGTGCCGCCCGGGTGGCGCAGGTAGCGCCCCGCCGAGTCCGAGATGTGCAGGATGCGGTAGTCCGCATCGACCAGCAGGCTGGGCGGCGCCAGCATCTCGAGGGCCTGACGGTGCTGCGCGGCCTCGCTCTGCCCGCTGTTCGCGAGGGCCGCGCCGACCTCGCGCCGCGCCAGTCCCGCGATCGGCTGCGGTGCCACCTGCGGGAGCGGCACCTGCTCGGACACGCGCGAGACGGACTGGAAGATGCGCGCCTTCAGGTCGAGCGGACGGAAGAGCTCCGGCGCGCTCTCGACGCTTTCCGCCGAGCCGAGGAAGAGGACGCCATCGGCTTTCAGCGCGAAGTGCAGCGTCGCCATCACCCGCCTCTGCGCCATGCGCTTGAGATAGATCAGCAGGTTGCGGCAGCTCACCAGGTCGACGCGGGAAAACGGCGGATCCTTCAGAAGGCTGTGCTCGGCGAAGACGACAAGGTCGCGGACCACCTTGCGGATCCGGTAGTGGTTGCCCTCGCGCGTGAAGAAACGCTGCAGCCGCTCGGGCGAGACGTCGACCTCGATCGTGGCCGGGTAGAGCCCCTCGCGGGCCGTGCCGATGGCCGCCGCGTCGAGGTCGGTCGCAAAGATCTGGATCTCGGGCGGCACGGCGGCGTCCTGCACCTGCTCGAGCAGCAGCATGGCGATCGAATAGGCCTCCTCGCCGGTGGCGCATCCCGCCACCCAGACGCGGACGGGCCCGGCCGACGGGGACCGCAGCATGAGCTCCGGGATGACCCGGTCGGTCAGGGACTTGAAGGCGCTGTCGTCGCGGAAGAAGGTCGTCACCGAGATCAGGAAGTCGTCGAGCAGGGCCTGGGCTTCCTGCGGCGTCTCCTCGAAGAACCTCAGGTAGGCCTCCACCCCCTCGATCCGGTTGATCTCCATGCGGCGGGTGATGCGCCTCAGGATCGTCGCCGCCTTGTACTCGAGGAAGTCATGCCCGGTGCGGGTGCGCAGCAGCACGAGGATGCGGCGCAGGGTCTCCTGCTCGGCGTCGGCGATCTGGTGCTGGCCGAGGCGGTTCTTGGTCTCGATCAGCTCGGCGAGCCTCCGGGCGAGGCCCGCGACCGGCTGCACGAAATCCGCGCAGCCCGTGGCGATGGCGGCCCGCGGCATCGACGGGTGCTGGGCCTCCTGCGGGTCCTGCACCATCACGACCCCTCCGGCCTCCTTGACCGCCCGCACGCCGATCGCCCCGTCGGCGCCGCCGCCCGACAGGATCATCGCCACCCCGTCGCGGTGATCGTTGGCCATGGAGCGGAAGAAGGCATCGATCGGCGCCCGTTTCCCGCGCGGCTCGGCGAAGGGCCGGCTTTCCACGAAACTGTCCGTCGCCACGATCTCGCGGTCCGGCGGAATGACGTAGACATTGTTGCGCTTCAACTGGTGGCGGCCCGAGACCGCGACGACCTCCATGTCGGTGTGGCGCGACAGGATCGAGACGAGCCCGCTCGGCTGCGTGGGATCGAGGTGAGAGACCACGACGAAGGCGACCCCCGGATCGGCAGGCAAGGCGTCGAACAGGTCCGTCAGCGCCACGATCCCCCCGGCGGAACTGCCGATGGCCACCGTCACGATCCGCGCGTGTTCCGCATTGTCCCGGGAGACTTCGCCTTGCGATTGAATCGGGGCCTTTCCCGTCGGAGATGTCCGGCGCTTATCCATTTTTTTCATTCCAAGACATCAATTTATCTGTGCGCCCTATGTATTTTGACATCATACCGGCACAGTGCGCGGCGGGAAAGCGCTTCCATTAGCTTTAGTTGCGCCATTCCTGCCAGACCTCCCCGGTTCGGCTCCGCCGATCACGCTCCAAGCCTGCGTCCCGCCCCTCCTCCGCGCGAGGATGACATAGGCCCTACGCCGGATCCGTCTCCGTTCGCCGCTGCCCATTCCGGCCTATTGCCCAAAAAATAGCGCCAAGCGCGACCATGATGCGCGGGGGGAGTTCACGGGCCGGCACCTTCCGACACGTCGCGCCGACCTATCCCGTCGATCGCTTGACTAGATCAATTTCAGCGCCGAAAGGTGCAAACGGCAATTATGTCGAAAGGAAGCAATTTTGGAGTCGCGTGACGGTCTTGCTGGCGGTATCGCCAAACTCGGAAAATTGTTCGGTACACAGATTGCCCTTTCGGACGGAGAGAGCGGAAATTCCATTTCCTTCGAGGAGCTTGCGGAAACCATTCCCGTCGCGTCGGCCGAGCTGGACCGCCTTGGACTGCCACGAGGCGGCTTGATCGCCTTTCGCTCGGCCTTGCCCTTCCAGACCGCGCAGCTCTTTCTGTCCCTCGCGCCGCATCGACCGCTCGCACCGATCCCGGCCCATGCCAAACTGGCCGAAGTGCGCGATCTCCTCGGCCTGCTGCGGCCTGCCGCGCTTGTTCTCGCGCAGCACGAGGACGGGCTTGTCGAGCTTTGCGGCGACCTTGAAATTCCCTGCCTTCTTGCCCAGGCGAACGGCACCGATCCGGTGTCGCTCGCGCCCTTGACCGATGGCATGCGCCCCGCACCCAATGCGCGCCGCCTCGACGGGCCGGGCGTCGTTCTGACCACGTCGGGGACGACCGGCACCCCGAAACTCGTCGCGCTCGACGAGACGAGGCTGATCCTGTCGGCAGGGAACATCGCGCGGTCGTTGGACCTCAGGCAGTCCGACACCGGCATCGTGATCATGCCCCTGCACCACGTGCACGGCCTCGTCACCGGCCTGCTCGCGCCGCTTCTGGTCGGCGCCCGAAGCCTCATTCAGCCGAGCCCGGATCCGCGTGCATTCCTCGAAACCGCCGCCGCAACCGGAGCGAGCTGGTATACGGCCGTGCCGACCATGCATCGCGCCATTCTCGATCTCGCGCGTCGGCAGCCCGAGTTGGCGGAGCGCTGCACGATCCGGCTGGCGCGCTCGGCCTCCTCCGCCCTGCCAAGCGAAGTCCGGCAGGGGATTGCGAGCGTATTCAACTGTGCCGTCGTCGAGGCCTACGGGATGACCGAGGCGACCCACATGATTTGCACGCAGATGCCCGGCGAGAACACCAAGCATGGCGACGTCGGCCGACCGGAAGCCGTGTCGCTTGAAGTCCGCGACGGTGACAGGCGCGCGGTCGGCGATGCCGAGCCGGGTGAGATCTGGATCAGGGGCGACGCGGTGATCGACGGGTACCTCGACAATCCCGCCGCCAATGCCAGCACCTTCGACAATGGCTGGATGCGCACGGGTGACATCGGGCGGCTGAACCCGGACGGGACGCTCACGATCATCGCGCGCGAAAAGGAAGTGGTGAAACGCGGAGGGGCCCAGGTCGCGCCGACCGAGATCGAGGAGGCCCTGCTGGCACGACCGGGAGTCCGCGATGCCATTGCCTTCGGCGTGGCACATCCCACGCTCGGGCAGGACCTTGCCGCCGCCGTAGTGATCGACCCTGCATCAGGCGGCGACGTCCGGGAGCTGCGCGCGTCCCTCTTCGATGTGCTGTCGGACTACAAGGTGCCGAGCAGGATCCTGACGGTTGCGGAAATCCCCAAGGGCCCGACCGGCAAGCCTCGCCGGCTCGACATGGAGCACCTTCTGGCCGGGCCGCTGAACGCGGCTTCGGAACCGCCGCGCAGCGCAACCGAGGGCATCCTCTCCGCCCTGTTCGCGGCGACGCTCGGACGGGACACGATGGGCCGGAGCGATGATTTCTTCCTCTCGGGCGGAGACTCGCTTTCGGGAACCAGCACGATCGTCGAGTTGAACATGCTGCTCCGGATCAACCTGTCTCCGGAAATCCTCTTCAGGTATCCGACCGTTGCGGAACTGGGTGCCCATGTCGACGCGATGGATGGAGGCCGGGTGAAACACTCGCTGGAAGCGCTCTACGGCGACAGCGATGCGGATACGGCCATCGGCCTATGACGCTCATGCCATCGCGGGGCCAGCTCGCCCGCCCCGCCCCCGAGGTGATCGCCGAGCTGTTCGCCCGCGAAGGCGTGCGCCGCATCTACACGGTGCCCGGCGATATGGCCTACGGGCTGCTGCGTGCCTTCGCCGCTGCCGGGCTGGACGTCTTCTCGGTGCGGTCGCAGGCCACGGCGGTGTTCGCGTCCGCCGGCGACAATTACTCAGAGGGCAGGCTCGCGAGCGCCGTGCTGATCACGCGCGGGCCGGCGCTTGCCAATGCGCTGGCCGCGCTCTCGTCGGTCGTCGCCCATGGCGTGCCCATGGTTTTGCTGTCGCCCTGCGAGAGCCTGACCGATATGCAGAGTGGCGCCTTTCAAGGGTCGATGCACCTGGCGCTAGAGGCTGGCAGCCCGTGCGATGTGCTTCGTTTCGAGGATCCGGACAGCGCCGGAGGCAGGCTTGCGAGCCTGCTCGCCGACACCGCGAAGCCGGATCGACGCTCTGCCGTTGTGCTGCTGGAGCGGCGACTGCTCGGGAGCTTGATGGTGGCGCCGGACATTCAGCCTCCGCGCCTCTCTCGCCGCCCGGACCTGGCGGCGCTGCAAACAGCGGCCGAGATGCTGAACGCCGCGAAAAACCCGATCATCGTCGTTGGCCATCGCGCCCGCTGGTCGGCGTCTTTCGAGACCTTGGCGACTTTTGCTCGCCGCCTGAATGCGCCCCTGTGCCCGACCGGCCTCTCGATCGGCTTCGGCGGCACGCGCCTTCCGAGCCTTGGCCAGGACGAGGTTCACCGCGAACTCTCCGGCGCGGATGCCGTCCTGCTTGTCGGGGCATCGCTGGACTGGACCCTGCGTTCGGGCATCGCGGTACCCAACGAGGCCAAGGTGATCTCGCTCCGGGAGGAGGGCGAGCCGGGGTTCGAAAGCCGGCGCGGGGATATCGTCTTGTCGGGCGAGATCGGGCAGACGCTTGATGCGCTCTGTGGAATGTTCGACACGCGCGCTGGTCTCTCCCCCCGCCCCGAGGGCCGCGGCAGGCTTCCGGCACCGCCCCCGCCTACACTCTTCGCGCGCATCGCCGATAGGCTTGCGGACGACTTCCCGACCGAGACCGCCCTCGTTCTCGATGGTAGCAACGGGCTGATCCACGCCGCCCGCCGGATCATTCCGGACGCGGACTGGGCCCGGATCACGCCGGGGATCTCCGGCCACCTCGGGGCCGGGATCGGCCATGCGCTCGGCGCCGCGGCGAGCGGTCGTTATAGACGGGTCATCCTGCTGACCGGCGACTTCAGCCTCGGCCTTGCGCTTGCGGACCTCGAGAGCCTCGTCCGGTACGACGCGCCGGTGACGGTGCTCGTGAACAACAACCGGGGGCTCGCCTCCGAAAGCAACCAGCTTGCAGGTGCAGACCGGCGGATTGCCGACTATACGCCTGCAACCGACCATGCCCGGATCATGCGCGGTTTCGGCGGCGTGGGACACAGGATCGACAGTCTCGACGGCTGGGCGGCAATCCGTGACCGCGTTGTTCAGGGCCGTGGTCCTTGCCTCGTCGACATCTCCGAGCACGCGGACACGCCAGAATGAACGCCAATCCCTTCAGTCCCGACCGCAGCAAGGACATGCTCGCCCGGCTGCGCCAATCCGCGAGGGCGGAACCGCGTGGCGTGCCGGTCGGACCGGTCGCGCTTTCCCCGGAGCAGCGGACGCTCCTGAGCGCCGACATGCTCCACAGGGGCCAGCCCGTCGCCAACCTCGTCCGGAGCTGGGACCTGCAGGGTCCGCTGGACATCGCGGCGTTGAACCGCGCGCTGGCCTCGCTGGTCGGTCGCCACGATGCGTTGCGCATGTCGATCACCCGAAGCGACGGCGGCCCGATGCCAACCTTCGCCGCCGAAGGTCGCGTGTCGCTTGACTGCGAAGCCGTGCAGGGCGGGACACCGGACGCGCGGCTGGCGGAGATCGACCGCCTGATCGAAGGTGAAAGCCTGTCCCCGTTTGCGCCCGACGCTCCGGTGCTCTGGCGCGCGCGGCTGTTCAAGGTCGGGGGCACACGCCACGTCCTCGCCGTGGTGATGCACCACCTGATTTGCGACGACTGGTCGTGGCGGATACTCGCGCGCGACCTCTTCTCGCTCTACGACGGCGAGATCACCGGAGCCCCTGCGGGCCTGCCCGAAGCCGCCGCCTTTGCCGCGCATCTTGCCCGGCGGGCCGGCGCCTCCTGTGAGGGCGAGGCGCAAGCGCATCCCGAGATCCATTGGCCCACGGCCACCTATTCCCTGCCCGATCACGAGGCGGTGCGCCGTGAGCGGGTCACGCGCCATCTGGATGCGGACGCGGAGGCGCGGCTTCGCGACGTCGCCCGCATCCACGGATGCACGGCCTTCACCATCCTGCTCGCCGCCTACGAGTTCCTGCTTGGAACCTACTGCGATCAGAACACCTTCAGGGTCGCGCTCTCGCCCTCCGACCGCACGGCACCGGGGGAAGAGCACTCCATCGGTCTCTTCGTGCGGAACATCGAGGTGGGCACCAACGTAGGCACCTGCGAGACTTTCGCGGACCTGATGCTCGCGGCAAGGCACGAGCTGCGCAGCGCCCTCGCGCGCGATGCCGATCCGATCCACCTCGGCCGCGCGGCGATCGGCTACTACAACGCACCGGACCTCGGCCTCGGCAGCACGGCGCTGACTGTCGCCCAGAGACCGGACGCGACGGCCGCGCAGTCGGCCAACCTCCACCTGAGCCTGCATCCCGGGCCAGATGGCATGACGATCACCTTTGCCGGCCAGAGGTCCCACTTCAGCGAGACGGTGCTCGCGCAGCTGGCCGACTGCTATCTCCTGATCCTGCGGCAGGTGATCAGGAACCCCGGTGTTCCGCTTTCCGAGATCGACCTCGTCGACCAGCCCGAGGCCCAAAGGCAGGCGCGCCGCGCGCACGCGCCGGAGACGGGCGGCACGGATCTCGACATCCTCGCACAGTTCGCCTTCATCGCGCGCGCACATCCCGAGGCCACGGCGCTTGCGACCCCCGGAAAGGCGTGGACCTACGCCGACCTCGACCGGGAGACCAACGCGCTGGCGCACTGGCTGCTGTCGAAAGGGCTGCGGGCGGGCGAGCGTCTCGGCGTGGTCATGCCGCGCAGCGCCGCGGTGTTCAAGGTCTGGCTGGCGGCGCTGAAGGCGGGCCTGACGGTCGTCCCGGTGGCCAGTGGGCTTCCCGCCCTGCGGATGCGGCACGTGCTTGGAGATGCCGGCTGCTCCGCCCTGATATCGCCAGCGGGTGCCTATATGGCGGAAGCATCCAGCGACCTGCCGCGACTTCAACTGCATCTGCAGATGCCGACCCCGTCAGACCTTGGCGCAATGCCGGACACGCCGCCCGACCTCGCGAGCCGCGCGCCCGACCGCGACGCCTTCGTGATGTTCACCTCCGGCACGACCGGGCTGCCGAAGGGCCTCCCCGTTCCCCACGCCGGGCTCGTCCGCCTTGCGCTCGGAGCATGGTACTTCCCGATCGGACCGGGAGACCGGATGAGCCAGTTCGCATCCTGCGGCTTCGATGGCAGTTTCATCGAGGTCTGGTGCGCCTGGCTCAAGGGCGCCGCGCTCGTGCTCTGCGAGAAGGACATTCTCGCAGAGGGAGGGATTTCCTCCGAGCTGAAACGGCTCGCCCCGACCGCGTCCTTCATGACCACCAGCCTCTTCAACATGCTGGTCGATGCCGACCCGACGGTATTCGCCCCGCTCACCCATCTCGCCATCGGCGGCGAGACCGCCTCGGCGTCGCATTGCCGCCGCGCCCTCGATGCCAATCCGTCGCTGCGGTTGTTCAACGGCTACGGCCCGACGGAAAACTCGGCCCTTTCGACCGGGCACGCGGTTTCGAGTGACGTGCCCTCGAACGTCCCGATCGGACGGCCACTGCCGGGAAACCTCTGTCCCGTCCTGTCGAGCCGGCGCCGGCTCGTGCCCGATGGCTTCGCCGGGGAGCTCTTCGTCGGCGGTCCGGGGCTCTCGCAGGGCTACGAGAACCGGCCAGAGGTCCGCGCGGAACGGTTCATCGCGGTCGATCCCGAACGCCTGGGTCTCGACGCGGACGACAGCATCCCTCTCTACCGCACCGGTGACCGGGTCCGCTGGACCTCAGACGGCGATCTGGAATTCCTTGGACGGCGGGATACGCAGTTCAAGCTGCACGGGCACCGCGTGGAACCGACCGAAATCGAGGCCGCGCTCATGGCGCACCCGGCCATCGGCCGGGCTGCCGTCCTGCCCGAACGCCGCAACGGCGGAACGGCGGTGACCGGCATTGCCGCCTATATCGAGGCCGTTCATGGCGACCTGCCGAGCGACCGCGACTTGAGAAGTTTTCTCGCCGACCGCATTCCCCGGCCGATCCTGCCGACGCGATACGTGCGGGTGCAGGCATTGCCGCTCACGGTCAACGGGAAGGTGGATCTGGCAGCCGTCGCGAGACAGCAACCGGATCCTCAAAGCGCCGCTGACATCAGGTCGGATGACCCGCTCACCGCCATCTGGCAGGATATCCTCGGCCATACCGACATTCCCGATACCGGGGATTTCTACGCGCTTGGCGGAACCTCGCTCCAGCTTGTCCAGATGATCCTCGAGGTCCAGAAGGTCTTTGGCGCGGACGTCGACTTCGGGACATTCTCCGACGAACCGACGCTGCGGCGCTTGCGTGTCCTCATCGCAATGAGCCCGGAGTTGCACGCAAGCGACCGCAAGCACCTCAGGCTGCTGCGCGGCGGGCGCGCGGACCTGTCTCCCATCGTGCTGATGCCTGCGGTGAACGGGCAATTCGCCTGGGCCGTCGAGATCCTGACCGCCCTGTCGGTCGAGAACCCGGTCCTTGGCCTGAGGTTCGATCCGCCGCGCGAGCTTCCCCTGCCGGAGAGCTTCCTCGCAGAGCTCATCGAGAGCCTTCTCGACGACCTCTCTGCTCATGGAGCGGACCGCCCGGTCACGCTGGTCGGCTACTCCTTTGGCGGAACGCTCGCCGGGCACGTGGCGACGCGAGCGGCCGAGCGCGGCATCGCGCTCGAACGGATCGTCATGCTCGACAGCAGCAGCCCCCTGGCACGCCTCGGGGCATCGGCGCCACAGTCCATCCCTCAGGCCCTGGCCGCGCAGGTCTTCCGCCACCCTGCGGGCCCTGTGACGTGCCAATGCGATTTCATCACGGCTACGCGGTCCTTCCCCTATCCGAAGTCCGACAGCGGGGAGGGTTGGTCATATTTCGTGTCCGAGCCGCTTCGCGAGCACCTGATCGACGCCCTTCACCACCATCTGATGACGCCGCACTTCGCTCCGGCGGTGGCGCGGCTGATCGAAGGCATCGTAGCGGGCCAGGCCGAGCCGGATTGCCTGCGCCAGAGCCGGTACGAGCCCGCGACGATCGACAAGGTGAACGCGATCAAGGAAAACGCCCGCAAGGGCAGGTTCTGCGACGCGACGCTCTCCCTGAAGGGCCTCATCCCGGAAGAGGGGGACATCCCTGCCTGGATCGTGGTCGGACTGGTCGACCTCTTCAAGCTGGCGGGTCGCCCTCGCAAACTGCGCGCGCTCCTGGAAATGTCCGAGCGATTTGCGTCGCCCGAGATCTGGTGGAAGCTCGCCAACGCGGGCTTCGCCCCCTCCCTCGATATGCTCCGCAGGGCATATGACGCCTCGGGCCCGGCGCTTGGGTGCGCCCTGCCCCTTGCCATGCGGCTCGCACGCACCGGCAGGGACGAGGAGGCCCGCAAGATCCTCGACGCGCTCCGCCGGGATCCGGGTTTCACCGTCGAAGCGGGTATTGCGGAGGGCGCACTCGCCGCGATTTCCGGCGACGTGGGCGCGGCGCGCGCAGCAATGGAAACGGCCCTCATGTCGCCCCTGGCGACCGGCCAGCACGCGACCTGGTCCGCGACCGTTCTCGCAAGGCAGGGACAGCCAGATGTGGCGGCGGCCTTCCTGGCGAGCCAGGCAAGGCGTTTCCCCGAAGAGATCGCCAAGGCGCGGGCAAAAATCGAACTCATTGCGTCGAGCGCCGTGGAAAGACGCGGTGATGTGATCCCCGAAAACGTCCCCGTTCCAGCTTAGAGTTTTCCGGACGGAATCCTTGGCTGGGAGAGGAGCGGAAACGCATGAAGGCATAGAAGTTCACGGACGCGCAGAAGGCGTTCATCATCAAGCAGGCGGAGGATGGCACGCCTGTCGTGGAGGTCTGCCGCAAGGCGGGGATCAGCACGGCGACCTTCTTCAATTGGAAGAAGAAGTACGCGGGATTGATGCCATCCGAGATGAAGCGGCTGCGGGAGCTCGAGCAGGAGAACGCGCGGTTGAAGAAGATCGTCGCCGATCTCGCGCTGGACAAGGAGATGTTGCAGGACGTCATCAAGCGAAAGCTTTGAGGCCTGCCCGGAAGAGGAGGCTGGTCGACGAGATGCGGGCGGATTGGCAGGTGTCGATCCGCCGCGCCTGCGAGGTGATCCGGTTCGATCCAAGGACCTATCGCTACAAGTCTCGCCGACCTGGGCAGGCCGCTTTGGAACAGCGGATCCGAGAGATCTGCCAGACCCGTGTCCGCTTCGGTTACAGGCGGGTGCATGTGCTGTTGCGCCGCGAGGGCTGGGAGATCAACGCGAAGAAGACCTATCGCCTTTACAAGGAGTTGGGCATGCAATTGCGGAACAAGACGCCGAAGCGGCGGGTAAAGGCCAAGCTCCGCGACGACCGGAAGGAGGCCGTCGGGCCCAACGATATCTGGGCGATGGACTTCGTCCACGATCAGCTCGCGACGGGGCGCAAGCTTCGCGTGCTCACGGTGGTGGACACCTTCTCGCGCTACGTGCCGGTGCTCGATGCACGCTTTACCTATCGCGGCGAGGATGTGGTCGCGACCCTGGAGAGGGTGTGCAAACGCAGCGGCTATCCAGCCACAATCCGGGTTGATCAGGGCAGCGAGTTCATCTCGAAGGACATGGACATATGGGCCTATGCCAAGGGCGTGACGCTGGACTTCTCGCGTCCCGGAAAACCCACGGACACCGCCTCCATCTTGCATTGGGGCAAACAGTCCCCCGGACTGTTTGCTTACCCCTCCTCACCTTCAACGGGCGCTTCCGGGCGGAATGCCGGAACAGCCACTGGTTCATGAGTCTTGAAGATGCCACCGAAAAGCTGGAGGCTTGGCGTAGAGACTACAACGAAGAAAGACCGCAAGGGGCCATCGGCAACAAGGTCCCGGCAGACCTGATCAAATCAGCTCACGACACCAGCCCGTGAGCCTGATGCAAGCGCCGAAACTCTAAGGACGACCGAGGGCGCGTCGGGTAGCACATCACCAACCTGCAGACCCTCGTTAAGAATGAGGCACCCGCAGGAGGCAGGTCAGGTGCGATCACCGCGATGATCGAGCAGGCGCAGCCGGGTGTGCTGCGCGGTGTCGATGCATGTTCGGTGAAAGTGGTTGCAGGAGCTCGCATTGGCCTCAACCGAACGAAATGCGTCGCGAAGTGCACGACGACGAACGTCAACCAAGCGTCAACGCCCCCTCCTCGCGAAGGCGGGCAACTTCTGATATGACACGTGCGTAACCACGAAGCTGATCGCACGTCTAAGATCACGCGACCTCGTTGAGGCAGAAGGCACCGACCGAAGTGGGACCAGTTAGCACGGTTCGGGAGGCATGTTGCCGGGCAAGCAGAGGTGCGTCGCACCAATTTGCGGTGCAAATCTCTCAAATGCCCGCCGCCGTCTTTTCGAATTGGAGTGGATGGATCGTGTGAAGCCAGCGGGCGCCGACGGGAGAATTTGTCTTGGGCCGAGGCTCATGATCAACCCGACGATGATCGCTGCAACGGCGGTGCAGAGAAGTTTATCTCTGAAACAGCGTTCATACTTGGTCGCGACTCGTCCCCACTCCTTGAGCCACCCACACATGAACTCGACGCGATCACGTCATCGAAGCGGGAACGCACCAGCCTCAGCCGGTGCGTTCGAATTCAGTGTGGCCCGGCCCGTCGCGATGGGCCGAACCCGGTTACTGCACGACGGCGAGGACGTTGTTGCTTCCCATCTGCGAGAAGCTGGTCACGTTGCCGTCGCCGACCTGAAGCACGGCCACCTGGTTGGCAGAGGCGTTCGACATGGCGTCGCCCACGGTGCCCGAGATGACGTTGTCGCCGCCGATCTGGGCGAAGGCAAAGAGGTTGTCGTTGCCGAAGACCGCGTAGTCGATCGCGTTTCCGCCGGTCACGAGCGCCGAGTCCTGCAGGATGCTGCCCTGCGTCAGGTTCGACTGCGCGGACACCAGGGTCCCCGCATCGCCGGTCATCGTGCCGACGCCGTTGCCATTGCCGGTGAAGGTCGCGAGCACCGAGTTCAGATCGCCGGTCTGGGCGACCTCGATCGCGTTGCCGTTGCCGGTCTGCGCGATGTCGGCGGCGTTGCCGGTCGAGGCGACCGAGGTGCCCTGCTTGACCAGCGCGCTGTTGCCGTCTTCCTTCTGCAGGATCCAGACGTAGTTGCCGTTCGAGCCCAGCACATCGGCGCTGGCGGTGTTGAGGTCGCCGCGCTGCTCGATGAACATCGACAGCTTGCCGAAGGTCGAGGCCACCAGCGGCGGGTTGCGGGTAACGGCGTTGTTGTCGCCCTCGATCGAGGCGCTGCTCACCGTGTTGCTGCTGCCGTACTGGCGGACGTACATGCCGAGCTCGGAGCCGGTGAACGGACCGGTGTTCTGCGACACGCCGTTGTTGTTGCCGACGATCTTGGCCGAGGCGATGACGTTGTTCGAGCCGGCTTCCTGCACGAGGCGCATGTGGTTGTTGTCGCCCTGCTGGAGAGCGAGGCCGATCGTGCCGTCGTCGTTGCCGTTGTGGCCGATGTTCATGCTGTTGCGGTCGCCTTCCTGCAGCACCTTGGAGACCACGTTGGAATCCGAGTTGTTGAGGTCGGTGGCGCTGAAGCTGTTGTTGTCGCCCAGCTGGTCGAGCATCAGGAAGTCGTTGTTCCCGACGCCGCCATTGCAGCAGTACTCGTTGTTGTAGGAGATGCGGTTGTTGTCGCCCTCCTGGGTGACCGGGTCGGCCGCCGTGCCGATGTCGTTGCCACCGAAACCGCGGCTCTGCTTGACCAGCGCGCTGTTCCCGTTCCCGAGCTGCTCGAGATAGAAGCTGTTGTTGTCAGCCGCGAAGAGCGCCGGGGCCGAAAGGGCAAGCGCGGTGGACGTGGCGAGAACGGTCTTGAAGATACCCATTTACCTTACTCCTGCTGGATGGAGGCGCGCAGCCCCCGGACTTGAACTGTTGCGGCGGCCCGCCTGTGCGCTGCGGAGCCGCCGTGGATGGCCGATTACTGGACGATGCCCGCGATGTTGCCGGTGCCGAGCTGCGCATAGACCGCGATGTTGAGGTCACCGGTCTGGCTCACGGCGATCTCGTTCAGGTCGCCGGTCTGCGTGCCGGCGGCGGTGTTGCCGTTGCCGATCTGGGCGAAACCGAACTGGTTCTCGTTGCCGAACACGGTGAGCGAGACACTGTTCGCCGCGCCGTCCTGGGTGAGCGATGCCGACAGGACCGACGCGCCTTCCGCGGCGCCGCCGGCCGAGAAGCCGAGCTGGCCGTTGCTGCCGCCCGAGAAATAGAGGTCCGCCACGTTGTCCGAGCCGGACTGGATGCTCGAGGCCAGCAGGTTGCCATGGCCGCCGCCCTGGAAGACGTCGAGCGCATTGCCGGTGCCGGACTGCTTGGCCACCAGGACCGCGTGGTTCGCGGCCTGCTGCACGATGCTCACCGAGTTGGACTCGCCGGACTGGAAAACGCCGCGGTCCTGCCCGAAGAGCACCTCGTTCGAGAAGCCGTTGGAGTCGCCGACGCGGCTCAGCTGGTACTGGCTGCCGGTCTGGGTGATCGAGACCTCGTTGGCCGTGCCCGCGGCGCCCGAACCGGTATAGGTCTGATTCACGCGGCTGACCGCCATGTTGCCCGTCTGGGTGATGGTCACCACGTTGAGCGGATCGGCGGAGGGGCTGAGCGCCGCGGTGGCGTCCTGCTGCACCTCGAAGACGCGCGAGCCGAATGTCTGGGTGATGGCGAGCGTGTTGTTGTCGCCCAGCTGGTCGATGCCCTTGCTGGCGTGGATGTAGTTCCCGCCCGCGCCGGCAGTGCCGCCGTTGTTCTGCAGGATCGCGATGTCGTTGCCATTGCCGTTCTGCACGATGGCCCCCGGAAGACCGTTGTCACCGGCCCGTGCGCCGCTGCCGAGCTGCGACACCGAAGCGCTGTTGCCGTTGCCTGTCTGCTCCAGGTAGGCCGCGTTGCTGTCGGCATGGGCCCCACCTGCCAGGATCGCGATGGCCGAGACCACCAGGCTCTTTTTCAAAACACTCACCTATAACTTCCTTCTCTCGGTGCGGCTCTTTTTAGAGTCGCGGTCATTTCCGGAAATCTGTCCTCCGGGCACTCACGGAATTCCGTCTGTGAAAGTCGAGAATTTCGGCGCGGGACCAGAAGGCGAAAGACCACCTGCCGCGGCCCGTGGAACGGCCCGCGCCTCGAAAAGTGCCCGGGGGCACCTCCGAAACAATCACTCATGGCAGCAGGAAGTTGGCCAGCGTGGCCTTCTCCAACCGGCAAGCACGGTTGTCAGATGTCTTTCGGCTCACGCCCCTTACGTCTTATCCCAGTCTTCCCCCAAGACATCCTTCTGTACGGTCCAGACATTGAGGCGAAAAGGTGACGACATCAAGACGTTGATAACCACATTTAGTATCCCAAACGGGAGAAATCGCTTCCTTATGTATTTAACCAACTGTAAAACATGAGAATTTTTTTCGTTTCCAAATTCGATCCAGATTGATCACGCAATCAAGATACGCAAATATTAACCAGTTGTTAACTAATTGGCCGCGGGAGATTTTTGACCAAAACCCAAGAAAACATGGCGGAAAATCGGATTCCAGAGCAAATCGACTTGATTCGAAATAAGCAAAGTTACTTTAGGTAATCTTGAGAGAGGGTGCGAATTGGCAACATTTTCGCCTTCGTCGCATTTCCGGGATGGAAATGGCCGAAAACATTTCGGATACCTGCCGCGCATTCTCGAAAGCGACAGTGCCCATACGGAACCACGACCACGAATTGACAGGCGAAGCATGAAATCCGCGATCATCCGGGCGAGCTTGATCCTACTCGTCGCCTCTCCCGCTTGCGCGGGCGACCTCGTTTACAAGCCGATCAATCCGTCTTTCGGCGGAAACCCCCTCAACTCGTCGCATCTTCTGGGCACCGCGAACGCGCAGCGCGACGCCACGGCGCGCGACGCGAAGGACTCGTCGTCCTCTTCCAGCAGCTCCAAGAGCTCCGGCACATCCGACGCCGAGCTCTTCGTCAGCCAGCTTGAAGGGCGCCTGCTCTCGGCGCTGGCGGGCCAGGTGACCTCGGCCATCTTCGGCGACAATCCGCAGGAGAACGGCACGGTGACCTTCGGGACAACGACCGTGACCTTCGAGCGCAGCATCGACTCGATCCGCCTGGTCATCACCGACTCGCTCGACGGCACCGTCACCGAGATCATCGTGCCTCAGCTCGTCACCGACGCCAGCTGACCGCGCATCCCCAAGAACGACGACAGGCGACGACAGGACAAGACATGACCATGCCCGCCCTTCCCCGACTGGCCCGGAGGCTCGCGATCATCGCGGGGCTTCTCGCGACCGCCGGTTGCTCGGACATGCAAAGCAGCTATTTCGAGACCGTTGACCCGACCCTTGTGAAGGTCACCCACCAGAACCACGCGCTGCGCGCGCTGCCGGCCCCGACCGAGCGCATCAATCTCGCGGTCTACGACTTCCCGGACCTGACCGGGCAGTACAAGGAGCGCGACGTGGTGCAGTCGCTGTCTCGCGCCGTCACGCAGGGCGGCTCGGCCATGCTGATCAAGGCGCTTCAGGACGCGGGTGAGCGGCACTGGTTTGCCGTGCTCGACCGCTCGGGCCTGCAGGACCTCGTGCGCGAGCGTCAGATCATCACCGAGATGCGCCGCCAGTACCGAGGCGAGACCGACATCGACCCCTCGGCGCTCAAGCCGCTGCTGCACGCCGGCATCCTCCTGCAGGGCGGGATCGTCGGCTACGACAGCAACGTGCAGACCGGTGGCGCCGGCGCCCGCTACCTCGGCATCGGCGCCGATGGCGAGTGGCAGATGGACACGGTGACCGTGAGTTTGCGCGCGGTCTCGACCGACACCGGTGAAGTTCTCGCCTCTGTGATGACCCAGAAGAGCATCGCCTCCTCGGCGATCCGCGGCAGCGTGTTCCGCTATGTGATGCTCGACGAGTTGCTCGAGATGGAAGCCGGAATGACCGCGAACGAGCCCAAGCAGGTGGCCGTGCAGCAGGCGATCGAGAAGGCCGTCTACGCGCTGGTCATCGAAGGCGCCGAGTTGGGACTTTGGGACTTCCGCGACCGGACCGCGGGCGCGCAGTTGATCGCCCGCTACCGGGCCGAGAAATACGGCGACTCCATGCCGGCCACCGCCCGCTTCGTCCTGCCGCCGCAGACCCGCAACGCGGCCCATATCGCGCAGACCCGGCCGCAGACCCGGCAGGTGGCGCAGGCCCCGATCGTGCGCGAGCTGACGCCCGCGCCGCAGGAGCAGAGCGTCGCGCCGCCGCCGCCCGCGCAGTCGGGCGGGGTGCTGGGCTGAGGGCGCCCGGGCGCAGGGCCGCGGCACAGCCACGGCCCTGCACGCAACTTCCTTGACCTGACCACATTTCCGCCATCGTGCGGAATTAGCCCGAAAGGCGAAAATACGGCAGGGAAATAAGCGAGAGAAACCGCCATGAAGATTGCAAACATCCTTTCTGCAGCGCTGGTGACCTTGCTCATTTCACCAAATGCCTTCGCGGGCTCCGACAACGGCGCATCATTTCTGAAGAAAAGTGCGGCAGTTTCGAATGCCGCGCACGCCGGGACGGGGCGGAAAGCGGAGGATTTCGGGATTAGCGCTGGACTCGACTTCGTAAATGGCTGGAGCTTTGGGCTTGACCTGGACTTCCGCGCACTGCCCGGGTCCGGATCGTTGAACCTGTCGCAGAGGATCGACTCCGATCTCAATTCAACGCTCTACGCCTCGATCGGATACGACAACATTATCAATGCCGTGCAGGAAGGTCAGCAGAACGCGATCCTCGGTGTCGCAGTGGGAAGTGGCAACACCGCAACCATCACCCAGCAGGGTGTCGGAAACACCGTGCAATTTAGTCAGACCGGCACCGGAAATAACGTGGTCGTTTCCCAGATCGCGTGGTAGCGTTTCCCCGCCTTAAAGGAGAGTATGTAGTGAGTTCATTCCTGAAATCTGGCGCGCCGATCTTGATCGCGGGCGCCTTCCTCGCCAATACCGTTCAGGCGGGAAGCGATAATACGCTGTTCATTCTTCAGGATTCTTCCTTTGGCGGCCTGGGCAACACGCTTTTCGTAGATCAGGGCGATGCCTCCGGGTCTACCATTTCCGGCGCACTCGGCGAAACGCTTCCCGCGCAGCAGACGGGATTCGGCAACATTGCCGAGGTGCTGCTTACCGGCGAGGCCGCAGCGGTTGTCCTGTTGCAGAACAATACCGGCGCCGGCGCTGATGCGGAGTTGAACAGCGCCACGCTCACCGGGGGAACGCTCGCGACGCTCATCCTGCAGCAGGATGGCGTCGGCAACGAGGGAGCGGTGACCGTCCTCGGCCTCGACGCGACCGGCGCGCTCTTCCAGTCCGGCAACGACAATACCGGCAGCGTCGAGGTCACCGGCGACCAGGCCTTCGGCAAGCTCGAGCAGATCGGCAACGGCAACACCTCGGGACTGCAGGTGCAGGGGGCCGGCGCCAGCGTGACCTACACGCAGATCGGTGACAACCTGACCTCCGCGACGCTGCCAACCGTCTACTCCAACGGCGGCGCCGTCTCCATCACCCAGGCCAGCTACTGACCGCCGGGCCCGCATCCGGCGCGCCCAAAGCGGCGCCCCGGACGGCCCGACACCCGCGCGAAGGCCAGACGGGCATGACCCGTCTCCTGCCGCAGGACCGACCCTTCGAGGATTGAATGACCAAGACCCCGCTTCTCGCCGTTCTGGCGCTCGCCGCCCTGTCCGCAACGCCTGCTGCCAGCCAGTCCGCCGAGCAGTTTGTCGACGCCTTCTCCGGCGCATGGTACAGCTTCGACGCCGCGCGCGCGTCGGGCACCGAACCCTGCCGCATCGAGCTGGAGGCCGGCGCCGACGACCTGCAGCGCGGTCATGCCGCGGCGAGCGCGGGCTGTGCCGCGCCGCTCTCCGAGCTCGCGCGTTGGGACATCGAGAACGGCCAGCTTCACCTGATGAACGAAACCGGCGGGTCGATCGCGTTGCTCGGCGGCAACCAGGTCCGCGTGACCGGCGATGTCGTCGGCGAGGCGGGGACGCTGATCCTCGACCGTTCCGAAGGGGCCCCCGAGGCCGCCGCCCTGTCCGCCGCGCTGCGCAAGCACCGCTGCATCTACCGGGGCTACTCGCAGGACTGTGCCCCGAAAGAGGAGTTGCATCAGCCCGAGATGATCGAGGAGGGCGGGACCTATGCGAATGTCGAGGTCCTGGTCCAGCTCAACGTGCGCGGCCAGCCGCGTGGCGACGCGGGCGCGCTCGGAGTTCTCGAGCCGGGCAGCTGCCTCAAGGTGAACTACTGCGCCACCGCCTCGGACGGCATCTGGTGCCGCGCCCAGTTTGGCGAGCAATCGGGATGGGTGAAGAAGACCTCGCTGCGCCAGTCGGAATGGCCTGTGCTCACTTTCGCCAACAGTTGCCCGCACGACGAGGGCTGAACACCGGCCGAGACGCAACTGCTGTCAGGGTGAGGAATGGTCACATTCGCATCTCGGCCCTGGTGTGGCGAATGGGCCCGAGACCGGCGCCAATCGGATTTTCGGCATCATGAATGGATCTCATTGATAGATCTGCTCACAGCGACCGTCTGAAATCTGCGCTGAGCTGACCCCGCGGGTTTTCTGCACCGCGGACGTTCGGCTGCTCGCTGAGATGGTCCCCGAAAATCGGCAGCAGGCCAAGACGCTCGGCATGGCCGGAGGCAGCCCGAACTCGTCCTTCGCCACGATGAGCCTTGTCCCGTGAAGTGGACCTTTACCGCGCGCGCATGAGACCATCAGGGAGCGGGCAAAGTAGCCGTCCGCTTCTCCTCAAGATTGAACCTCTCCCCGGCGTTGATTGCGGTCAACGACACGGGCGCGGATGCGCGGCAGGGTTCCATGAGAAGGCTGGAGGAGCAGGCCAAAGCGACCGGGCTTTCATGCACATGGAGCGTACGTCGCGCTCCTGTCGGGAAGCTTTGGCATTAATGCGACAGTCGCCCGATTTCAGCCACGACACCAAGGGCTTCGGCTGCCGAGCGAACCGTGCCGCAATGCCGGTCGCGGCGCTCGTCCGGACCGGACAAATGCAGGACCAGGACAGGTTGGCAGGAGACTGTTCAACGGCCTGTCTCGCGCAACCGGGAGGACCATGAAGATGGCATTGCATGGACAGGATAAGGTGCCGACCGGACCTCTTGGCCCGCGGCGCAGCGGTTGGCTCCTGGCGGCGATCTCGGTCGCCGGCGTCGCAGCCTGGGGCCAGGGCGCCTCGGCACAGGCCGCCTGCACGGTGGACCTGCCAGTCTTGCCCGATGTCACCATCTCGCAGGTCTCGGCCGAAACCGCGCCGGTGCCGCACTGCAAGGTCGACGGCGTGATCGGCGGCAAGATCCATTTCGAGCTCCTGCTGCCGGATGACTGGAACGGCAAGTTCGTCATGGGCGGCGGAGGCGGCTTCGTCGGATCGGTGCTGAACTCCGCGTTGCTGTTCGGTGCCCTCCAGTCCGGATATGCCTCCGTGGGCACCGACACCGGCCACCAGGGACATCCCCTGGATGCGTCCTGGGCGCTCGACGATCTCGAGGCGCTGGTCAATTTCGGGCACCTCGCGGTGCACCGGACGGCGGTCACCGCCAAGGCCCTGATCAACGCCTATTACCAGCGGCAGATTTCGCGCAGCTATTTCACCGGCTGCTCCCGCGGCGGCGGCCAGGCGATCATGTCGGCGTCGCGATATCCGGAGGATTTCGACTCGATCGTGGCCGGGGCACCGGCCATCGACTGGACCGGGATGGGAGCGCTGGCGACGCAGGTCAACCGGGCGATGTACCCTGACCCGGACAACCTGTCCCGGGCCGTGGTGGGACCCGAGGCCGAGGCGCTGCTCGAGCGATCCTACATGGCGGCCTGCGACGGGCTCGACGGGCTCGAGGACGGTATTCTGAGCGATCCACGCCAGTGCCACTTCGACGTTGCCAGCCTGCAATGCGACGCCGGTGCAACCAACGAGTGCCTGAGCCCCGAGGAAGTCGCCGCGATCAGGGCGGTCTACGACGCCCCCAGGGATTCCGCTGGCATCCAGCTGAATTACGGCTATTCCTTCGGTGGCGAGACCTCTCCGAGGGGCTCGAGCCGCTGGCTGACGGGCGGGCTGGACGATTTCACCGAGGAATTCCAGGAGGGCATCGGGTCCGGCGGTTTCAAGCCTCCGATATCTCCAAGCGCCATGTTCAGCTTCGGCAACGGCATCATGCGCGACTTCGTCTATCACGATGAAGACTGGAGTTACCTGGACTACGATCCGGACTCCTACGCCAAGGACTCCAAGGTGGCCGCCGCAACCCTGAATGCGAAGACCCCGGACCTGTCCGCGTTCCGCGCGCGGGGCGGCAAGTTGCTGATCTATTCGGGATGGTCGGACAGCGCGATACCGCCGCTCGGAACGATCGGCTATTACGAGGATGTCCTCGCGCATGATCCGAGTGCTGCCGCCGATGTCCGCCTTTTCATGTTGCCTGGCGTCGAGCATTGCTCTGGCGGCCCCGGCCCGTCCTATGTGAACTTCCTGACCGAGATCGACACGTGGACCGAGACCGGACAGGCTCCCGACGCGGTCATAGCCCTTTGGCTCGACGCGCAGCACCAGCCTGACGGCGGCCGGCCGGTCTGCGCCTATCCGCAGGTCGTGCGATACGACGGCAGCGGCGATCCCCGTGACCCGGCCAGCTTCTCCTGCGGCTCGGCGAACTGAGCGTTCGGGCACGTGACGCATTGTGCGCGGCGGGCGGACAGTTCCGGGGGCTGGAGCACTTGCCCGAAATTTGGAGTGATTGCCTCGTCCGGGTTGCTGTCACGCGCGTGGACCTGCAGGGCGCGCTGATCGACATCCTGGAACTGTCGGTGGTGGATGAGCGTGGTTTGGGAAAGCAAAAAGCCTCCTGCGAGAGGAGGCTGATCAACTTGTAGAGTTTATGGTTGCGGGAGCAGGATTTGAACCTGCGACCTTCAGGTTATGAGCCTGACGAGCTACCGGGCTGCTCCATCCCGCGACAGGGGAGATCGTTTTGAGAGATACGGTTTTTGTGGGCCTTGCTAGGTTTGGCGGTGACCTACTCTCCCACGTCTTGAGACGCAGTACCATTGGCGCGGCAGCACTTAACGGCCGGGTTCGGAATGGAGCCGGGTGTTTTGCTTGCGCTATGACCACCAAACCGAGAAAGACCCACTTGCTGCAGGCAGCAAGTGGGTCTGGTCGGCGGAAGCGACCTGCGAAGCAGGTTGCGGGCCGACACGTCTCACGTGCTGGATGCAGCATTTCCAAGTCAAGTATGTGTAGGGGTTGTATGCTTTTGTCTGATCGGAACAGCCTTGCTGTTCCTGGATCGGATCAAGCCTATCGGGCCATTAGTACCGGTCAGCTGAATGCATTGCTGCACTTACACCTCCGGCCTATCGACGTGGTGGTCTTCCACGGCCCTCAGGGATACCTTGTTTTGAGGGGGGCTTCCCGCTTAGATGCCTTCAGCGGTTATCCTGTCCGATCATAGCTACCCAGCACTGCCGTTGGCACGACAACTGGTCCACCAGTGGATCGTTCACCCCGGTCCTCTCGTACTAGGGGCAACTCCTCTCAAGTATCCTACACCCACGGCAGATAGGGACCGAACTGTCTCACGACGTTCTAAACCCAGCTCACGTACCTCTTTAAATGGCGAACAGCCATACCCTTGGGACCTGCTCCAGCCCCAGGATGAGATGAGCCGACATCGAGGTGCCAAACACTGCCGTCGATATGGACTCTTGGGCAGTATCAGCCTGTTATCCCCGGCGTACCTTTTATCCGTTGAGCGATGGCCCTCCCACTTGGGACCACCGGATCACTATGGCCGTCTTTCGACTCTGCTCGACTTGTCAGTCTTGCAGTCAGGCTGGCTTCTGCCATTGCACTCAACGAGCGATTTCCGACCGCTCTGAGCCAACCTTCGCGCGCCTCCGTTACGCTTTAGGAGGCGACCGCCCCAGTCAAACTACCCGCCACACAGGGTCCCGGAACCGGATAACGGTCCGCGGTTAGACATCAAGCAATGCAAGGGTGGTATCTCAAGGGAGGCTCCACAGAAACTGGCGTTCCTGCTTCGAAGCCTACCACCTATCCTGCACATGCATGGCCTGATGCCAGTGTGAAGCTGTAGTAAAGGTGCACGGGGTCTTTCCGTCTAACCGCGGGAAGCCTGCATCTTGACAGGCAATTCAATTTCGCTGAGTCGATGTTGGAGACAGCGGGGAAGTCGTTACGCCATTCGTGCAGGTCGGAACTTACCCGACAAGGAATTTCGCTACCTTAGGACCGTTATAGTTACGGCCGCCGTTTACCTGGGCTTCAATTCAGAGCTCTCACCCCTCCTTTTAACCTTCAGGCACCGGGCAGGCGTCAGACCCTATACGTCGTCTTGCGACTTCGCAGAGCCCTGTGTTTTTAGTAAACAGTCGCCACCCCTGGTTTGTGCCCCCAGCCAAAACTTGCGTTGAAACTGGGCCTCCTTCTCGCGAACTTACGGAGGTATTTTGCCGAGTTCCTTCAACATCGTTCTCTCAAGCGCCTTGGTATTCTCTACCAGTCCACCTGTGTCGGTTTAGGGTACGGTCTAAAAGTGGGGCTATTTCCAGGAACCGCTCAGCAGCCCTTCCAATCCGATAAGGAAGAACTACCCCTGCGATCCGTCACCACCACATGGCCCAGGAATATTGACCTGGTTCCCATCGACTACGCCTTTCGGCCTCGCCTTAGGGGCCGGCTTACCCTGCTCAGATTAGCTTTAAGCAGGAACCCTTGGACTTTCGGCGAGAGTGTCTCTCACACTCTTTGTCGCTACTCATGTCATCATTCTCGCTAGTGATCTCTCCACCGGATGCCTTACAGCCCGGCTTCACAGAAAGCACCTTGTCCTCCATTGCATCCCGAAGGATGCAGAAGAGGATAGGTGCTATGTCACACTACGCTCCGCTACCATGCGCTATGCGCATCCTCGGCTTCGGCTCATGGCTTGAGCCCCGTTACATCTTCGCCGCAGGACAACTTGATTAGACCAGTGAGCTGTTACGCTATCTTTAAAGGATGGCTGCTTCTAAGCCAACCTCCTGGTTGTTTTGGTCGTCCCACCTGCTTTCCCACTTAGCCATGAATTGGGGGCCTTAGCCGGAGGTCAGGGTTGTTTCCCTCTCCACTACGGGCGTTAGCACCCGCAGTGTGTCTGCCATCTAGTACTCCCGGGTATTCGGAGTTTGGTTAGGATCAGTAAGCCTGTGGGGCCCCATTACCCATCCAGTGCTCTACCCCCCGGGGTATTCGGATGACGCTCTACCTAAATAGATTTCGCGGAGAACCAGCTATCTCCGAGTTTGATTGGCCTTTCACCCCTAGGCACAACTCATCCCGACCTTTTTCAACAGGTGTGGGTTCGGACCTCCAGTTGGTGTTACCCAACCTTCATCCTGGTCATGCCTAGATCACTCGGTTTCGGGTCTGATCCATCTAACTCGACGCCCTATTAAGACTCGCTTTCGCTGCGCCTACACCTAACGGCTTAAGCTTGCTAGATAGACCAAGTCGATGACCCATTATACAAAAGGTACGCCGTCAGGACTCGAGGTCCCTCCGACTGATTGTAGGCGTTCGGTTTCAGGTACTGTTTCACTCCCCTCGTCGGGGTGCTTTTCACCTTTCCCTCACGGTACTGGTTCGCTATCGGTCAGTAAGGAGTACTTAGCCTTCGGAGGTGGTCCTCCGATCTTCGAACAGGATTTCACGTGTCCCGCCCTACTTGATACGTTCCATCGAGCTTCATATACGGGACTGTCACCCGCTATGGTTGGCCTTTCCAGACCATTCTATTCACTCTCAGGACTCGGCTGGTCCCGTTTCGCTCGCCGCTACTCAGGGAATCTCGGTTGATTTCTTTTCCTCCGGGTACTTAGATGTTTCAGTTCCCCGGGTTTGCTCTTAAAACCCTATGTATTCAGGTTAAAAGTACCTGTTTAAGCCCGTTATAAAGTGCCGAAGCAATTATAACGAACTTTCAGGTGGGTTGCCCCATTCGGAAATTCCTGGATCAAAGCTTATTCTCAGCTCCCCAGGACTTATCGCAGAGTATCACGTCCTTCATCGCCTCTTACTGCCAAGGCATCCACCAAACGCCCTTCTCGCGCTTGATCCGATCCAGAAAGAGCAAGGCTGACGCCTAGCGAAACACCACGCTGGTTCGTGTGGTGCCGATCTTTCCGGATCAGAAGCATACTTTCCCGCCCTCGCCGTGCGGCGAGGACAATCTCATTCACCCTATGCAAAGTGAATGAGGGGTTAGTGTACTTGACTTGGACAACTCTGTTCTTTTTCTGATCGGGATATTCCGCGCTTGGTCGAGGAAACAACCGCTGCGCAAAACCTTCCCCTCGCGGGGAACCAACCAGAGATCACCGCACACTCGCGGCAACCAAACAGTGTTGATTTTGTATCTCTCTAAACGATGTCAATCATCCGACGGATCGGATGGATAAACACTCACCAGTGCTTATCGATCTTATCCGTCATCTTGCGATCTGCGGGGGCAGTGGTGGAGACTAGGGGGA